>NZ_LR738724.1:625665-938498 GCF_902702775.1 Streptococcus suis
ATAATGCTCTGGAAGGATTTTTTCAATGGTTTCGCGTCCAAGTGGAGTGAGAGCAATCAAGGAAGCACGACGGTCATTTGTATCGATCGTCTTGTAGATATAGCCATCACGAATCATGTTTTTTATAACGACAGTCATGTTGCCAGATGTGCTTAATAATTTATCAATTAAGTCTTGAATCCGCAGATTTCCTTTGTTGTAGAGTGCCTCCATCACTCCAAACTGACAAACTGTCAGTCCGTATTTTTTGATTGTTTCTAATTCTGATTTTGCGATAGTATTAGCTGCTCTGCGAAAGACGACTAGACTGTGAAGTGCATGCTTGTTCTCATTTAAAGATTGTTCAACAGTTCTCATGAGAATATTTTAGCAATAAATAGTTCGGTTATCAAGCAAAAAAAGTTAGATCCTATATCCATAGGTAAAGTACTTTTATAGCATGGAGGAGCTGAACTGTGGGTCCCGGTTCTTATATTCGTTCTCTGTCTGAAGGAGAATGAAAGTTTATTCACAATTCAATTACGGAAAAAATGGAAATATGCTTTAACTTGTAGTATAATAGGACTACTATGGAAAAAAAGATTTTTCAACTTTTGGAAGTATTGGCAACGAAGAAGGGACAGCTGATAGCTGGTTCCTTTATACTCCTAAGTGTCATGACTTTTTCGATATTTGTTATTTGGGACCTTGCAGCTAAGCCTTTTTCTGATGTACAGAGTCACGCTATTTCTGTAGCTCGAGACTATGCGGATATAGAGGTTGTTGATGATGTCTCTATCTATAATGGGGCAGAAACATACTTTAGCGTGCAAGGAAAGACGAGTCAGGGAGAAATGATTGCAGTTATCATTCCTGAAGAGACAAATACTGTGTACGTTTATCCAATGGCGAATGGTATTTCTAAGGAAGAAGCGCAGGCAGTCGCTACAGAGAATGGTGCTGGAGAGATAGAAAAATCGGTTCTTGGCTACAGAGATGCGAAGCCGATTTGGGAAGTCAAGTCAGGTACTGCCTACTATTTAGTTGAATTTGAAACAGGGAACTTTATCAAACGGGAGGGCTTATGAGCAAGTTATCAAGACGAGTCTTAGAGATGGAAGAAAGTGTAACTCTGGCAGCAGGTGCGCGTGCAAAAGCCTTGAAGGCAGACGGACGTGATATTTTAGAGCTGACCTTGGGTGAGCCAGACTTCGTCACACCGAAAAATATCCAGCAAGCTGCTATTAAGTCTATCGAAGATGGTAAGGCGAGTTTTTACACGGTAGCTTCAGGACTTCCAGAATTGAAGGACGCAGTCAATACCTACTTTGAGAATTTCTACGGCTACTCCATCGAACGCAATCAAGTCGTTCTTGCGACAGGTGCCAAGTTTGTTCTTTATGCCTTCTTTGCGGCGGTTATCAATCCTGGTGATGAGGTGATTATTCCGACACCTTACTGGGTTTCTTATGCAGATCAAATCAAGATGAATGATGGGGTGCCTGTCTTTGTCACTGCGACAGAAGAGCACAATTTCAAGGTAACGGTTGACCAGCTGGAAGCGGCTCGTACGGATAAGACCAAGGTTCTCTTGCTCAATAGCCCTTCTAATCCGACTGGCATGATTTACAGTCGTGAGGAATTGGAAGCTATTGGAAACTGGGCTGTAGAGCACGATATTCTCATCTTGGCAGACGATATTTACGGTCGTTTGGTCTATAATGGAAATACCTTCACACCGATTTCAAGCATTTCAGAAAGCATTCGCCAGCAAACTATTGTTGTCAATGGGGTGGCCAAGGCCTATGCCATGACAGGTTGGCGGGTTGGCTTTGCCGTTGGCAATCCTGAAATCATTGCGGCCATGAGCAAGATTATCGGACAAACGACTTCAAACCTGACAGCAGTTGCTCAGTATGCGGCTATTGAGGCCTTTACAGGTCCGCAAGATACAGTAGAAACCATGCGTCTGGCCTTCGAAGAGCGGCTCAATACCATTTATCCATTGCTGGCAGAAGTGCCTGGTTTTGAAGTGATTAAGCCAGAAGGTGCCTTTTATCTCTTCCCAAATGTCAAAAAGGCTATGGAAATGAAGGGCTACACAGATGTGACTGAATTTACCACAGCCATTTTGGAAGAAGTGGGAGTCGCAATGGTGACAGGTGCTGGTTTTGGAGCTCCTGAGAATATCCGCCTCAGCTATGCGACAGATATGGACACGCTCAAAGAAGCAGTGGCTCGATTACACACATTTATGAAAAAATAAAAAGAGGAAAAATAATGTCTAGAAAATTGATTACCATCAACCAAGTAAAAGATTATGTCGGTCAAGAAGTGACCATTGGTGCCTGGGTTGCCAACAAGTCTGGCAAGGGCAAGTTAGCCTTCCTGCAATTGCGTGACGGAACAGCCTTCTTCCAAGCAGTTGCTTTCAAGCCAAACTTCATTGAAAAATTCGGCGAAGAAGCTGGTGCGGAAAAGTTCGATGTAGCAAAACGCCTCAGCCAAGAAACGTCTGTCTATGTGACAGGTATTGTCAAGGAAGACGAGCGTTCTAAGTTTGGCTACGAGTTGGATGTGACAGACCTTGAAGTCATTGGTGAGTCACAAGATTACCCAATCACACCAAAAGAACACGGAACGGACTTCCTTATGGACAACCGTCATCTCTGGTTGCGTTCGCGTAAGCAGGTCGCTATTCAGCAAATCCGTAATGCGATCATTTATGCGACCTATGAATTCTTTGAAAAGAATGGCTTTATCAAGTTTGATAGCCCAATCTTGTCAGGAAATGCTGCAGAAGATTCGACAGAATTGTTTGAAACGGACTACTTTGGTCAACCTGCCTACCTCAGCCAATCAGGTCAGCTTTACCTTGAAGCTGGTGCTATGGCACTTGGTCGTGTTTTCGACTTCGGACCTGTTTTCCGTGCGGAAAAATCAAAAACTCGCCGTCACTTGACTGAGTTTTGGATGATGGATGCCGAGTATTCCTTCCTCAGCCATGAAGAGTCACTTGATTTGCAAGAAGCTTATGTCAAAGCCTTGATTCAAGGTGTTATCGACCGTGCTCCACAAGCCTTGGAAACTCTTGAGCGTGATGTGGATGCTCTCAAACGCTATATTGCAGAACCATTTAAACGTGTGGCTTATGATGATGCCATTACCCTTTTGCAAGAGCATGAGGCTGATGAAGATACGGACTACGAACACATCGAGCATGGGGATGATTTTGGTTCGCCACATGAAACTTGGATTTCAAACTACTTTGGTGTACCGACTTTCGTTGTTAACTATCCAGCAAGCTTCAAGGCCTTCTACATGAAACCAGTTCCTGGTAATCCAGAGCGCGTGCTCTGTGCGGACCTTTTGGCGCCAGAAGGCTACGGTGAAATCATCGGTGGTTCTATGCGTGAGGACAATTACGATGCCTTGGTAGCCAAGATGGACGAGCTCGGCATGGACAAGTCAGAATACGAATTCTACCTTGACCTCCGTAAATACGGATCTGTGCCACACGGTGGTTTCGGTATCGGTATTGAACGTATGGTAACCTTTGTCGCTGGTACAAAACACATCCGTGAAGCCATTCCGTTCCCACGTATGTTGCATCGCTTGCATCCGTAATACAGTCGTTCAGTTTTTCTTTTATTACGTCGTTAACTCGCTTTGCCGTACCTTAGTACAGCCTGCAGCTCGTTGCCTAGTACTAAAAGTAAACTGAAAGACTGCGAAGTAAATATTCACTTACAGACTACAAACGTGGTCTGTTTTTCTGGTGTCAATTGATATTTTGAACGAATTGTTATACAATGTATTACAAGAAGAAAGTAGGTGGAATGATGGGAATTGTATCCTTGCGGTTAAACGATGCAGAAGAAGAAATCTTCAGAAGCTATGCCATTCATACAGGAAAAAGCCTGTCTGAGTTATTTAAAACTGCACTTGCTGAACAGATAGAAGACCAGTTGGACTATGAAATTGGTATCAAGGCTTTGAAGAAATTCCAAGAAAATCCTGTTACACACTCGATTGATGATGTTCTTGCGGAGTTAGAAGATGGCTTATAAACTTGTTCTCAGCGATGATGCTTTGAAACAGTTGAAAAAAATGGACAGGCATGTGGGGATGATGCTTGCTAAGGATTTGAAAAAACGTTTGGACGGTTTGGAAAATCCAAGACAGTTTGGCAAGGCCTTGGTTGGAGATTATAAGGGCCTGTGGCGGTATCGTGTGGGAAATTACCGTGTGATTTGCGATATTATTGATAACAAAATGGTCATCCTAGCCCTTGAAATCGGGTACCGGAAAGAAATCTATAAAAAGTGAAGCCTTAGGAAACTAGGCTCGGTATCGGTGCACTTCTCAGAGCTCGTGTCAACATCTCAGCGCAGTGGTTGATTGGGTTTAACAGTCCAGTGGACTGTTAAAGGTTGGAGATAAGATTTGCGAAGCAAATCTCAGCAATTCGTGTTTTCCACTCCAAATCTTCCTTATACGACTGAAGCGAACGGAGTTCGCCTTATCTCCAACCTCCAAAGGTTCCCCGAACCTTTGGAGCTGTGCGGGGGTGGGGAGACGAACTCCTTTTTGACTTATCGAGTTCTTCCCCATTCCCTGTTTTCTTGCTTTTTAACCGGTATTTATTTATAATTATTCTAAATAAATCTGTGGAGAGAAAAATGAATCAAGAAAGTTTAGGAAAAGAAATTCTTGGTTTAGCCTTGCCTGCGACGGTGGAAAATATCTTTCAGACCTTGGTTGGTTTTGTGGATACCCTTCTGATAGCCCAGCTGGGTCTGGTAGCGGTGACGGCAGTTGGTCTAGCCAATACGATTTTGAATGTCTATTTGGCGGTCTATATGGCTTTGGGAGTTGGGGCAACGGCTTTGATTGCTCGGTCTATTGGTGCGGGTGACAAGGAAGCGGTCGCCTATCAGGTACGTCAGGCTTTAGTACTTTCAGTAGGTGTAGGTCTGCTATTGGGTTTACTATCCCTTATTTTCGGGCGGCAGATGCTGGTCTTAATGGGAGCAGATGCGGAGAGTTTGGCTGGCGCCCAGGCATTTTTCTACTGGGGTGGTGGCCTGACGATTTTCCAAGCTCTGATGACCATTTTGGGAACAATCCTGCGGGCATCTGGGGATACAGTATCTCCTATGAAAATGAGCTTACTGACCAATGGTTTTAATGTGGTCTTGGACTATTTCTTGATTTTTGGTATTGGCTCTTGGTCAGGTTTGGGGATTGTAGGGACGGCCTTGGGAACCGTCTTAGCTCGCTTGCTTGGTACTGTCTTGCTTTACCGAAAGGTACAACAGACTGACTTGGCAGTTGATCTCAAACAATTGTTCCATTTCGGAAGTCCTAAGGAAATGGTGGATTTGACCCTACCTGCAGCAACCGAACGCTTGGTTATGCGATTGGGACAGGTGGTCTATTTCAGTTTGATTGTGGGGCTGGGGACGACTATCTATGCTTCTCACATGATTGCAGGCAATATCGAGAGTTTTACCTATATGCCAGCCTATGGTCTTGCGACAGCGGCAGCGGTTTTGATTGGTCAAGCCTTGGGAAAGGGGGACATCCTCACAGTTAGACGGGTCGCATTTCACAGCTCTGCCTATGGTGTTACCATCATGTCCCTGCTCGGTACCATCTTATTTTTCGGAGCTCCAAGTTTTGCTCTACTATTTACCAAAGACCTAGAAGCCGTCAAACAAGTTGTCACAGCCTTACGTATTGATGCTTTCAACCAGCCAGGCCTTGCGGTTTCTTTAATCATGGCTGGCGCACTGCAGGGCTTGGGGGATACCAAGTCGCCTCTCTATTCCACAGTGGTTGGGATGTGGGGGCTGCGCGTCTTAGGTGTTATCGTCTTAGGTCAGATGTTCGGTTTAGGAATTGCCGGCGTCTGGCTGTCGCTTTTGATTGACCTGCTACTGCGAGCGATTTTTCTGACTTGGAGATTTTATGTAAAAACAAGAAAACTGGCTGAGTAGGCTAGTTTTTTGGTATAAGCAGGTAGTTTTAGAAATAGATTATATATTGCCTTATTTCATGTTGGTGATACTATCTCAATTCCTTTTTTATAAAAGAAAATAGGTGTAGGATAGTAGTAGGTGAGCTGTTTTATACAGAACTTGTGCTATAATAGATATAAAAAATTAAAAGGAGATAGAGATATGAAAACCATTCACACAGATAAGGCCCCTGCAGCAATTGGCCCATACGTTCAAGGGAAGGTTGTTGGAAATTTCCTATTTGCCTCTGGTCAAGTTCCTCTCTCGCCTGAAACTGGTGAGATTGTTGGCGAGACTATTCAAGAACAAACAGAGCAGGTCTTGAAAAATATTGCAGCAATTTTAACAGAAGCAGGAACAGACTTTGACCATGTGGTGAAGACGACTTGTTTCCTAAAAGATATGAATGATTTTGTAGCCTTTAATGAAGTTTATAAAACAGCTTTCTCAGCAGATTTTCCAGCTCGTTCAGCGGTGGAAGTAGCTCGCTTGCCACGTGATGTTAAGGTTGAGATTGAAGTTATTGCAGTTATTGATTAGAAGAGAAAAGGAGGGAATGTCATGTCGGACAAACTCCATTTAGTGATTGTGACAGGGATGTCTGGAGCTGGTAAGACGGTAGCCATTCAGTCTTTTGAAGACTTGGGGTATTTTACCATTGATAATATGCCACCGACTCTCTTGCCAAAGTTTTTAGAGTTGATTCGCCATAGCCAGGATAACAATAAGATTGCTCTTGTTGTAGATATGCGGAGTCGCTCCTTCTTCTCGGAGATTCGAGAGGTATTGGATGAGATTGAGGGGGCAGAGGATTTAGATTTTAAAGTCCTATTCTTGGATGCAACGGATAGTGAATTGGTTGCTCGCTATAAAGAAACTCGTCGTTCCCATCCTTTGGCGGCTGATGGTCGTGTTTTGGACGGGATTCAGCTAGAGCGTGAACTTTTGGCTCCCTTGAAAAATATGAGTCAAAATGTTATTGATACGACAGAGCTGACTCCTCGTAATCTGCGTAAGGAAATCTCGGAGCAGTTTGCTAGTCAAGATAATCAGCCGTCGTTTCGCATAGAAGTGATGTCCTTTGGTTTCAAATATGGGCTACCTCTGGATGCAGACTTGGTTTTTGACGTTCGGTTCCTACCAAATCCCTACTACAAGTTAGAATTACGGAATCTTACAGGACTAGATCAGCCTGTATTTGACTATGTCATGGAGCATCAAGAATCGGAAGAGTTTTATAGTCATTTGCTCGGCTTGATAGAACCGATTCTTCCTGGTTATCAGAAGGAAGGAAAATCAGTTCTAACGATTGCCGTTGGATGTACGGGTGGTCAGCATAGAAGCGTAGCCTTTGCTAAACGTTTGGCAGACGATTTAGAGAAAAATTGGAATGTCAATCGTAGTCATCGTGATAAGGATAGACGGAAGGAGACGGTCAACCGCTCATGAGAAAACCAAAGATTACAGTTATCGGGGGCGGGACTGGTATTCCAGTCATCTTGAAGAGTTTGCGGGATAAGGATGTAGAGATTACCGCTATCGTGACGGTAGCTGATGACGGAGGATCTTCGGGGGAAATTCGTCAGGCTTTGCAGGTGACCCCTCCAGGTGATTTGCGTAATGTCCTTTTGGCTATGTCGGATATGCCCAAACTTTATGAACAAATTTTTCAGTATCGTTTTGCGGATTCAGATGGTCCCTTGGCTGGTCATCCGCTAGGGAATCTCATCATTGCTGGCATTTCAGAAATGCAGGGTTCAACCTACAATGCAATGAGGTTGTTGACGCGCTTTTTCCATACAACAGGGCGGATTTATCCATCTAGCGAACAGGCCTTGACCCTTCATGCTATTTTTACAGATGGGACCGAGGTAGCAGGTGAGAGCAAGATTTCCAAGCACAATGGGATGATTGATCATGTCTATGTGACAAATTCTTATAACGATGATGAACCGAAAGCCAGTCGCCAAGTAGTTGAAACGATTATGGAAAGTGACATGATTGTACTTGGACCGGGTTCTCTTTTTACCTCAATCTTGCCGAATCTGATGATTTCTGACATTGGCAAAGCCCTAAAAGAAACCAAGGCTGAAGTGACCTATGTGTGCAACATTATGACCCAACGGGGAGAGACTGAGTTTTTCTCAGATGCGGACCATGTGGCGGTTCTCAATGCTCACCTAGCTGAACAATTTATTGATACAGTTTTGGTCAATATTGAGCCAGTTCCACAAGAGTATATGAATAGCAATCAGTTTGATGAATACTTGGTACAGGTAAAACACGATTTTGCAGGTTTGCAAAAACAGGCCAATCGTGTGATTTCTTCGAATTTTCTTCGTTTGGAAAATGGCGGAGCTTTCCATGATGGTGACTTGGTGGTAGAAGAGTTGCTCAAGATTTTGCAGGTGCGGTCATGAGTTTTACAGTACAAGTAAAGGAAGAATTGCTGCTTCAGTCTAGCCAAAATAAGAGCGAGCTATCTGCTATTATCAAATTATCAGGCAGTTTGGGCTTAGCTTCATCAGGTTTGACTCTTTCTATCAGTACGGAAAATGCAAAGATTGCCCGTCACATTTATGAACTGTTACATCATTTCTATCAGATTAAGGCTGAGATTCGCCATCATCAAAAACCTAATCTCAAAAAGAATCGTGTGTATGCAGTTTTGATAGAAGACGGCGTGAATGAGATATTGAACGATTTGCATTTGGCTGATAGTTTCTTTGGATTAGAGACGGGGATTTCTCCCTTGGTTTTGGAAAATGATTCATGGAGTCAAGCCTATCTTCGTGGAGCATTTTTAGCGGCAGGCTCTGTTAAGGATCCTGAAAAAGGAAAATACCAGCTTGAAATAGCTTCTGTCTATAGTGACCATGCCAATGACCTGGCCAATCTGATGCAGAAATTTCTTTTGGATGCCAAAGTCATTGAGCGAAGTAAGGGAACCATTACCTATCTGCAACGTGCAGAGGACATTATGGATTTTCTTTTGGTGATTGGAGCAGAAGAGGCAAAGACAGAGTTTGAGAATGTTAAATTGCTTCGTGAGGCTCGAAATGATCTAAATCGAGCTACCAATGCGGAAGCTGCTAATATTGCAAAGACGGTCAATGCTAGTATGAAAACAATTAATAATATTATCAAAATTATGGATACTATCGGTCTAGATCAGTTGTCAGGTGACTTGCAGGAGATTGCCCAGTTGCGAATTCAGCATCCAGACTATTCCATTCAGCAATTGGCGGATAGTCTAACGGTACCGATCACTAAAAGTGGCGTCAACCATCGTTTGCGGAAAATCAATAAGATTGCGGATGAATTGGCTGAATAGATAGGTATACATAGAATGTTATAGTCATTTGAATTAACTTTGATACATCGTTACATTCGGCTTGCCGTACTCTAGTATTGCTTGCACCTCAGTTCCTTGTCTGAAAGTTCATTCATTCGACGATACTAAGACTGGTTCGAGAGGACCAGTTTTTTTGTATTAGCTGTAATAGTATTCCTCTTCATAGGAATGATCCTGTTTTATGAATTTTTCAGTAATGATTAGCATAGAACGTTAATATATGTTAAAATAGATAGAAGGATACTTTAGCTAGAAAGGAGTTTTGATGATAAGCAACGAACAATATGATTATCTAAGGGGACATCCAACTTTTGAACGTTTGACACGTGATAGCTTTGATCAATTAGCTAAGCATATTCGTTTTCGAAAGATTCCTAAGGGACAAATCTTTTTTTACGCAGAGGATCCTAGAGATTATCTATTTGTATTGTATAAGGGCTATGCTCGGATTGAGCAATATGATGAGACGGATAGTTTTACGTATTTAGACTATATTCGGCAGGGCGGTGCCTTTCCTTTTGGAGATATGTTTCAGGACAAACCTTACCATTATACTGCCATTGCCATAACGGACCTAGAGTATTTTATTGTGCCGATGGTCTTGTTTGAAACCTTGTCGAAGATAAATCCTAGTCAAATGACTTATATCTGTCAAAAATTATCCAAAGTGCTTCGTTTTCAAGAGTTGCGCTTGCGAAATGCGATGCGTTCCAAGGCATCAGATCGAGTCGTTCAAGCCTTGGCTCTTCTTTATTGGGATATGTGCCAGCGCGATCAGTTTGCTACCTTGCCATTTGAAATTCATATTCAAGAGATTTCGCGTTTAGCCGCTACGACACGGGAAACGGTTAGCCATGTTTTGAAGCAACTGAAACAGGATGGTAAAATTGCTTATAGCCATAAACAGTTAACTTATTTAGATATTCATTATTTCTTAGAAAATTTGACAGAAACTCATTGAAGTTTCTGTTTTTTTATAAAAAATAAAAATTCATATAATGATATAACGGAAAGAATTATGCAGAATATAGGCGATATAATCGATAATTATTTATAAATAAGGTTAAAAATGTGAAGAATTTCTCAAAATAAATGTGAGCGTTTTCGAGTTTTTGTTTTTTTGCTCTGTTAAACTATGGATGTAAAGAGGAAATGAGAGGCAGGAAAGCGTACGGTCCTCCTCGTTTCCCATCATGTATAAATCTACAAGGAGGACAGATCATGTCAAACCATCCAATTCATGTTTTTTCAGAAATTGGTAAGCTGAAAAAAGTTATGTTACACAGACCAGGTAAGGAAATTGAAAACCTGATGCCTGACTATCTAGAACGCCTACTCTTCGATGATATTCCATTCTTAGAAGATGCACAGAAAGAGCATGATGCTTTTGCTCAAGCTCTTCGTGATGAAGGTGTCGAAGTTCTCTACTTGGAAAAATTAGCTGCTGAGTCACTTGTTACACCTGAAATTCGTGAACAATTTATTGATGAATATCTCGAAGAAGCTAACATTCGTGGTCGGGCGACTAAGAAGGCAATTCGCAAGTTGTTGTTGTCTATTGAAGATAATCAAGAACTGGTTGAGAAAACGATGGCCGGTGTTCAAAAGGCAGAATTGCCAGAAATCCCTGCTGAAGAAAAAGGTTTGACAGATTTGGTTGAATCCTCTTACCCATTTGCAATAGACCCAATGCCAAACCTTTACTTCACACGGGATCCATTTGCTACGATTGGTAATGCTGTTTCTCTTAACCACATGTATTCAGAAACACGGAACCGTGAAACCTTGTATGGTAAATATATCTTCACTCATCACCCAGAATATGGTGGAAAAGTTCCATTGGTTTACAATCGTGAAGAAACTACTCGTATCGAGGGTGGGGACGAATTGGTTCTTTCAAAAGATGTTTTGGCAGTAGGTATTTCACAACGTACCGATGCTGCATCAATTGAAAAACTATTGGTAAATATCTTTGAACAGCATGTTGGCTTCAAGAAAGTATTGGCATTCGAATTTGCTAACAACCGTAAATTCATGCATTTGGATACGGTATTTACCATGGTTGACTATGATAAGTTTACTATCCACCCAGAAATTGAAGGTGACCTTCGTGTCTTCTCTGTAACCTATGAAAATGATACACTTCATATTGAAGAAGAACATGGTGACTTGGCAGAACTTTTGGCTGCGAACCTTGGTCTTGAAAAAGTAGAATTGATCCGTTGTGGTGGCGGTGATATGGTTGCTGCTGGTCGTGAGCAATGGAATGATGGTTCAAATACATTGACCATTGCACCAGGTGTGGTAGTTGTTTACAAACGCAATACGATTACCAATGCAATCCTCGAGTCCAAAGGGCTTCGTTTGATTAAGATTGGCGGAAGCGAATTGGTTCGCGGTCGTGGTGGACCTCGTTGTATGTCAATGCCGTTTGAACGGGAAGACATCTAATGCAAAGTATAGAACGAACAACTATCGGTTCGGAAGAATGGCAACGTGCAGCCTCTATCTATGTCCGCTATAAGGTATTTGTTCTTGAGCGTGGTATTGCAAAGGAAGATGAATTTGACCGGAATGATACGGAAGGAAGAGTTTACGCCAATCTCTTTATTGGTGAAGAGCCTGTTTCAACGGGACGTTTTCTTCCTGTCGGTCCTGGTCAAGCTCGTCTAACCCGAATAGCCACTCTACCGAATTTTCGTGGAAAAGGCTATGGAAAAATGATTATCAGCTCTTTGGAAGCTTATGCACGTGAAGCAGGCTTTCATCAGTTGAATATACATTCGGAGTTAACTGCAAAGACTTTTTATGAGTCAGTTGGCTACCAAGCAACTTCTGAAGTTTATCAAGAAGATGGAGAATGGTGCCAGACATTGACAAAATTTATTTAAACATTAGGAGAAGAGACAATGACAAACGTATTTAAAGGTAGACATTTCCTTGCAGAGAAAGATTTCACACGCGCAGAATTGGAATGGTTGATTGATTTCTCAGCTCATTTGAAAGATTTGAAAAAACGCAATATTCCACACCGTTATTTGGAAGGTAAAAATATTGCTCTCTTGTTTGAAAAAACATCAACACGTACTCGTGCTGCCTTCACAGTAGCATCTATTGACCTTGGTGCCCATCCAGAATATCTTGGTGCAAATGACATCCAACTTGGTAAGAAAGAATCTACAGAAGATACTGCTAAAGTTTTGGGACGTATGTTCGACGGTATTGAATTCCGTGGTTTCAGTCAAAAAATGGTGGAAGAATTGGCAGAATTCTCTGGTGTGCCAGTATGGAATGGATTGACAGATGCATGGCACCCAACTCAAATGTTGGCGGACTACTTGACTGTTAAAGAAAACTTTGGCAAGTTGGAAGGCTTGACTCTGGTTTACTGTGGTGATGGCCGCAACAACGTTGCCAACTCACTTTTGGTAACAGGCGCTATCCTTGGTGTCAATGTCCATATCTTCTCTCCAAAAGAACTCTTCCCAGAAGAAGAAGTAGTTGCCTTGGCTGAAGGTTTTGCGAAAGAAAGTGGAGCACGTGTTCTCATTACTGACAATGCTGACGAAGCAGTCAAAGGTGCAGATGTTCTCTATACAGACGTTTGGGTATCAATGGGTGAAGAAGATAAATTTGCTGAACGCGTTGCCCTCTTGAAACCATACCAGGTGAATATGGAATTGGTGAAAAAAGCAGAAAATGAAAATCTCATCTTCTTGCACTGCTTGCCTGCCTTCCATGATACAAACACTGTTTATGGTAAAGATGTCGCTGAAAAATTCGGTGTAGAAGAAATGGAAGTAACAGACGAAGTATTCCGTAGCAAATATGCTCGTCACTTCGACCAAGCTGAAAACCGTATGCACACTATTAAAGCAGTGATGGCGGCTACTTTAGGGGATCCATTTGTTCCACGTGTGTAATAATTAACTATCTAATAACGCATCGCAACCTCCGGGGGCTGGCACCCAGCCCCCTTATTTTGAGGATAGATGTGTAAGCGATTACTATTTCGCGAAAGTGAGGAAAAAGCAAGAGATATGGCAAATCGTAAAATTGTAGTAGCCTTGGGTGGCAATGCCATTTTATCGTCCGACCCATCGGCTAAAGCACAAAAAGAGGCCTTGGTACAAACAGCCAAGCACCTTGTAAAATTGATAAAAAATGGGGACGACCTTATTATCACGCATGGTAATGGTCCTCAGGTTGGAAACTTACTTCTTCAAAACCTTGCTGCTGATTCGGAAAAGAACCCAGCTTTTCCACTAGACAGTTTGGTAGCCATGACAGAAGGTTCGATTGGTTTCTGGTTGCAAAATGCCTTGGAAAATGAATTGCTCAAGGAAGGCATTGAAAAAGATGTAGCATCTATTGTGACCCAGGTTATCGTGGATAAGAATGATCCAGCCTTCGAAAATTTGACCAAGCCGATTGGACCATTCTACACAGAAGAAGAAGCCAAGGCAGAAGCAGAAAAGACTGGAGCAACCTTCAAAGAAGATGCCGGTCGTGGCTGGCGCAAAGTCGTTGCTTCGCCAAAACCTGTAGGAATCAAAGAAATAGGTACGATTCGTACCCTTCTCAATGCAGGTGAGGTCGTCGTAGCTGCTGGAGGCGGAGGTATTCCAGTTGTCCAAGAAGCAGATGGCACCCTGACCGGTGTGGAAGCAGTTATTGATAAAGACTTTGCTTCTCAATGTTTGGCAGAATTGGTTGATGCAGACTTGTTTATCGTCTTGACAGGTGTAGACTATGTCTTTGTTAACTACAACAAACCAGACCAAGAAAAATTAGAAACAGTTACCGTAGCTGAATTGGAAGAATATATCAAACAAAATCAATTCGCACCAGGTTCCATGCTACCGAAAGTTGAAGCTGCTATTGCTTTTGTAAACAATAAGCCGCAATCAAAAGCAGTCATTACCTCATTAGAAAACTTAGGCGCTTTGATTGAATCCGATAGCGGCACGATCATTGTCAAAGGCTAAGCAGCTGTATGTATCGTTGAGGCTTCTATTTATTGATGTACTCTGCATGCAAATATAGTTTTTAAACTAGACGGGTTATTTATTGATGGAGTTAGGGGAGTGGAAGTGTTGATAGTCCCATAAGGGTTCCCTTTTATCTAAACATGAAGGTCTGGGCGTCTAAGCTCCCTCCCCTCTCATCCATTTCCTATCAAGTATCTATCTATAAGCAATGATTTCAGATAATAGACTGAAGGAGATAGACATCTCTTGAAGATAGGTGGATATTTGATACGGTTATTACGGATACAATTTCCCTTAAATAGGGGATAAACTTTTAAAATATTATAGGAGGTTTTTGCGATGAGCGAAAAAGTGAAAAAAGGCTTTAAATTGCCTTCATCTTATACAATATTGATGCTCATTATTGCCTTTATGGCAGTGATGACATGGATTATTCCAGCTGGTCAGTATCAGGTTGATGAAGCCGGACATTTGGTGGCTGGTACCTATGAGAAGGTTGCTCAAAATCCACAAGGGATTTACGATGTTTTTATGGCTCCAGTTCGTGCCATGCTTGGTCACGGTGCGACTGAAGCAGCGATTAACGTAGCATTCTTCATCATCATGGTTGGCGCCTTTCTTGGTGTAGTTAACGAAACAGGTGCGCTTGATGTGGGGATTGCCTCCATTGTGAAACGCTTCAAGGGTCGTGAAAAAATGTTGATTTACATTCTCATGCCTTTGTTTGCCTTGGGTGGTTCTACCTACGGTATGGGTGAGGAAACCATGGCTTTCTTCCCGCTCCTTGTTCCTGTTATGATGGCGGTTGGTTTTGATAGTATTACTGGTGTAGCCATCATCTTGCTAGGGTCTCAAATCGGCTGTTTGGCTTCTACTGTAAACCCATTTGCGACAGTTGTTGCTTCTGACGCAGCAGGTGTAAGTGTTGCGGATGGTATGATTTGGCGCTTTGTCTTCTTCGTTGTCATTCTCGCGATGGGGGTTCTCTTTGTAGCCAACTATGCTGAGAAAGTGAAAAATGATCCGACTAAGTCCTTGGTTTATAAACAACGTGAAGCGGACATGCAACACTTTAATGTAACAGCAACTCAAGAAGTGAATGCAGAATTATCACCAGCTCAAAAACGTGTTCTCTGGGTATTTGTATTAACATTTGTTCTCATGATTTGTAGCTTTATTCCATGGGAAGATTTGGGTGTGACTATCTTTACACAATTTAATGATTGGTTGATTGGTCTTCCATTCATCGGTCAAGTGATTGGTTCTTCAACAGCTGCTCTTGGTACTTGGTACTTCCCAGAAGGAGCAATGCTCTTTGGTATCGCAGGGATTGTAGTTGGTTTAGTTTATGGTATGAGTGAAGAACGTTTGGTAAAATCCTTCATGTTCGGTGCGGCTGATATTTTCAGCGTAGCTTTGATTTGTGCTATCGCGCGTGGTATTCAAGTCATCATGAACGATGGTATGATTACTGCCACTATTCTCCACATGGGCGAAGAAGGATTGCAAGGTTTGTCTTCACAAGTATTCATCATTTTGACCTATCTCTTCTACCTACCAATGTCCTTCTTGATCCCATCTTCATCAGGTCTTGCAGGGGCTTCTATGGGTATCATGGCACCTCTTGGTGAGTTTGTAAATGTACCAGCGAGCTTGGTTATCACAGCTTTCCAAGCTGCATCAGGTCTCTTGAACTTGGTAGCTCCAACATCAGGTATTGTAATGGGAGCCTTGGCACTTGGTCGTGTTGAAATTGGTACTTGGTATAAATTTGTAGGTAAGTTAATCGTAGGCATCATGATTGCCTCCATAGCTATTTTGGTCATTGCGACATTCTTCTAATCGAAATTCTGGGTCAGATTTTATCATGAATACAGATAAAATTTGGCTCAGTTTTTCCTTTTATGATAGAATAGTGCTAGAAAATATATCATATCTTATTATGTTGAAAGGGGACACAATGAGAACAAGTTTTATTCAGTCATCGCATCAGGAGGCATGTATTCAAGCCATCCAAGAACTGGTTGCTTTTCCTTCTGTTTTGCAAGAACATCAGGCAGATACGCCATTTGGTCAAGCGATTCAGGATGTTCTGGAGCACACATTGGCTTTGACGGAAAAAATGGGTTTTAAAACTTATTTAGACCCTGCTGGCTATTATGGCTATGCTGAAATTGGGCAAGGCGAAGAATTATTAGCTATCCTTTGCCACTTAGATGTGGTACCTGCTGGTGATTTTAGTCAATGGCAGACGCCGCCTTTTGAGGCTGTGGTAGAGGGAGATTATATTATTGGACGCGGGGTTCAGGATGATAAAGGTCCTTCGATGGCGGCTTTATTTGCAGTAAAAGCACTTCTTGATGCGGGAGTCCAATTTAACAAACGGATTCGTTTCATTTTTGGAACAGATGAAGAGACCTTATGGCGGTGTATGAACCGCTACAATCAGTTGGAAGAAGTGGCAACTATGGGCTTTGCACCAGATTCTTCCTTCCCTTTGACTTATGCTGAAAAAGGATTGCTACAGGCCAAATTGCATGGTCCAGGTCACCCTTGTCTGAGTATCGAAGCGGGAACTGCCTATAACGTAGTACCTGCTAAGGCAAGCTATTCTGGTCATTTATTAGCAGGAGTTATTGCGGAATTAGATCAATTAGGCTTTGATTATGAAACCAAAGATGATCAAGTAACGGTTCTTGGTATTTCGCGGCACGCCAAGGATGCTGCTGAGGGGGTCAATGCCATCGTTCGTTTGGCAAAGGCTTTGGAACATTTCGAAAATCATCCAGCCTTGGACTTTATCGTCAATGCAGTTGGTGAAGATGCCACAGGATTTAAGCTTTTTGGTGATGTGACCGATGAACCATCAGGGACCCTCAGTTTCAATATTGCAGGTCTAACCATTAGCGCAAAAAAATCAGAAATTCGCTTGGATATTCGTATTCCTGTCACTGCGGATAAAGAAGCCCTAGTTTCTACTTTACAAGCCAAAGCGCAATCATGTGGCTTGACCTATGAAGAGTACGACTACCTTGCTTCCTTGTATGTGCCATTAGACAGCCAGCTGGTATCTACGCTCATGTCTGTTTATCAAGATAAGACAGGAGATTTGACAAGCGAGCCAATCTCGTCAGGTGGGGCTACCTTTGCTCGTACCATGCCAAACTGTGTGGCCTTTGGTGCATGTTTCCCAGATACAGAACAAACAGAGCATCAGGAAAATGAACGCATGCCATTAGAAGACTTATATAAAACAATGGATATTTATGCTGAGGCAGTCTATCGCCTAGCTGCGGAATAGCCATTATCAGTATTGAATAGTAAATTACAGTTTAAAAGCTCTTAGTGAAATATCTAAGGGCTTTTCTTATGAAGAATAACATTGAAAGATGAGATAGAAATGTGTCACTGTTTACAAGAAGTGGACAAAAATATATGAAAGTGTGACTTATTATATGCTGTTTTAGAAATAGACCCCATCTGCATATAGAATAAGTCAAGTTAGACTATTCTACAATAAAACGCTTACATGTTATATTTGTGACAGAAATGCGATCGCACATCAACCAGTAAACTGAATTTTGAGTCTTATACGAGACTAAATAGGTTTACAAACTGCTTTATTTTGGCTATAGGTAGGATAAACTTGCAGATTTTATAGGAGGAAATAATGAAAAAAGAAACAAGTAAGTTTACGAAAAAAGTCATTCTTGGTCAGCTTCTCATCTGTACCAGTTTTTTGGTATGGGCAGGGCAGACTGCAGCAGCAGAGGAGGTATCTCAGGGAGAACCAGTAGCAATCAACAATGATGTTCCCCCTACTATTGAAGCAAAACGACTTGTGGAAGCTACTCCATCAACTGAAACAGAACCTTCAACTCCAGAAGAAAAACAGGAGGAACCAAAGGTAGCTGAGAAAAATGTGATAGAAGGAAAAGAGCCGACTACCAACAGTCAGCACTTGATGGCTTCAGAATTGACGACCATTCCTTCGGTTGCCATAAAAAATCCAGAGAAAGCAACGGATGGTGTGGCTTACGGTAGTTCAGATGATGCCAGCAACAATACAAAAATTATTGCAGGTGAAGAAACGGGAGGTGCTGATAATGGCTATTCTCAGTGGGACCATGTCTATGTTCAGTATGACTTTGAAAAGGAAGTTCCTGTCCATACTGTAAATATTTACCGTAATACCTATGAAAATGCAATCTCTACATTTAAAGATGTTAAGGTCGAGTTGTCCACCAGCGAAGACTTCTCTCCTGAAACTACTAGGGTCATCTTCGAACAGGCAGATGTAGAAGAGACAGTAACAAACAAGGGGAAACCACAAGTTATTCAACTCTTGTCACCGTTTGATGCACGTTATATGCGTATTTGGGGACGGGGGCATTATATCCAAAATACAAACAGTTCCTGGAAGGGATATAGTAATGGCGTTCTCTTCAACGAGATAGAAGTCTTGGCGCAGGTTGAAACAGACGAAAGCGCAAACGAAAATCCACAGACCGAGCTAATCAATCTTGCCGAATTGAAGAAGCCATATTTTTATGGAAAAGCTCCCACCAATCCAGAAGCCATTAATGATGGCAAATTTGATGAGAATTATACTACTCAGGAATCAAAAGGCATGGGAGCCTATCTCCAGTATGAATTTAAAAATGTCTACACTATCGAGGAAATCAAGGTTCAATTAGCTCCAGGTACCTATTCTCATTTTCGTGTAGATTTAGATGATGATTACAATGCATGGAACACCTATAAAACAGTTTATCAAGCAAGCAATCTTTCTGTGAATGAAGGAGAGATTTTGACGATTGCGGTTCCGAAAGGCTCTAAAGCAAGATACGTTCGATTTACAGGGGAATCTGCTGACGGAGAAGCACTCCGTTATTCAGAAATCCAAATTATGGGACATGGAAAATCATATGATGAAGCCACACCTGAATACCTTCCGCCAAAATCTGATTACGATACCTTAGTCTGGTCTGATGAATTTGACGGAGATAAGATTGACGAAAGCAAGTGGCAGATTATTGATGGCATGTGGAACCACGCAGCTATCTACAATCGGAAAGCTGTTTCTATTAAAAAAGAAGGAGACAAGAGCTATTTATCTATTCGCACTACCAATCATAATACGACAGATGAGCTGATAAAAGCAGTTGGTTTGGACCGCTATAATGATACGAAATTGCCAGAAAAAGTAACCTGGTCATCTGGCCGTCTAGAATCTAAGGATAAATATTCTTTCCAATTTGGTCGGATGGCTGTTCGCGCCAAGGTAAATGACTCTAAGGGAATCTGGCCGGCTATTTGGATGTTGGCACAGGATGAGACTGGTCACGATGAGATTGATGTTTTGGAATATCTAGGGCAAAATCCATGGGAGGCATGGACAACCAATCATTTTGGTATTCTAGCTAAAAATAAGGAATCTCACGGTGTACCGATTAAGAATTATGAGGCCTGGAGTCAGGAATTCCACGTCTATGAAGTAGAGTGGACTCCAGATGTCATCAAATGGTATATTGATGGAAAATTTGTTTTCCAAACCATGCGCGGTAAGGATAGGGATGGTATGCACACCCGCCCTATGTTCCCAATACTGGAAACCCAAGTTGGTGATGGCTGGGTTGGTGACGTTGACTACAGCAAAAATATGACCAAGCAAGATAGTGAATACCTGATTGACTGGGTACGCGTTTACCAAAAAGCAGGACAAGACAAGGTTTACTTTGATAATCTAGACGATGCAACTGCTAGTGACTATACAATTAAACCAAGTGAGAAACGTGGTCAATTAGTATCAGTTTCACACGGTCAGGCTGCGCATGAAAATAAAAATAACTTTTATTATGGAGGGCAACCACGTTACGAAACAAGTCGTCTATATGCAGATGGTCAAGGTGAGAATGCACTCATTTATAAGGTGAATGATCCAAAAGCACTCCATCTTACAACCTATTATAAAACCTTGGAAGATTATGCAGTATACAATGATAAGGCATGGGCCAAGGAAGGAAAATCTATTCGTAAACACTTGGTTGGAGCAGCTGAAGGGGCAATTGATTTTACCGTCTATTCATCGGTTGATGGGAAAACTTGGAATAAGGAAACAACAAGTGTAGTTGATAATTTTGTAGAGGCGACACCAGCCTATGCACGTACGACATTTGATATTAGAGACATCCGAAGAGGAACCAAGTATATCAAGATTGTCTTTCCAGAATTATCAGGTATATCCTATAAATTGGAAAGCGGTGCTGAAAAAGCAGTGGTTGCTAGTGATGTTCAACTGGCAAAAGTTACCTTTGTAGCTGCAGACCCTAGTGCAGAGCCAGAAAAACCGATTGTTGACGAACGTAAATTAAGTTTATCCAAAGTTTTCTCTCTAGATGCTGGGCGTAAATATTTCTCAGTTGACCAATTAAAAGAGATTGTTGATTTGGCTTCTTATTATGGTTATACAGATTTGCATTTATTGGTGGGTAATGATGGCATGCGATTCCTATTGGACGATATGGAATTGACGGTTGGTGATAAGACCTATACCAGCGATGCGGTAAAGCAGGCCCTTATCAATGGAAATAATCATTATTACAACGATCCAAATGGAAATCATCTTACCCAGGCAGAGATGGACGAACTGATTGCTTATGCTAAGGCAAGTAATGTTCGTTTGATTCCAGCCGTAAATAGCCCGGGACACATGGATGCTATTTTAGAAGCCATGGAAGAGCTTGGTATCCCAGCTCCTAAGTTTACTTACAACGGTAAAACTTCTGCGCGAACAGTTGACTTAAATAACAAAGAAGCGATTGCTTTTACCAAAGCATTAATTGATAAATATGCTGGATATTTTTCAGATAAGGCCAAAATTTTCAATATCGGTCTGGACGAATATGCAAATGATGCTACAAATGCGTCGGGCTGGCGTATCCTTCAATCTCAGGGAGACTATGGCAAATTTATTCAATATGCCAATGAGTTAGCGGCTATCGTCAAGAAGCATGGTTTAGAGCCAATGGCTTTCAATGACGGTATCTATTATAACCACGATACTAGTTCAGGTACTTTTGACAAGGACATTATTGCTTCTTTCTGGACTGGTGGCTGGGGAGGATATGACGTTGCCTCATCTAAGTTTCTTGCTGACAAAGGCCATAAGATTTTAAATACCAATGATGCTTGGTACTATGTTATTGGACGTGAAGCAGAAGGTTGGGGATGGTATAATCTTGATCAAGGTTTGCGTGGAATTGAATCAACACCACTGGAAGTTGTTCACAAAAATGAAAACTCAGAGATACCGGTAATTGGTAGTATGGTTGCTGTTTGGGCAGATGATCCAAGCAAAGAATACAGTTATGATTCTGTTCATCGCCTCATGTACGAGTTTGTAATGGCGAATCCAACTTACTTTTTAGCTGATTATGTTGATTTGCACGAAGAAATTGGTAAGCTTCCTGCTGATTTGAGTGATTATAGTCCAGAGAGCGTAGCAAACTTAAAAGAGGTTTTGGACAAGATTGACTGGAAACTCAGTAAAAATAACCAGGCATTTGTAGATGGTTATTTAGCAGAGGTAAAAGCTGCGCGTGAAGCGTTAGTTCCTCTGCCACCACTAGTGACAGCAAAAGGAGACGGCGTCAAAGCGGAGCCCTTACCAGTAGGGCAGCTACCTTTGATTACCGCTAAAGGCAAAAGTGTCCAAGCAGAACCGCGTCCCGCCTTTAAGGGATACCTGACACCAAACTATGGTCCCTCTGTCACACCTCTATCCCTTGTATCAAAACCAAGCAGTGAGCAGTCAGATTCCAAGCAAGCAGCTTCTCAGAAGAAAGAATTGCCAAATACAGGCGCAGTAGATTGTCTTGGATTCACTCTTCTTGGACTTATCGGCCTAGCAGCTGCTAGTCGTCGGAGGAAAGCAACAGACGGTAAATAAGTATTGTTTACAAATAACACCATCCCAGAAGTTAAGTTGGGATGGTGTTATATTATATATTAAAAGCGTCTTCAAAACTTTGGTATTCCTGATAAAGGTGCCATTGGATGAGTGCTGACTGTTGTAAAAAGGCATCATCAACCCGAAGTAACTGCTGCTGATACAGTAAAAGGAACTTTTTAAGGTTTTGTTTAGACCATCCGATTTCTTCTCCCTGTTGTAGGACTGGCAGGAGAGATTCTAATTCATCAACTAAGTAGGAAATCTGCCATTTCTTTAAATGATTTACAAACAAAGGGATTTTTTGAACGAAATATCGAGAGGATAGTGTTTTGTAGATACCGTTATGCTCAATAGAGGTAATCAATAAATATAGTTCGTTCCAAGATTGTATGTTCTGTTCAGAATAGTTGGGAACACAGCGAAATCTTTCGATTTTAAAAGAAAGTTTATTTTTGTATTGAAGGCGGTAAAAGATAATCTGATTTGCAAAGTAAAAGTTAGGAATATCCCGCAGTGCTCCTTTTAAATGACTATCACCTAGGGAAAGTTTTGCGTTATAAGTGGCTAAGAAAGTCATAAAGGCAATAAAGAATGTTAGACCTAAAAAGCCATATTGAATGGGAAAACCTGTCAGGATGGAATAATGGATTAATAAAAGACACGTACCGCTAATTAGCGGATGTACTCGCTTATTCAAGTAACGTAATGGCTTCACTACCTCTTCAACTTCGGGAGAACCAAGGTATTTATAGTTAAAGAGTAGACTCAGCTGATTCCATAGAATAATAAAGAAAAGGAAGCGGTAGTCATAATCAAAAATACTAAGTAGGTAAGTGAATAGTGTAAATAGTATCAGATAGATAGTCGTTATATTATGACGAGATTTTGATGGAATAAACTCGGTCTTAGTCGTTTGGAATAATAAGTAGATAGCTGAGGCGTAAGCAAATCCTCTAAAGATACTGGTAAGACTAAAAACATGGTATTCAAAAATATCCAGATATGAACCTATAAAGCTAGGAATCATACATAGAGCAATAATGCCTCCTAGGATATACAAATGCCTATTAAAATCCTTCTGAAATACAGGTTCGTAGTCTAAGGAGCATCTTCTTTTTTGTAGACGATTTAGGACCCGCAAGGTCAAGAAGGAACCCCAAATATTGCTGAGAAGGAAGCTGATTTGTTCATCTCCTAGTTCAATTGTAGTTCCCGTAAGACAGGTAAGAGAAATAAGCAAAGTGAGAAGAGATAAGAATTGCGCAATTCCAATAAATATTGATAGTGCCAATAATAGTTGGTTATCATTTTTATTTTCGAATTGAGCTCGCCGCGTTTTGCACCATTCTAAAAGATAGGCTCTGTTACTTGCTTTACGACAGGATTTCGCTCGTCGCTCAATGAGACGTATGACTTTAATATCATATATTGAGTCAAGGGTTGATTCGTCCAGTTGTTCGAGTATCAAAGCCATCTGACCTGGATGATATGATAGTAGGGCCTTCCAGCGCGCATAGGAGCGATTTGTGCTAGAAGCTAAGGTTGTTAATAGAGTCTGTACATCTAGCATGTCCTACCAACTTTCCTCTAGTCCATCTAGCTGGTTTTCAAAGATTTTATTAGCTTTCGCGATGCGTTTTGCATCTTGGGTCTCAATCACTTTTTCATATCGCTGAATACAGTTCATCAAATAATCACGCTGTTCGGCTAATAGGGTCTGGAATAGACGTTCTGCGCGTGCTCGTAATAATTGGTAATGTTCACTATCTCGAGGATGGATTTTCAAGGAGGCTAGTTTTGCTCTTTTTTCCAATATTTCTTCGGCGGATAGCTGTTGTCGATCACGTAGTATTGTTTTGTTGTACACTTTTCCGGTAGAAAGAACGGTAATATCTACATCGAGAATACCGTTTATATCATAGGAGAAGCGGCAGTCTATTGCTTCATGTTCTTCATGATTTACAGGGATTGGAATATCCAAGGAACCGAGAAGAAGATTGGTGTCGGCTTGGTAGTTTTCTCCTTGATAAATGGTAAATAGAACATGTTGCTGCCCTAATTCATTCGTCCAGTAGCGTTCGACGTAGGAGGCAGGGAGTGTTGTATTTCTTTCTATTATGGGTGAGAAGACATTTCCAACAATGGCAGTACCTAATGTAAAAGGACAAATGTCTGTTAACACAACATCTTTGATATCCTTGTCACGTTTTTTAATACCCGTTACAATACCACACCCCATAGCTACGGCTTTATCCTGATCAACTTTAACGGAGATGGGACGTTTGAGCAGAAAAATTAGATAGTCTTGAATGAGTTTCATTTTAGTTGAGCCGCCAACTAGGATGACATCGGTTAAGTCTTCAGCATGTATCTGGGCATCTCGTAGAGCATTTTGAATAGGGGCATTCATTTTTGCAAGGAGAAAACGACAAATCTCCACATATCGTTCCTTAGTTAATTTATACACATGAAGACTATCGTTGATGTTTACAGACATTCGAACGATATCTTCCTTATTGAGGGCCAATTTTGCTTTTTCAGCTTCCTGGTAAAGGAATCCCATTACCTCGTCAGACAAGTCTGATTTTTTATAAGGAAGATTTTGGATGAAGTCTTCAACAATTTGTTGAGTGAAGTCTTCCCCACCTAAGTGGTTTTCTCCAGCAACCGATACGATTTCAATAACATTGGCAAAAGCATCAACAATTGAAATGTCAAGTGTTCCCCCACCGAAGTCAATAATCATATAAGTGGCATCTTCTTCTCGACTGTGGTGGAGAGCAAGGGCGGCAGCAGATGGTTCATTGATAATTCGTTCAATTTTGACCCCTGCTAAGTGACCAGCAATTTTTGTTGCTGCGCGCTGATCATCGCTGAAATAGGCAGGGACGCTGACAATAATTTCATCAACCTTTTCACCTAGAAATTCTTCGGCATCTTCAATCAATTTTTTCAATATGAAGGCGCTAAGCTCCTCAGGTAGATACATCTGATCACCTAGAGGTAATTTTTTTCCAGTTCCCATTAGGCGTTTGAATCTTGATTGTGTAAGATGAGGATGACTCATCAACCGTTCTTTGGCAAATTTTCCTACGATGATGTCTCCGTTGTCAGATAAACCGACTACAGAAGGTGTTAAGAAATCGCCCAAATTGTTGGGAATGAGTTCTACCTTATTATTACGCCATGTTGCAACTAGTGAATTTGTTGTTCCTAAATCGATTCCAATAATCATACTAATCTCTCCGTTGATAAACCTTTTTGAGTCTCAGGATTATTTAATCCTATCCAATAAATGTATCCAGCCAGTTCATTTAAACCATAATTTTGACAGAGTTGAACAAGTTCAATACGGTGTTCCCAAGGGCCAAAGAAGTAGTAGTTTAAAAGATGGGCTGTTAGTTTGTTACAGAATTGTTCATTGGCTACAAAATAGCGGAAGTTATCACTGCGAAAGGCTTTCAATAGTAAATAAAAATCGCTTACCAATTCGAGAGAAGACAATAATTTTGCTAGATACTCTTCTGCTGCTTGTGCTATTGATTCTGTATCGGTATTAAATTGATCTTCTAATTGCTTTTGTTTATCTTGTGATAGATAAAGAGCCAGTTCATCTAATCCCAGTAGTTCACACTGCTCAATGACCTTTTTGCGTTCAAATTCTTCCCCGTAAAAAGTAAGCTGACTGAGTTCAGCAATTAGTTGCTTTTGTATTTCTATATCTCTGATATGGAAATTGAATTCATCGGAAATTAAAATTTGATATAGAAGGTGGTAGTAGGGGGAGTTTTTGCAGGCAGTTTTTATATTGTCTACAAAGTTGGTATTTTCAAATAGTTGGTTGTTGGCAGTGATGGTTTGTTCGCTTGCATCCTGTTCGGGAATTTCTTCCGAATGTGAGAAAGTAGAGAAATCAAAAGTGGAATGAGAAATATCTTCGGTTTTATTCTCATTGCGATCATCAAAGAAATCAAACGATGTCGCACTCTGCTGATTTTCAAGGTTGTTTTGCTCTCCAAACTCAGTAAATGTTTGTTTTGGCTTTGGTCTTGCTTGCTTAGCGTATTGTAAGGCTGATTTATAAGCATGCTGTAGGCGTTTAAAACCTTCGGGGTCTTCTTCAGGATGGACCTTTTTAATCCGTTCCGCGTAGGCTAATTTTATAGTACGTTGATCTGTTGTTGCAGCAATTTGCAACTCTTGCCAACAACTTTTCATATTCATTACTCCTTTATGGATACTTAAATTATTATAGCATATTTGTTGCGAAAAATTAATAAGCCTAGGTATTTCTAGGCTTATAATTTACTAAAGAAAAATGGTGGAGTAAACTGTTTCAAGTGCTCGAAGCAAGCTTGTGCCCCTTCGACATCTTCACAAATGATGAGACAGACATCGTCACCGCAGACGGTCGCTACAATTTGAGGAATCTCCATGGCATCCAAAATAGAACCGAATGAGTTGGCCAATCCAGGTAGGGTCTTGAGCACCACTTGATGTTGGATAGGTTTTAGCATGACTAAAGCATCTTCCATATAGAGTCGCAGTCGTTTTTCCCAGCGAGTAGGAGCAATGGGGTTGATGATATAGTGAGAAGAATCATCTTCGTTGACTTTGACAAGATTGAGCATCTTGATGTCACGGGAGAGGGTAGATTGGGTGACGGAGACTCCGTTGACCTCTAGTAATTCTTGTAATTCCTGCTGGGTATGTATTTTCTTCTCCATGATTAGAGACAGGATCAGCTGATGGCGGCTTTCAATCTTGTTCATAGGGCCCTCCTTGAGATGTAAGGAAAATAGAATCTGAACTCAGAATAATTTGGTGATAACAGCCTATTGAATAAACATTGCATCCCCAAAACTAAAGAAGCGGTAACGTTCTTCAACAGCATGTTTATAGGCATCTAAGGTAAATTCTCTACCTGCAAAGGCAGAAACTAGCATAACCAAAGTAGATTTTGGTAGGTGGAAATTAGTTGAGAAGGCATCAACGATTCGGAAGGTGTAGCCAGGTTTGATGAAGATATTTGTCCAACCAGAATCAGCTTCCAAACGGCCATCAAATTTATTACCGATGGTTTCGAGGGTGCGGATGGATGTCGTGCCGACTGCGACGATACGACCACCGCTATCTTTGACCTGATTGAGGGTTTGAGCAGCTTCTGCTGATAGGTTATAGAATTCCGAGTGCATTTCATGCTCATCAACGTTATCAACAGAGACTGGTCGGAAGGTCCCAAGTCCAACGTGAAGGGTCAGATAGACTAGTTTCACTCCTTTAGCTTCGATTTTTTCGAGTAATTCTTGGGTGAAATGTAGTCCAGCAGTTGGGGCTGCGGCAGAACCGTTTTCCTTGGCATAAACTGTTTGATAGCGTTCACGGTCTTCTAATTTTTCATGAATGTAAGGTGGAAGTGGCATTTCGCCTAGACTTTCCAAGACTTCAAGGAAGATACCTTCATAGGAGAATTCAACAATTCTTCCACCGTGTTCTAATTCTTCTACGATAGTAGCAGTTAATCGTCCGTCACCAAAGGCAACTGTGGTACCGACTTTCAGGCGTTTTGCTGGTTTGGCAAGCACTTCCCACTGATCACCTTGGGTATTTTTCAAAAGCAAAAGCTCAACATGTCCCATAGTTTCAGGCTTGTAGCCATAGAGACGGGCAGGTAGAACACGCGTATTGTTCATGACCAGAGCATCACCGGGATTCAGCTGGTCGATGATATGGTCAAAGTGACTGTCAACCATGCTCCGTTTTTCGCGGTCGAGGATCAATAGTTTAGAGCTGTCGCGCTTTTCAAGGGGAACTTGAGCGATAAGCTCTTCGGGTAAATCAAAATCAAAATCTGCAGTATTCATATTCACTCCTTAGACTAAAATAAAATATAGGTAAAATAAATCAATAGGGCAAATGGCAAAGCCACCAATAAACTACCAATCAGGTAGAAAATAAACTTTAGGACCTTTGATTTAGAAATAAAATAGCCAGTAAGGCAGAACAGAATACCAATAAAAAATAAGTAAAAAAGCACATCTGTCATAATTGTATTATATCATAGTTAGACACTTAAGTCTTGATGGATGGGAAGAGAATTAAAATTATTCGTGTTGATGTAATACTTTATAAGTATAAATTCTTGACAAAAATTGGTCTATACCATATAATAAAGAAAAATAAGAAATGGTATAGACCAAAGAGGTGCGCTATGAAAATTCATGTAGTAAACAATCAAGTTGAAGGAGCAAGTGTAGCATTAGATATTTTGAGAGAAAAATTGAACGGAGGTGCCAAGGTATTAGGTTTGGCAACAGGCTCCAGTCCGTTAGAATTTTACAGATTGATTCGTGAGTCGGATTTAGACTTTTCGGATGTGACATCTGTAAACTTGGATGAGTATGTTGGTTTAGGTGAGGAGAGCGACCAATCCTATATCCATTTTATGAAGGAAAATCTTTTCAATGACAAACCGTTTAAACAATCTTATTTACCGAATGGTTTGGCGACAGATGTAGCTGCTGAAACAGAGCGTTACAATAAAATTCTGGCTGAACATCCAGTTGATTTCCAAATTTTGGGTATCGGTCGCAACGCCCATATCGGTTTCAACGAACCAGGTGCTCCATTTGATGGTCAGACCCATCTGGTTGAATTGGCGCCATCAACCATCGAAGCCAATGCACGCTTCTTTGACAATCCAGAAGATGTACCAAAACAAGCTATCTCAATGGGCATCGCCAACATCTTATCAGCCAAGACCATTGTCCTCATGGCTTATGGTCAGGAAAAAGCTGACGCCATTAAGGCGACTGTGGAAGGTCCTGTGACGGAGGAAGTTCCAGCAAGCGTCCTCCAAAACCATGACGATGTCGTTCTTATCCTCGACCAAGCCACAGCAAGTAAATTGACAAAATAAGAGTTAAAAACCACAACAGTTTTAAGCCGTTAGAACGGTCTGTTGTGGTTTATTTTTATACCTCTTCCCCAATCAAACTCTGACGAGCTTTTCGGAAACGAATGACATGATAGGCGACCATGGCATGCGAGAGCAGGTTGAGGATAATAAAGATGAGTAGGTTTGCATGTCCAGCTAGCAGTAAGGCAACATTTCCAATCACTAAAATCAGACCGTAGATGAACAGTCCTTTTCTACCAACTTGGTGAATTTGTTGATTATAGAAGGAAGTCGAAAGGATGCCTCCGTAGAAAAGTAAGTTTCCTACAACCAGCATGGGCAAGGCCAAATCATTGTGATGGCTAGGGAATAGCTCCATTGCCACGGTGAAGAAATTTAAACCAAGGACAATCACCAAGTGGGCATAGAGCAAAACGGTCACATCTGCCTTATGGTGATGATCAATGGATAGGTAGGTTTGGGAAATGTAGAAGATGAAAAGGGTCGCCATAGCGAAGAAAAGCAAAATTCCTTCCAGAGCCAAGTCTAGTAGCGGATAATTTTTGATAATGGCAATGACTGTTTCACCGAAGGTGATAATGGTAATCAGCTGACAGCGTTCCACCATGTGTGGAAAGTTGATGGGGTCATGACTTATTCTCTTTTGAAAGAAAAAGGAAATCAAGAAGGGAATGATATAGACAATCAACATTCTCTCATCGTTGGTCCAGAGCTTGAAAACGACTAAAATGGTTGCACCAGCAAAGATAGCAATATAAGAGGCTAACATCTGCAAGGTTGCCTTAATGTCCTCATTAAAGCCAATCCGTCTTCCTCTCAGATAGTATTGCAGGAAGATGAGGATATAAGACAGGGTCAAGAAGGCATTAAATGGCAGAGCTGTTTTTTCAAAATCATTGCTGAAGTTGAGTGACATGTTACCAATCAGATACATGGATGGAATAATGGTGAAAATATCCAGAAAATCTCGTTCGCCATATTTATTAAGATAGATAGTTTCATTCATCCACAAGGTCATGATAATCAAATTAGCAGTGATAAAGGTGACAATCTCCTTGAAACCGATATGGTCACCATGTAGCAAGCCCGTCAGTGAAGAAGTAGCAAGGACAAAGACCAAATCATAAAACAATTCATAGTTGGATACACGTTTTGCCTTAATGTCAGACATGTTAATCTCCTCTTTCTGAAAATCTGAAATATTATACCACAGAAATTGTGAGGGAGCAAACCAGTTATTTTTGGAACTGATGTTCTGAAAATCGTGGAAAATATCTGTAGGAGCTATTTAATAGTTGTTTCATTAGTGGATAAAAACTTGTTTATAATAGCATGGTTTATTCATTTTAGGGTATAATATCTAAGTCGCAATCACTAAACAGCGCAAGTTGGGAGGTGAGACTTTATGCTACAATACTTTACCGAATTTGTTTTGCTACCGTTGTTAGTCAGCGTAGTTGCAGAACTTATTGCGGAGTGGCTAATTTGTAAGTGGCAAAACAAAAGCGACAATCAATCATTTATTTTTCCTTTTATTACTTCGTTAACTCGCTTTGCCGTACCTTAGTACAGCCTTCAGCTCGTTGCCTCGTACTAAAAGTAAACTAAATGATCGTCACTTAGCCTGCGTGCCTTGAGCAAGCACAAAAAAACACCCATGGCGGCAACTGTGGGTGTTTTACTTTATGCTTAACTTTACCGAACTTTTAAGCACAATGATTATAACATATGTGTCTTTAGTTTTCAAGTGTCCAGTCCAAGTCAGGGCCGACTGGGACAATACCTGTTGGGTTAATGGTCTTATGGCTACCGTAGTAGTGTTGTTTGATATGGTCGAAGTCCACCGTTTCTGCAATACCAGCATGATTGTAAAGACGTTTGGTATAGTTCCATAGGTTTGGATAATCAACCAAGGCCTTGATATTGCACTTAAAATGCCCAAAGTAAACTGGATCAAACCGCACTAATGTAGTAAAGAGACGAAGGTCTGCTTCCGTTAATTGATTGCCCACCAGATAGTCCTTGTCTGCCAAATGCTTTTCCAATTTATCCAAGGCGGCAAAAAGGTTCTTGACCTCTTTTTCATAGACTGCCTGGTTGGTTGAAAATCCAGCCTTGTAGACGCCATTGTTGATGTTTGGATAGACAAAGTCATTCATGGCATCAATCTCGGCTTGCAGGTTTGCTGGATAGTAGTCATCGTAATTTCCAGTAATATCATTAAAAGCAGTGTTAAACATGCGCATGATTTCAGCAGATTCATTGCTGACGATGGTATTTGTTTCCTTATCCCAAAGGACAGGGACGGTTACACGGCCAGTGTAATTTGGGTCTGCTTTCAAGTAAACTTGATAAAGATAGTCGCTGTTAAAGAGGGAATCCTTGATCACACCAGGTCCGTCCGCAAAAGTCCAACCATTTTCCAACATGAGCGGATGGACGATTGATAGGGAAATATGGTCTTCCAGCCCCTTCAATTTTCGCATGATTAAGGTCCGACTAGCCCAAGGACAGGCCAAAGAAATGTAGAGATGGTAACGTCCTGATTCAGCCTTAAAACCACCCTCACCTGTCGGTCCTGCTTGTCCATCAGGTGTAATCCAGTTGCGAAATTGTGTGACAGTACGGACAAACTTGCCACCAGTTGACTTGGTGTCATACCATTGATCCACCCATTTACCATCTTGTAAAAGTCCCATAAAGTTCTCCTTTATTATAAAAAGTAGGAAATCCAAGCAAACTGGATTTCATTTGTATACATATCACTAATTAGTATTATAGTCTTTTTTCAATCAAAGTCAAGACCTAGGTTTTATGCTAGAATAGAGATATGAGATTGGACAAATGTTTAGAGAAAGCCAAAGTTGGCTCGCGCAAGCAAGTTAAAAAACTTTTTAAAGCCCAGCAAATCAAGATTAACGGACAAGCAGCTCAAAGTCTCAGTCAAATCGTCGATCCTGAACTCCAAGAGATTCAGGTGGCAGGGCGAAAAATCGAGCTAAAAGGCTCGGTCTACTATTTACTCAACAAACCAGCAGGAGTCGTTTCTGCTGTGACAGACCAGGAGCATCAGACAGTCATCGACTTGATTTCTTCGCGAGACAGTAGGGAAGGTCTCTACCCCGTCGGTCGCCTGGACAGGGATACCGAGGGCCTAGTCCTCATTACCAACAATGGTCCGCTCGGTTATCGTATGCTCCATCCCAGCCACCATGTGGACAAGGTTTACTATGTGGAGGTTAACGGCCCCTTGGGTCCGGATGCCCCGACTTTCTTTGCATCAGGCGTTACCTTTTTGGACGGCACCCGTTGCCAGCCCGCAGATTTGACTGTTTTGGAGGCTTCTTTGGACCATAGCAGAGCGACCATCAAGCTGGCAGAAGGTAAGTTTCATCAGGTCAAAAAGATGTTTTTAGCCTATGGTGTCAAGGTCACTTATCTCAAGCGGATTTCTTTTGGAGGTTTTGAGCTGGGGGATTTGGAACGAGGGGCATACAGACAACTCACTCCAAATGAAATGGAACATTTATTTACTTATTTTGACTAGAGGAGGATATATAATGAGCATTTATGATTTTACAGTACAAAAACAAGATGGAACAGATCAGTCCATGGCTGATTATCAAGGACAGGTGCTTTTGATTGTCAATACGGCGCCAGGTTGTGGGTTGGCACCTCAATACAAGGAATTGCAAGAACTTTATGATATTTATAAAGACAAAGGTTTTGTTGTGCTCGATTTTCCTTGCAATCAATTTTTAAATCAGGCTCCTGGTTCTGATGAAGAAATCAATCAGACATGTAGTTTAACTTATGGAACAAGTTTCCCACGATTTGCTAAAATTGCTGTGAATGGATCTGAAGCTAGTCCGCTATATCGCTATCTTAAGAAAGAAAAATCGACCTTATTAGGAGGTCGAATCGAGTGGAATTTTACCAAGTTTTTGGTGGATAGACAAGGGCGTGTGGTCAAACGCTATTTACCAACGACTAGTCCATTAAAACTTAAAGAGGATATTGGACTTTACCTAGAAAAATAATAAGAAGGCTGGAGTCATCTAGCCTTCTTGTTTTAGTAACCACAGAAAATAGGGAGCGCCGATAAGGGAGACGATGATGCCGGTTGGGATGCCTGTTCCGACAAGTAGTACTCGTCCTATGGTATCCGCTAGAAGTAGAATGAAGCTTCCTATTATCATAGTAGCTGGAATGATGACACGATGGTCATTTCCTAACCATTTGCGCACAATGTGACCAGCAATGAGACCAACGAAGGTGGTATTACCAACTAAAATGACACTAAGAGAGGCTAGGGCGGTAGCCAATACCAAGGTAATCCGTCTTTCACGCTGTAAGTGGAGTCCCAAAGCCATGGCTGTCTGGTCGTTTAGATTCATAATATTGAGTGAGCGACTTCGACTAAATGTTGCCAGCCATACCAAGAGAAGAAGAGGAGTATAGATTGCGATAGTTTTCCAATCTCCACCATTTACTCGACCACTGAGCCACTGGACAATGTATTCCATCTTAAAGTCATCTAATTGGCTGATGATGCTAACCATGATACCAGATAACATGCTCGAAATTCCAACTCCCGTGATAATTAAGCGTGCAGGATGGATGCCGTACAGCTTCTTGCGTGCAATCCAGTAAACTAGAAAAATGGTTAATCCACCGCCCATCATAGCAAATAGAGGCATGAGACTCAATAAGACAGGGCTGATTTTTGAAGAGAGACCGACAAATAGTGCCACAACAAGACCAGCTCCTGCGTTGATTCCTAATATTCCAGAATCTGCCAGAGGATTGCGGGTCAAAGTTTGTAGCAACAAACCCGCTAAAGCCAGAGAAGCCCCTCCGATAATGGAGGCGATTATTCTAGGTAAGCGAATTCTCCCAATGATAAGTAGAGTCGATGAACTGGCACGACCACTCATGATGTCAATGAGATCCGAAAAGGATGAATTGCTATAGCCGATAGATAAGGAAAGTAGGAAAATGACAAATAAAAGGATTAGTAGGAATGTGAATATTTTTAGAGAGTTGTGATGTCTTATCAAAAGTGTTTCTCCTTTCTAATCAACCATAGGAAGCAAGGGAGACCAATGATACTGATGACTGCGCTAATGGGAGTTTCAACAGGTGGATTGATAGAACGGCAAACCAAATCTACCCAGATGAGGAAACTAGCCCCTGCAAAGGCAGTTAATGGCAAGAGTAGCTTGTAATTTTTCCCTGTAAACATGCGGATAAAGTGAGGAATAATGAGCCCGACAAAAGAAAGTGAGCCCACAAGAGCTACCGCAGAAGCTGAGAGTAGAAGGACAATTCCCAACAAAACCAAAGTCATCAGTAAGGTTCGTTGCCCTAGATTTTTAGCAACAGTTTCGTTGAGACTCAGGATGGTCAGCTGATGCGAAAAGAGTTGAGCAAGGATGAGGCCAATGATGATAAGAGGAGCGATGATGGCCAGCATCTTCCAGTTTACCTGTACCAATCCCCCTGCTTGCCAGCCAATCACTGCAGTTGATAAATCAAAGTAGATAGTAATAGCCTGACCAATAGCAGAAAATAGACTTGCTACCATGGCACCAGATAAAATTAAACGTAGTTGATTGTAGCCTTTTTGTACCTGATAAGCTAGACCAAAGACTAGACCGGCTGCCAGATAGGAGCCCAGTAAACATATTAATAAAATTTGACTGTAGTGCAAACCACCGAATAGAGCATAGGCAACAATGAGAGCAAGTCCTGCGCCAGCATTGATTCCTAATAAGCCAGGATCGGCAATCGGATTGCGTGTAATTCCTTGCATCATTGCCCCAGCTTGAGCCATGGCAGCTCCCACCAAGATGGCGGCTACCATTCTAGGCAAACGCAAATCGATGATAACATCCTGAGCGGAAGAATCTGTCAGTGGATGCTTTAGGGTTTCTATCAGTTGTTGGTGGCTATAAGAAATAGCTCCAAAGCGTAAACTAAGATAGCCTCCAGCTATGAAAGAAAGACAGATGATGAAAAAAACAAGCCAAATATTCTTTGGCTTTGTTTTGGGATAATGAGAACTCACTAGTTTGTTCATATATCCAGTCCTTTTACTGAAGTTTTTGAATTGCTGAGACAAAGGCGTCAATTTGTAAATCTAAAGACATCGGGTCGGAGAAGTAGAAGAGGTTGTAGTCTACCTCGATGACGTGACCATTCTTTACAGCAGGTAGATTTTTCCAAATATCACTTTCTTTGAGAGATGCAGCTGCTTCTTTTGTTTTATCATTGACGTTAACAAGCACATAGTCGCCAACGTATTCTGGAAGAGCTTCCTGAGATACCCCAAACCAGCCTTCTTTACTGATAATGTCTTCTTGAACCTTTGCAGGAGCAGCAAAACCGAGAGCGCGATAGACTAATTCTCCACCACGACCAAAGTTGTTACCGTAAAGGAAGATGTTTTTATCGAAGAAGTCCATGACAGTAAATGTTGAACTTGTATCAATCAATCCTTTCAATTCCTCTTTCGCAGTAGCAACTTTCTTATCCCATTGATCTAACCAGGCTTGTGCTTCCTTTTCTTTTCCAAAAATCTGACCAACATCTGTCAGCATTTTCAGGTAGTCACTCTTTCCATAAGTGATTTCAATAACTGGAGCAATTTCTTTCAGTGTTTCTAAGTTATCATCACCAGCAAATACTAGAATGACATCTGGTTTTTGTGCGGCAATTGCTTCTGTATCTGCCGTTGTCAATTGTGGAACATCCTTTAGTTTGTCTCCAAATGCCGGACTATTTTTTTCTAAATCTAGACTATAGCTAGATACATCAATTCCTAATTGTAAGAGATAGCCTGTGTAAGAGTAAGCAAAGTTGACAACTTTTTTAGGATTTTTTGGAATGTCACCGTGGTAAGTAATTCCTTCAATCTTTGGCATGCTAGACAATTCTACGTCTGTTGAAGAGGAAGAGGTAGAACAAGCTGTTAAGAAAACCAGCCCAACAAATAAACTAAAAATAGCTAAAAACTTTTTCATTTTTTCTCCTTATTATTTTTTTAAATCGTAAGTTAGCAAAATAGGGTAATCTTGACCAGCAACCTGCATCAATTGAGGTTCAATGCTAAAAATGTCCCTCAGTATCTCAGTTGTCATAATATTGGACACAGACCCATGGTAGCGAATATCTCCCTCTTTCATGGCAATCATATAATCTGAAAATCGAGCTGATAAATTGACATCGTGAAGGACCATCACAATAGTTTTCTGTCGGCTTTGATTCAGTTCTTTTAAAAGTTCTAAGACTTCCAATTGATGATTGAGATCAAGATAGGTTGTTGGTTCATCTAAGAAAATGGTATCCGTATCTTGGGCAAGTGCCATCGCAATCCAAACACGTTGCCTCTGACCACCTGATAAATCATCAACTGGGAACCTAGCGTAGGGAGCGGTCTGAGTAACCTCCAAGGCCCAGTTGATTTTCTCTCTATCCTGATCTGTGAGATGCCCCAGCCCATTTTGATGCGGAAAGCGACCATAGGAGACTAGTTCATAGACGGAAATCCCTTCAGTCGCTTCTAAGACCTGAGGGAGCAGGGCCAATTTTTTTGCGACTTCTTTGGTTGGCAGTTGTGAAATGGCTTGTCCATCTAAATAGATAGTCCCTTTTTGGACAGGGATAATCCTTGTCAACGCCTTAAGCAAGGTCGATTTTCCACAGCCATTGGCACCAATGATCGTCGTTATATTTCCTTTTGGAATACTTGTTGATAATTCATCAATAATAATCCGATTGTCGTAAGAGACTTGGATATTTTCCGCTTGAATAGAAGACACAAACTCCTCCTTTCCAGAATATGATTCATTAATAATTTGTTCCGACCAGTATTATATCAAAAAAATTTACCAAAACAAAGAGTTTTCTGAAAATTTTAATTTAATGAGAATCGTTATAAAAAAGTCCTTGTCTGTGAACAAGGACCCTATGTTACAAATATTGTTTTGCTACTTCCAAATCACCGTCATAGGCGGCCTTTTCGCCATTGACAATCTGGTAGGCGTCAGCCCCCTTTCCTGCGATGATGACCGCATCTTTTGGAGAGTTTGTTTGGTTCATTGCTGTTTGGATAGCTTCTTCCCGGTCCAAGATAAAGTCGCTTGGACGGGTCATGTGGGCACGGATTTGTTCTGCAATAGCAGCTGGATCTTCACGGTTGGGGTCATCAGCTGTCAGGATAACATCAATCTGCGGATAGTCATTGAGCAGAAGACCGAAGTCTTTGCGGCGACTTTCTCCCTTGTTGCCAGGAGCCCCAAGGATTAGGATGACCTTGCCTGTCTGGTGCTCTAAGACGACATCAATCAGCTTCTTGACACTATCGCCGTTATGGGCGTAGTCCACGAATACCTTGGCACCGTTTTGCTGGGTCAGGACTTCCATGCGACCAGGGACATTGGTTTGGGCGATTCCTGTGTGAATATCTTCCAGACTTGCTCCCAAACGGAGACAGGCCAGTCCTGCTGCGATGGCATTTTCCTGGTTGAAGCCTCCGATCAGCTGGATGTCGTAATGGCCAGCCAATTTGCCAGTCGCTGTGAAGTCAAAACCTGCTGACTGACTAATCTGGTTTTCAGAAGTCGGCCCATAAAAGTCATGGTCTTTGGAGCTGACTTGGTCTTTCACCACCTCAAAATGGTCCATTCCAGCATTGACAATAACTGCTCTGCTATTGTCCATCAAAAGCCGCTTGTGGTAGAAATAGTCCTCAAAGGTCGGGTGCTCAATGGGGCCGATATGGTCGGGGCTGATGTTGAGGAAGACGCCGACATCAAAGGTCAGCCCGTAAACCCGCTTGACCAAATAGGCCTGGCTAGACACCTCCATAATCAAGTGAGTCATGCCGTTCTTGACCGCCTCCGCCATCATGGCAAAGAGGTCCAGGCTCTCAGGCGTGGTCAAGGTGGACTTGAAGAAGGTTTTGCCGTCCAGCGTGGTGTTCATGGTCGAAAGCATGGCAGGTTTCTTGCTCTGTTTAAGGATGTTAAAAGCAAAATAAGCCGCCGTTGTCTTACCTTTGGTACCGGTGAAGGCCAGGAGTTTGAGCTGTTTCTGGGGATGACCATGAAAATCCATGGCAATCAGGCTCATAGCCTGCTTGATGTCGTGGACGATGATAGCAGGAATGCTGACCTCATAGTCGATTTCAGACACGTAAAAAGCCAGCCCAGCCTCGATAGCCTTTTCCAGAAATTCCTTCTTAAAGGCCAAACCCTTGGCAAAAAAGAGAGTCGTTGGGCTAACAGTCCGGCTGTCATAGCTGAGGGCATCAAACTGGACATCCGTCCACGTGCTGTCAGTCTGGTTATTCTGTTTGATATGGCGGAAGTTGTCATCCGCTTTTAAGATGTCTACTACACGTTCAATTTTAATCATGCTTCTATTGTAAACCTATCTAGTGGTTTTTACAAGTCGGGACTTTGTATCGTCATTTAGTTTTTCTTTTATTACTTCGACGAATGAAGAAACTTTGTTTCCTTATTTCCAACTTCAAACACTCCATTGGAGTGTTTGAACTCGCCTTGCCTGATTGAAACAGTCTGGGGGACTGTTTCAAGTCAATGCCTAGAAACAAGAAAGCATTGAGTTATGCCTGCGGCTTCTGACGCGAACTTTGTTCGCTTTATTTCCAACCTCCAACTTTCTCCCAGATAGTTGGAGCGAGTACTAAAAGTAAACTAAAAGACTATAAATACAGGCTTTTTGATTGTAAATTTGAATGTATATGACATTTCGTTCTGACGCAAATTTGTGCTATAATAGGAGGGATTGAAAAAGGAGAAGTTTATGTTTTATTCTTATCTACGAACACTATTAACATTCTTGTTGTGGGCCATCAATGGCAATATTCACTATCATGATAGGGAGAAGATTTTGCCACAGGAGGAAAATTATATTCTTATCGCTCCGCACAAAACCTTCTGGGATCCAGTCTTTCTTGGCTACGCAGCTGCTCCTAAGCAGTTCATCTTTATGGCTAAAAAAGAACTTTTCAAGGACCGCGGTTTTGGCTGGTGGATTTCAAAATGTGGAGCCTTTCCGATTGACCGTGAAAATCCTGGTATGGCAGCCATCAAGTATCCAGTTAACATGTTGAAAAAAAGTGACCGTTCGCTGGTCATGTTTCCTTCAGGAAGTCGTCATTCATCTGAGCTCAAAGGTGGTGTGGCGGTCATTGCCAAGTCTGCCAAGGTCAAACTCATGCCAGCAACCTATGTGGGTCCAATGACTATCAAGGGGCTCTTAGCTGGTGAGCGAATTGATGTGGCTTTTGGCAATCCTATCGATGTTTCGGATATCAAGCGCATGGATGATGCAGGTACGGCAGAAGTGACTAGTCGTATCGAAGCAGAGTTCAAGCGATTAGATGACCATGCGGCATCCTTCCAAACCAAGAAGAAACCAAATATCTTGACCTATATCTATCGTATCCCAGTTCTTTTGCTGGTTGCTCTTATCTTAGGTCTGACCTATGTTTTTAGCTATATTGCCAGCTTCTTCTGGCAACCAAGTACTCAGTTGGATAAAAAATAAGTAAATGAAACTCGCAACTTGCGGGTTTTTTTCTATCTTTTGCGAACTATATAGGTGGAGGTAATTTATGGATACAATCAAAACTTATATAGAAATGTTTAAAGAATACAAGTGGCAGATTGCTCTACCAGCAGCTGCAGGTTTGCTTCTGACAACATTCTTAATTTTCAGCCAACCTGCCAAGTCTGATCAGACAGGACTGACAGACTTTCCACAGACCGAGCAAACTTCTAATAGCTCTGAGTTGGTCGAGGAAACCAGTACAGAAGTAAGTGAGGAGCCCAGCCAGCTGGTCGTTGATGTCAAAGGAGCGGTGACAGAGCCAGGGCTCTACACTTTAGAAGCTGATGCGCGTGTTAATGATGCAGTTGATGCAGCTGGCGGCTTGACCAGTCAGGCAGACCCTAAGTCTATCAATCTGGCTCAGAAGCTCAGCGACGAAGCGGTGGTCTACGTGGCTAGTAAGGACGAAAATATCTCGGTGGTTGCCAGCACGACTGCCAGCTCTGCCATGTCCCAAGAAGAAAAAAACACTGATCTAGTCAATCTCAACACGGCGACCGAGGCTGACCTGCAGACCATTTCGGGTATCGGTGCCAAGCGGGCGGCGGACATTATCGCCTATCGTGAGACAAACGGTGGCTTCAAGTCGGTGGACGACCTCAACAATGTATCGGGTATCGGCGACAAGACCATGGAAAGCATCCGACCTTATGTCACGGTCGATTAAGCTCCCCTGCCAGCCCATTCACCTGGCAGTCTTGGCGGTGGCGGCCTACTTTACAGTCCACTCATTTTCCCTCTTGACAATGGGCCTACTGAGTCTGTTACTAGTTGTCTTTGGGTTTCGGCAAGGTAAGGCGGTGTTCCTCAGAACGCTGCCGCTTCTAGCCCTGTGCGGTCTCTTTTTCGGATGCCAGAAGGTCCAATGGGAGCGGGCAGCCCAGTCAGCCCCAGAGCAAGTGTCGACTGTGCAGGCTATTCCCGATACCATAGACATCAATGGCGACAGCCTGTCTTTTCGGGGTCGGGCTGATGGACAAACCTATCAGGTTTTCTACAAGTTAGCCAGTCAAGAGGAGCAGGCCTATTTTCAAAAGCTGACAGGTCTGGTCCAGCTAGAAGTGGAAGCAGAGGTCAGTCTGCCAGCAGGTCAGCGGAATTTTAATGGCTTTGACTATCAAGCCTATCTGAAAACACAGGGCATCTATCGGACTGTCAAGCTAACAGCGATTAAGAAGATTGTTCCTGTCCAGTCTTGGAACATTTTTGACTGGCTATCAAGCTGGCGGAGGCAGGCCTTGGTCTATATCAAAACCAATTTTCCGGCTCCCATGAGCCACTACATGACAGGGCTCTTGTTTGGGGAGCTGGATAGTGAGTTTGACCAGATGAGTGACCTCTATTCCAGTTTGGGTATCATTCATCTTTTTGCCCTGTCTGGTATGCAGGTGGGCTTTTTCATCGACAAGTTTCGTTGGATTTTGTTGCGTTTGAGCTTGACCAAGGAAATCGTAGATAAGTTGCAGATTCCCTTTTCTCTTGTCTATGCTGGTTTGACAGGCTTTTCGGTGTCAGTGGTGCGGTCGCTGGTCCAAAAAATTCTGGGGAATATGGGCTTGCGGAAGCTGGATAATTTTGCGGTGACGGTCTTTGTCTGTCTGCTGATGCTGCCCCGATTTTTACTGACAGCAGGAGGAGTGCTGACTTTTACCTATGCTTTCTTGCTGACGGTCTTTGATTTTGAGGACTTGGGGCAGGTCAAAAAGGCTGTGGTGGAAAGTCTCAGTATCTCGCTGGGGATTCTACCTGTGCTCATGACCTATTTCTATGCCTTCCAGCCTCTGTCCATTCTCCTGACCTTTGCCTTTTCTTTTGTCTTTGATGTTCTGCTCTTGCCAGGTTTGTCAGTTATTTTTCTCCTGTCACCTCTGGTCAAGATGACTTGGGTCAACGGATTTTTTGTTTTTATGGAAAAAATCATTGTCTGGGTGGCAGATTTGGGATTTCGGTCTTGGATACTGGGCAAACCGTCTGGGCTGGTTCTCTTGCTTTTGCTGGTCAGCCTCTTCTTACTCTACGATTTCCACAGGAAGAAAAAATGGCTTCTAGGACTAAGCCTGGTCCTCGCTCTGCTATTTTTCACGACCAAACACCCGCTGGAAAACGAGGTGACGGTGGTGGACATCGGGCAGGGGGACAGCATCTTTTTGCGGGATATGCGGGGGCGGACGGTCCTGATTGATGTGGGTGGTCGGGTCGATTTTGCGGCCAAGGAGGAGTGGCAGGAGCGGTCTTCGCAGGCAAATGCAGAGCGGACCTTGATTCCCTATCTGCATAGTCAGGGCGTGGACAGGATTGATAGTTTGGTCCTGACCCATACCGATACGGACCATGTGGGCGATGTGCTGGAAGTGGCTAAGCAGGTCCAAATTGGTCAAATTTACGTGTCGCCTGGAAGCCTGACGGTGCCTGACTTTGTAGCCACATTGAAAGAAATCAATGTCCCTGTTCATGTAGTGAAAGTGGGCGACCGCTTGCCGATTTTTGACTCTTATCTGGAGGTCCTCTATCCAGACGGGACAGGCGACGGTGGCAATAATGACTCTGTTGTCCTTTACGGTCGCTTGTTGGAAACTAATTTTCTCTTTACAGGGGATTTGGAGCAGGGGGAGCTGGATTTGATAGAAAGCTATCCGCAGCTACCTGTTGATGTCCTCAAAGCTGGTCACCACGGCTCCCAAGGCTCTTCCTATCCTGAATTTCTAGACCATATCGGAGCCAAGATTGCCCTGGTATCAGCAGGAGAAAACAACCGCTACAAGCACCCTCACCAAGAAACCTTGGACCGCTTTGACAGTCGAAATATCCAAGTCTATCGCACCGACCAGCAAGGAGCCATTCGCTTCCGAGGTTGGAAAGAGTGGAGGATTGAAACGGTGAGGGAGTAGATTTTGGTAGTAAGCTATATAATTATAGTTTGTTTAGTTTCCTAACAACTATTGTTAGGAAATTTTCTTGTTTTGGTGAGATTGCTAGCGTTTTCTTTGCATTTCACTCTTCTTACTTATATAATTGTAGTAGAGTTTTTATTTGGCTCAAAAGGAGACTATATTTTAATGAATTTAAATTTTTTACAAAAGAAGCACCATTTTGGTATACGTAAGTTTTCCATCGGTGTCGTGTCAGTTGCTCTGGCCATTAGCTTTAGCGTCCTTGGAGGGCAGGTTGCGGCTGCGCAAGAGGTAAGTCAAGTGCCTACTAGTAGTCAACAAACTAGTCAGTCAGTAACAGATGAGCCAAGTCAACAGCAGGAAACCAATGAAGTAGCTGTTCAAACTCCAGAAACCCTTGGTTCCCTACTAAACGAAGCTACACAGGAGAACCTAGCTCAAGAAAGCCAGCTTGTAGAAGTAGAACCAGCTATTCAGAAGGAAGTGGTCTCTCAAGGCATTTCAGCACCCCAAGCAGCACTTCCTGCAGAAGAGCAGTCAAATCCAGCTGGTGATGAGAACATTCTCCCAGCCGAAAATTTTCATCAGGTTGCTGAGCCAGTAGAACCAGATCCTATTCAAACGAAACAAGAACCAGCAGGTTCAACGGACGAGGCTACTCAACCAGTTCAACCAACTGAAACAGCAGCAGTAGAATCTGCTCCGACCGACCAGCTAGCAGAAACATCAGCAGTAGAATCTGCTCCGACCGACCAGCTAGCAGAAACATCAGCAGTAGAATCTGCTCCGACCGACCAGCTAGCAGAAACATCAGCAGTAGAATCTGCTCCGACTGACCAGCTAGCAAAAGAAGTAGTCCAACCCGTACTTCGTTCAGTATCCATGGCTCGTAGTGTAGCTGCCAATGAAGTTGCTAAATTGCCACTAGATGACCAAGGGGAGCTTATGACCTCCGTCAATGGAAAAACAGTTCAGCAGTTTCAAGTGGTTTATTCGGATGGTAGTAGTCAGATAGTCCCTGCGACGACTCAGCCGACGACAAGCCAGACCAGAGAGGCAGTTGCGCAGCAGGTTGCTTCGCTGAAAAATGATTTTGCGGCTGTGACCTATGACTCACTCTATCCTTACTTGGGCCATCAAGAAAGTTTTCTTGAAAAAAATGCTCTAGAGACGGCCATTCGGAAGGAAAATGGGGGAAATGCTCTGTCAGCCGACCAGCTGCAGTCTCTCAAGCAGACAGCTTATATGGATATGCTGGATATGAGGGAGAGTTTTGAGCGAGTAAAGGCTAAGATTGAAACGAGTCTGACGGGTATTTTTGAGAAATCAAGCCAAGTCAATGTAGAGGATATCCGTCGTAATAAGGAGAAGATTTTAGCAGGTCTTTCCTATCTGGATCGTCAATATTCCTTTGAATTTGGTCAACATCAGGCCCAAGATTTAATCTTGTATCACCCTCAGGTTTTTGGTGGTGGCGGGAGTCCTCTTGGAACTCTTACTATCTTGAATACCCTGACCTATCGTGATTTGACCTTGGGACAGTCAGCGACTACTTACCAAACCAAACTAGCTCCAATTACAAATCAAGCTGATATTTTCTCCTTTGTGGAGAAGGGAGTTAGCCTTTTTGAGCCAAGTAAAACAGGGGAGCAATGGTTTAAGGAGACCAGTAAGGCTCATCTGGCAGAGTCCCAATCTCCTTACGGCGATTCTTCACTCTATCAGAAATTAAAGAGCAATGCACGTCTAAATAACCACCTCATTCCTCTCCTGACCCTACCTAGTGATCCCATATATGCCATTAGCACTTCAAACACAGTCAACTACGGTTTGACGGAATCCTATGTTCGACCAGGTGACCAGACCGGCTTGGCAACATTTAAAGCTAACTTACAATCCTATGCTGATGACCAGGAAAGCTTTTTGAAATTCTGGCATCGTATCAGTCAGAACAAGGATATTCTAGCCAATCATGAAACCATTATTGTGATTGATAGTCCGCAGAAACTAGGGACAGCTACTCAGCGCGTTCAAGAACTTTATTCACCAAAATATGGTTCAAGTGTTTTAGAAGGGGTCGAGAAATTTATCAGACCGCTCAACCTTTATGCCAACTTTTTACAAGCTGATGGTCAGGCCAATGGAAAGACTTCTATTAACCTCTTCTTGAAAAAATCCCTGTCTGAGGCAGGTCAGTCTGTCTATACCCATGAATTGACCCATATGTTTGATAAGAACGTTTGGTTAAATGGCTATGATAGACGAGCTGGCCAGTTACAAGAAGTTTTTGCCAGAGGAATGTTTGAGTCTATGGATGTTGCCAAAACACCCTATCAAGACCCGAGCTTTATTATCAATACCGCCTTTCGCATGGGAGACAATCGGACACAAAATGCTAGTCCAGACCGTTTCCAAACAAGTGATGACCTCAAGACCTATATGCAGGGTATCTTGGACGTCTTGTACACTTTAGACTACGCAGAAGCTCAGTCTATCTTGGGTCAGATACCTGAAGACAGGGCGGTCCTACTTAATCAGCTGAGCCTTGTCGCAAGTGCCAATGGTGGTCAGACAGATCAATCTCAACCGATTTCGAGAGATTTAGCAGCAGGTTTGCAATCTGTCCATGATTTTGTAGATAATCAATTGATTTCCGGTCGCTACAAGTTTGATGGTCTCAATACCACAGGAATAGCTCGAACCAATTCTTACTACACCATTCCTCTCTTTGAGCCTATCTATGCAGGTCTGCAAAACAATGCAGGAACAGTAGGTGATATTAGCTTTAGAAGAAATGCCTATGATATTCTAGGAGAATATGGTTATGAAAAAGGAATGGTAGCCTATGTTTCTGGCCAGCATGCCAATGATCAGGCAGCTTTGAATGCCATTATGCCAGAATATGGAGGAGACCTAGCAACCTTTAAGAAAGCTATGTTTGACCGTCGCATCGCCAAGGTTACCGAACTAAAATCCACTAGTGTAGCCAGCGATTTCGCTGCTATTCAGAGTTTGATGGATGCAGCCATTGCCAAAGATTTGCAACAGATGAAACTTAATGCAACCAACAAGGTAGCCTTGTCAACCAGAGTTTCAGCTGTTCAAGAATTGAAAAAGAGCATCTTCCAGGCTTATTTGAAGGATACAGATGACTTCCGTTCAAGTATTTATCAAGAAGTTCAGGCGCGTGACCTGTATGTCACTCAGGGAGATGAGCAATCCAGAGACGGTCAAGGAACAGAAGGTAATCTATATCATAGCTTGACTTATGCACTTTCTCAAGCTAGGGATGGTGATACCATCAAATTGGTAAGTGATGTTCAACATCGTCAAGAAACGCCTTTCCTTATCAATAAGGCGGTCACAATTGATGGTCAAGGGCATCGCCTCACCTTCCGAGGTCCAAATGTAGAATTGGGTAATGATGTAACCTTTGCCAACATGACGCTGAATATGATTGTAGATGCCAGTCAACAAGCAACGCTCTATGCCAATGGTTACCATTTGACCTTTGATAGAGTTTCTACAACCATAAGTCAAGCTCAAAGCAATCTCCGTCCAAGCCTGGTTGCCGGCTCTCGTACGGGCGATCCAGCAGGAAGCCATGGGCAAATTACTATTACCAACGGAAGTTCAGATACACGATTTAACACAATCTACGCAGGAAATGCAGATTCAGCAAGCAGCATTCCTGTGACAATTTCAATCCTGTCGGATTTTGTCAATGCCGATCAAGGTATTAAACTGTCAGGTGTTAATGGGGAGCTTGTTGAGGGACCAGTGTCTGTTATTTCAAAATCTAGTAGTTTGAAATCAATTGACGGTAATGGTAGTTTGGATAATAAGGTTACGATTGACACTGCACGCATTCACGGATTGAATGTACAAAATATCCAAACTTTAGAATTGGTCAATAAGGCAGATGTTAGTTTAGCCAGTCAGGTATCTGAGATTTCAACAGGTGTAGAACTTGCAACTGGCACGCAGTTGATCATTGCCAATGATCCAGTAACTCTGGGAAATCTATCTGGTCAAGGAAAAGTCATTGTCCCAGCTACAGCTAGCCTAGCAGTAACAGGTAGCATTGAAGGTACTGTTGAAGTTCTTGTTAGAGGATTTGAGCATAATCTAAGTCCTCATGTTGATAAGGTATTCGTGACTGCTGAAGGTGGCTTTGCAGATACTATTCGAATTGCCTTGGAAAACCAATCGGACCGTTTTAGCTTGAGCAATGAGGGAATTTCCTATCGTTTGGTAGAGCCGACTCAGACACCACAGAACCTCCAAATCAACCTTCGTTTCAAAGAAGGTGAAACAGTAGTCAAAGAAGAAAACTTGACCTTGCAAGTAGGTTCCTCTGTGACAGATTTGGTAGCACGTTTGCCTCAACCAGCCCAAGGACATTATGAAATTGCATCAAGTTTTGACCAGACTCAATTGAACAACCTGCAAATATCTCAGACAATTGAGATTCCATTGGAATTAATCACCCCTGCCCTACCAGTTAAAGTATTCGATAAAACTGCGGTTACAGGTCTTGAATTGGTGACCCCACCGACTAAGACAGACTATCGTCCAGCTGAAACAGTGGAATTGGTAGGTCTTCAAGTGAAGCTAGTGGACAATCAAGGTCTATCCAAAACCATCACTCCAGACCAATTCAAGGAGTACGGTGTGGAAGTGGCGCCTGTTACCCTGACCCCACAAGTTACTAGTCTGCAACTCCGTAAGGACACTCATGAGGTGGCTATTCCAATTCAGGTTACCCCATGGAAAGCAGATGTTTATTCGGTTACTGTCGGAGATAAGTATGTCTATGAAACAGATGACGATTTGACTGCGGTGGGAACTGCTATTTTGGCCAAGGTTCAGGTTGATGCCCAGGCAGGTCCTGTTGAAAGGAGTCTTGTAAATCCTCTTCCCACAACCCTTGGTGAACATACTATTCCAGTCCTTGTTCGATTTGATGACGGCAGTCAGGAGCAGGTATTTGTTCAAGTGATTGTCCAGAAAACAGAAAATGGCAAGGGAGTCACTCATGAATTGCCAATCGGTGTTCTTCCAAAATCCGATCTCTATCAAGCTCAGGTTACAGGTTCCGCCCAAGCCCTTCCAACTAGCACTAGTGAAGTAATCACGGCTGAAATCTTGAAGCAAATCAGTCTTCCGACCGCAGCCGGTCAAGTTGATTTTGAAGTTGTAGGCTCACTGCCACAGTCCAGCGGTGATTATTCTATTACCGTTCGAGTGGTTTATGATGATCGTAGTCAAGAAGAAGTCGCCGTTCCTCTTCATATTCTCTTTGTAGAAAATGGCAAGGGCGTCAAACATGAACTGCCAGAAGGTGTTCTTCCAAAATCCGATCTCTATCAAGCTCAGGTTACAGGAACAGCCCAAGTTCTTCCAACTAGCACTAGTGAAGCAACTACGGCTGAAATTTTGAAGCAAATCAGTCTTCCGACCGCAGCCGGTCAAGTTGATTTTGAAGTTGTAGGCTCACTACCACAGTCCAGCGGTGATTATTCTATTACCGTTCGAGTGGTTTATGATGATCGTAGTCAAGAAGAAGTCGCTGTTCCTCTTCATATTCTCTTTGTAGAAAATGGCAAGGGCGTCAAACATGAACTGCCAGTCGGCGTTCTTCCCCCGTTAGAAACAGGCAAGGGTGAAGGAGTTACCCATGAATTGCCAGTCGGCGTTCTTCCCCCGCTAGAAGTAGCTAAAGGAACTTTTGTGGTTTCAGAGAAAGGGACAGGAGAAAATAGTCCAAAGCCAGCCGCAAAAGAAATGGCAGTCCCTGTGAGTGCTGTTGAACAGAAAAAATTGTCTAATAGGCAGTTACCTGAAACAGGAGACAAGAATGATCTTGTCCTGGTTGGCTTAATGCTTGCACTCTTTAATCTGGTCTTTTTGAAGCATGGTAAGAAATCTCATCATTCTCTTTATAGAGGAGATGAGAAATAGTAGCAATGAATCCCAGTTTCGACTGAGTATTCATTCCCTTAAATACTACAAATCGAATTCTATCCTAATTTTGAAGGCAGAAGCTAAATGTATTAGTTTCTGCCCTTTTTTATAATTGATAGAAGAATTGATACTTTTCAAAAATCAAAAACAAACCTTGCTAGCTGAAAACAAAAGTTCTATTCGCACATGTCGAAACGAACTGTTCGTTTTAGCTCCAACTTCGAAATGATTCCCCGACCATTGAAAACGGTTTGGTTTTGATTTTAATTGAGTATGACTAATCTATTTTTATTAATGAGTTTGTTTTCTATTTTTATTTCAACATGGTATAATTTATTAAGAATTAGAGGTATACATGTTAGTTATTGAACAGATTGAAAAATTAAAAAAAGAGAAATTAGAGCTTCTGACCGTTTTATGCGGTGAAGACATCGGACAATACCAAATAGCGAAAGACTTACTTCTGAGGAAGCTTGATTTTGATGCGGCAGATTTAGGTTTTGCCTATTTTGATATGTCGGAGGCTGATTATCATCAGGTAGATTTGGACTTAGTTTCTCTTCCTTTCTTTTCAGATGAAAAAATAGTGATTCTTGATTATTTTGCAGATTTAACGACAGATAAAAAACGGCATTTGACGGATGATGAACTCAAACAGTTTGAGGCCTATTTGGAAAATCCTGTCGAAACAACACGTTTGGTCATTCTAGCACCGGGTAAGTTGGACAGTAAGCGTCGTCTGGTCAAACTCCTCAAACGAGATGGACTAGTATTAGAAGCCAATCCCCTGAAGGAGCTGGATTTGAAAAATCATTTCCAGAAAGAGATAATGCGTCTTGGATTGCAGATGGGAGGAGAGGTTTTTCAATATCTTTTAGAAAAGTCCAATTTTGATTTTTCAGAAATCAGTAAGAACCTGGTCTTTCTTCAATCTTATAAGGGAAAAGAGACGATTGAAATTTCAGATATTGATGCGGCTATCCCCAAAACACTACAAGATAATATCTTTGATTTAACACAGTTAATTCTACAATCCAAGGTAGACGAGGCTCGCAACTTAGTTCGTGACTTGCGGTTGCAAGGGGAGGAAGAGGTTAAGTTGATTGCCATCATGCTAACTCAATTTCGAACCTATCTACAGGTGCAAATACTACTAGAGCAAGGCCGAGGGGAACAGCAGATAGTAGCTGAGTTATCGACTATTATGGGGCGTAAGGTGAATCCATACCAAGTAAAGTATGCTTTGCGTGATTCACGCCATCTGTCCATTGGATTTTTGAAAAAAGTCGTTAAGCTCCTAATCGATACAGATTTTCAAATTAAAACAGGCCAATTTGATAAGGATTATTTATTTGATTTGGCATTATTAAAAATTGCGACCACATAGTAAAAAGAGTATTTTTAGACCGAGGGTCAACCGTAGTTTCAGACAAATAAATTGAAAAGGCTCTCACATTGGAGTAGAATAGAACTATCACTTAGTATAGGAGAAAACGAAAATGGCAATTATTTTACCAGACCTTCCATACGCATACGATGCCTTGGAACCACATATTGATGCAGAAACAATGACCCTTCACCACGATAAGCACCATGCGACTTATGTTGCAAATGCTAATGCTGCCCTTGAAAAACACCCTGAAATTGGCGAAGACTTGGTAGCTCTTTTGTCAGATGTGGAGCAAATTCCAGCTGACATCCGCCAAGCTTTGATCAACAACGGTGGTGGTCATTTGAACCATGCTCTTTTCTGGGAATTGCTTTCACCTGAAAAAACAGAAATTTCAGCAGAATTGGCAGCAGACATTGATGCAACTTTTGGTTCATTTGATGCTTTCAAAGAAGCCTTCACTGCAGCAGCAACAACTCGTTTCGGTTCAGGTTGGGCTTTCTTGGTTGTTAATAAAGAAGGCAAGTTGGAAGTTATCTCAACTGCTAACCAAGACACACCAATCATGCAAGGTTTGAAACCAATCTTGGCATTGGATGTCTGGGAGCATGCTTATTATCTCAACTACCGTAACGTCCGTCCAAACTATATCAAAGCCTTCTTTGAAGTAATCAACTGGGACAAGGTTAACGAACTTTATAAGGTAGCTAAATAAGAACAGTTCTCTTCCGTTTGGAAGAGATTTTTTAGTTGCGAAGAGTACTTTGGAGAGAATTGTGTAAGGAAAGAGGGCTAATTTTTCGTATTATAGATAAAAATAACAAGATATTTTCAGAAAAATGATGTAAAAGTAAGAATAAACGAATATTTTTATAATTTTTTGTTATAAATGACTGATTTAATATTGAAAAGCCGTAGGAAAAGGATTATTATAGATATGTCAATATGACAAAAAATAGAAGGAGCATTGATTTGCTTATGAAAAAGAATATTCGGTTGAAAAGCAGTGTACTAGCTCTTGTAGCTGGTTTTAGTGTCGTTACAACACAGGCTGTTTTAGCAGATGAATTAGCTGTCCAAATTATGGGAGTTAATGATTTCCATGGTGCGCTTGATACGACAGGGACAGCGCGATTAGAGGGGGAAACAGTTCGGAATGCAGGAACTGCCGCCTTGCTTGATGCTTACATGGATGATTCGCAAGCAGAATTTGAAGAAACAGCAGCAGAAACAGAAACACCTGCAGAGTCTATCCGTGTTCAAGCCGGAGATATGGTTGGTGCAAGTCCATCGAATTCTGGACTTTTACAAGATGAACCAACTGTAAAAGTCTTTAACAAAATGGATGTTGAATACGGTACTTTGGGGAACCATGAATTTGATGAGGGACTTGATGAGTATAACCGTATCATGACTGGTGAAGCTCCAAAAGAAGGTCAGTTTAATGAGATTGTGGATAATTATACTCATGAAGCTGCCAAACAGGAGATTGTTATCGCTAACGTTATTGACAAAGAGACGGGTGAAATTCCGTATGGCTGGAAACCATATGCTATTAAGACTATTCCTGTAAATGATAAAGAAGCAAATATTGGCTTTATTGGTGTAGTTACGACAGAAATTCCTAATCTTGTTTTGAAGAAAAACTATGAGCAGTACACTTTTTTGAATGAGGCAGAAACGATTGCTAAATATGCGCGTGAGTTAGCTGAAAAAGGTGTAAATGCGATAGTTGTACTGGCTCACGTCCCAGCTACAAGCAAGGATGGTGTGGCTGCTGGCGAAGCTGCAGATATGATTGCTAAGCTAAATGAAATCTATCCTGAACACTCAGTTGACCTTGTGTTTGCCGGTCACAACCATGTCTATACAAACGGTACAACAGGCAAAACATTGATTGTACAAGCTACCTCACAAGGTAAGGCTTATGCAGATGTTAGGGCTGTTTATGATACAGATATTGTCGACTTTAAAGATGTTCCGACTGCGAAAATTATTGCAGTGGCACCAGGGCAAAAAACACCAAGTCCAGAAATTCAGGCGATTGTAGACGAAGCAAATACCATTGTTAAAAAAGTAACAGAGCAAAAAATTGGTACGGCTAGTCAAGCGACAGATATTTCTCGCGAGGTAAATGAATTTAAAGAAAGTGCTGTGGGCAATTTAGTAACATCGGCTCAATTAGCTATTGCTAAGAAATCAGGTTATGATGTTGACTTTGCAATGACCAACAATGGCGGGATTCGGGCGGATTTGAAGGTCCAAGAGGATGGAACAGTTACTTGGGGAGCAGCACAAGCTGTTCAACCATTTGGGAATATCCTACAAGTCGTTCAAATGACAGGCGAACAGATTTATACAGCCTTAAATCAACAATACGATGAAGGCGAAAAATATTTCCTTCAAATGTCTGGAATTAAATATATCTACACGAAAGCAGATAATCCAACGGAAGAAAATCCTTACAAGGTTGTTAAAGCCTTCAAAGAAGATGGAACAGAGATTGTTCCGACAGAAACCTATACACTTGTCATCAACGACTTCCTATTTGGTGGTGGGGATGGTTTCTCGATTTTCAAAGAAGCTAAGCTGATTGGTGCTATCAATCCAGATACAGAAGTATTTGTGGAGTATTTGACTGATTTAGAAAAAGCAGGTCAAACGATTAGTGCCACTATTACAGGTAGAAAAGCATTTGTCGAGGAATACGTAGAAGAACCAAAAGCAGAAGAAAAAGGAGATACTGCTGGGACAACTACCGATACGAAAACACCTGAAAAAGCAAGCGACGGTGGCGATAGTGTAGCAAATCAGAAAGCAAATGAGCAACCGGCACCATCTGGAAGTGTGGCTCCTATTTCAAATAAGAAAACTGAAAAAGCATCAGGAAATCAAACACTTCCAAATACCGGTCAAGAAGCCCTAAGCTCACTTCTTATTAGCTTGGGTGGCTTAGTTTCACTCGGAATGGCTGTCTCAATGAGACGTAAGGAAGGGGAATAATTTTTAGATTATATAACAGTTTTGTTAATATTTACATGCAAAAAGTCAGGGTAGTTTGTCCTGGCTTTTTAATTTCATTCATGATGAATAAATGATTACACAAAACAAAATGCTATGTTAATATATATAATGTAAACATATTCTTATTTGAAGTACGTATAATCAATTGACAAACTAGTGTTTTTGGGATAGAATGGGATGCTGAGTGTTAAAATATCTATGCTAAATATATATAGGAGTATAAAGGTGTAGCTGTTTATTCAACTTAGGAGAAGTTATATGGGGGAGCTAACATGAGTAGCAAAAAAAGGAACGATTATACAGAAGTCTCGCGCAAAAGCCGAGTAAAGATGCATAAATCTGGAAAACATTGGGTGCGTACGGTGATGTCGCAAATTGGACTTATCCAATTAGGCAAACAAACTACTTCTGAAAAAACTAAGGTGAAACTGTCTCCAACACCACAATAAGTTTCTGCAACAAAAGTATTACGTGGTTTGATAGCTGCGAGTGCTGTAGTTGGTGGTGGGGTCTCTGTAGATCAAGTCCTTGCAGAAGATGCGGTGATGGCAACCGAAGTAACTACGTCTGTGTTGGTTAATGAAGATACCGTGAGCATGAGCAATGTTAATGCTGATTCAGATACAACTTCACAATCGCACAGTATCTCTGAATCGACAAGCAACTCAGAATCGGTTAGTCAATCAATTTCTACAAGTGAATCTGTTTCGGGAAGTGAGTCTGTTTCAGAAAGTGAAGCAATTTCCACAAGTGAGTCAGTATCAGCTAGTGAATCAGCCCTAAGTTCGGAAACTGCTAGTACGACTAGCCGAACTACTGGTATTATTTATCGTGTTGAATATGTAGATGAAACAGGAAAAGTGGTTAAAAAATATCCACGTTCAGCAATGGTAACCACTACTGATTTGATTGCCAAAACAACTGTGACCGAAACAGCAACACAAATCCCATCAGGCTATCGCTTGGCTGAGAATCAGTCAAGTGTTGCAGAAAAAGAAGTTGTTGAAAAACATACGAATGTTATTCAATTTCGCATAGAAAAAGCTGAAACGACAAGTACGGTATCATCTAGTGCATATACTGCTTTACGTGCAGCAGTTAATGGTTCCAAAGCTTCTTTAAATACTAGTGTGACATCCAAATCATTGGATGAATTAAAAAGTTTTAGTGCAACTGATTTATTGATTGTTGAATCAGGCTATAGTGCTCAACTAAACTATATTAGAGTTGGATCAACATACGTACAAACTCTTGCTGAAGCTATTGAAAAAGGTTTGACCGGGACATATCAATTTAATTTCACGATTATTGATAATTCTACGGGTTCACATTATACAAAACCTGATGGACAGGTAGATATTGTTACAGCTAGTCTTTCAGTTACGAAGGTAGATAGCACTTCCATCTCACAAAGTATTTCAGCATCTGAAAGTGAATCGAAATCTATCTCTACTTCAGAGTCACTTTCCAATTCAATTTCAACCTCTATTTCAGAGTCGATTACTGAATCTGTTTCTGAGTCTGTGTCAAATTCAGAGTCGCTTTCATATTCGATTTCAGACTCTATTTCTGAGTCAGTTGCAGAATCTGTTTCTGAGTCTGTGTCAAATTCAGAGTCACTTTCCAATTCAATTTCAACCTCTATTTCTGAGTCAGTGCGCGAGTCGGTAGTCGAATCGGTATCAGAATCAGTGCGCGAGTCGGTAGTCGAATCGGTATCAGAATCAGTGCGCGAGTCGGTAGTCGAATCGGTATCAGAATCAGTGCGCGAGTCGGTAGTCGAATCGGTATCAGAATCGGTTCGTGAGTCGGTAGTCGAATCGGTATCAGAATCAGTTCGTGAGTCAGTAGTTGAATCGCTATCAGAATCAGTGAGTGAATCCGTTTCAGAATCAGTTTCAGAATCTATCTCAGAGTCAGTCAGCGAGTCTCTTTCAGAATCTATCTCAGAATCTACATCTGAATCCATCTCCGAGTCGGTCAGCGAGTCCCTTTCAGAATCCGTCTCTGAATCCATCTCCGAGTCAGTCAGCGAATCGATTTCCGAATCTGTATCAGAATCCATCTCAGAGTCAGTGAGTGAATCAATTTCCGAATCTGTCTCTGAGTCCATCTCCGAGTCAGTCAGCGAGTCTATCTCTGAGTCAGTGAGCGAATCAATTTCTGAGTCTACATCAGAATCTATCTCAGAATCAGTTTCTGAATCCATCTCAGAATCAGTCAGCGAATCTATTTCTGAATCTACCTCTGAGTCAATTTCCGAGTCAGTCAGCGAGTCGATTTCAGAATCAGTTTCTGAGTCTATCTCCGAGTCAGTTAGCGAATCGGTTTCCGAATCCGTCTCAGAATCGGTCAGCGAGTCGATTTCCGAATCCGTATCTGAGTCTATCTCCGAGTCAGTTAGCGAATCGATTTCCGAATCAGTCGCCGAGTCAGTAAGTGAGTCCCTTTCTGAATCCGTCTCTGAGTCCCTTTCAGAATCAGTCAGCGAGTCAATTTCCGAATCCGTCTCAGAATCTATCTCAGAATCGGTCAGCGAGTCGATTTCTGAATCTACATCTGAATCCATCTCAGAATCAGTGAGTGAGTCTATCTCGGAATCTACATCTGAATCCATCTCAGAATCAGTGAGTGAGTCAATTTCAGAGTCGGTAAGCGAGTCTCTTTCAGAATCAGTCTCAGAATCTATCTCTGAATCGGTTAGCGAGTCGATTTCTGAATCCACATCTGAGTCAATTTCCGAATCTGTATCTGAGTCAATTTCCGAGTCGGTTAGCGAATCTATTTCGGAATCTACATCTGAGTCTATCTCAGAGTCAGTGAGCGAATCTCTTTCTGAATCCGTATCTGAATCTCTTTCAGAGTCAGTAAGTGAGTCAATTTCAGAATCAGTTAGCGAGTCTATCTCAGAGTCAGTAAGTGAATCCACATCTGAGTCAATTTCCGAATCCGTCTCAGAATCTATCTCTGAATCGGTAAGCGAGTCAATTTTAGAATCAGTAAGTGAATCGATTTCCGAATCCGTCTCTGAGTCTATCTCCGAGTCGGTGAGTGAATCAATTTCAGAATCCGTCAGCGAATCGATTTCAGAATCTACATCTGAGTCTATCTCAGAATCGGTAAGTGAGTCTATTTCCGAATCGGTAAGCGAATCCCTTTCTGAATCAGTCTCTGAATCAATTTCTGAGTCAGAATCAACTCCATCTCGTCAGTCTCAAACTCCACGTAGACAAGGCGTATTGCCAAATACAGGTGAACAGTCTTCAGCTTGGGCTGGAATCCTTGGGGCAGGTCTTCTTCTTGGTGGTTTGTATAAACGCCGTAAAAAAGAAGAGGAAGAACAAGATGGTGTGAAATAATCTAGTTTATTTCGGAAAATAAATCCAAAATGGCGAAGTTCCCTTTTTGAGGAAGCTTCGCTATTTTTTAATTGAAATATGTAGTGAAAAGATTCATTGGTAAAACAAATGAAATATAGTAATAATTATAAAGAATGTAGAGGAAGATTATTACAGAAGTAGCAAGTAGTGAACTATCATTAAATTTTTATCATGGTAGTATTGCTAGTATAATCTACTCTTGCAATCTGCTCTCTTATGGGTTACAATAGAGAGGCAGACTTCCCTTAGTTAAATGGATATAACAAATTCCTCCTAAGAATTAGTTGCAGGTTCGATTCCTGCAGGGGAGATAAAAATACAACAAAAACCCTTGAAATATCAATGTTTTCAAGGGTTTTGTTTTTTTCTAAAATGTGAGCGAGGGGCAAGAAAGGGGCAAACTATGAATCCAATAGTTCATCGCACCTGCACCCCATAAATAGTCTGTTTTCTGTTTATAAGATAAGCTATGGCAAGTACAGGAATAGCATAGGGCAGGATATTAGCGCCGAATACTTCATAACTAATGAAGAGAGGAGCCAGTAAGGTATTGGTGGCTGTTCCAAATACGGTACAATACCCAAGGGCTGCAACAAGTTCAGTTGGTAGTCCTAGTAATCCTGCTAAAACAGCCCCAGCACTTGCTCCAATCGCAAAGAGGGGAGTAACTTCGCCTCCTTGAAAACCTGCAGCCAAACAAAGACAGGTGAGCAGGAGTTTTAGTAGCCAATCGTAAGCAAACACCTGTTCCCCAGCTAAACTGGCATCAATCAAATTGGTTCCTAAACCAGCATAACGACCTTGATGGAAGAAGAATAGTAGAACGGTCAGTCCGACTCCCATGATAGCTATTTTAATGTAAGGATTTGGAAGCCATCGAGTTGAGATATTTTTTGCTTGTACCAAAAACCAGGCAAATAGATTACCGATGAAACCGAAGCAAAGGGCAATAAATAGCCATTTGAAACTATCTGTAAACTGGAATGAAAAAGATGAAATAGTGTGCGAAAATTTCTCTAATCCCAATAAATGGGAAGTAGTAGAAGCCGTGAAAGCGGCAACTAGACAATAGGGGAGACTAGTCCAAGAATATTGGCCAACGATTAATACCTCAATGGCAAAGAAACTAGCGGCCCATGGTGTTTGAAATAGCCCTGCAAAACCTGCGGCCATACCAATCTTTGTTATCATATCTTTGGGCAAGTGTGTGAAACCATGTTTTTTTAACCAGTGTGAGAGACTGGCTCCAAGTTGGACAGCTACCCCCTCGCGGCCAACGGAAGCACCGGCAAGATGACTGAGCCAAGTTGTAGAGATGATGAGTGGAATGAGAACTGGAGAAATTTGCACTAGCTCCCCTTGTCCAGCTTTGAAGACTAAGCCCATACCTGCTTGGACTTTCCTTCCCCATTTTTGATAAATGAAAACAATCACCCCCCCTGCAAGTGGCAGAAAGGGGATTAGAAAAGTAAAATATTCAGACCGTAAGTCTCCAATCCCTAGTAGAATTTTCCCAAAAAGTGTGGTGATTATTCCTGCACCGACTCCAATTAAGCTGGAAAAGAAAAGGAGTTGGATGGCTTGTTTCATCTTATTGCTCATGATTCGCTAACTTGGAAGATTGATAGGTTCTTGATTGGGCCATAATATCGCTGAAGGTTGCTTGAATGGCAGAGCGGTAATCATCCTTTTGAACTAATTTTCCAACTCTTTCAAGGACAGCATTTTCTCGGCTGGTATCCAAAACAGGCTTACCTGTTGCTCGTTTGTAGGCTGTGACTTGGTCGACCAACTCCATTCGTTTTTCAAGTAGTTCAACCAATTGGCTATCAATCGTGTTAATCTGTTTGCGGATGCACTCCAAATTCATCTTATAGACCTCCGTATATTGTTTCAGTTGTTTTTTAGTATAGCAAAAAACAAGGCAGAATACTAGCCTTGTTTGAGGAAGTTACCAACTTGCTTTTTTTACTCCAGGAAGTTGACCAAGATGGGCTAATTCACGGAAGGTAATCCGACTCACACCGAATTTTCGCATATAAGCATGCGGACGGCCATCGGTCCTGTCGCGGTATTTCAGTCGATTTGGATTTGAGTCGCGAGGCAATTTTCGAAGTGCTTGATAGTCACCTTTTTCTTTGAGACTTTTACGTAAATCCGCATAGCGCTCGATTAACTCCAACTGTCTCTGATAGCGTGCCATTTTTGATTTTTTAGCCATAAAATTCTCCTTTTTTAAAAAACTTAACCAGTTAATTATATATCAAAAAAATAAAGATTGCAAACAATAGGTGTACAATCTTAATAAATGGCTAAAAGAAAACAGACTAGACCTATTGATAAGCCAGTCTGTTTGTCAATTAATTCAAAGTATCTAATTTTGCAACAAGGTCAGTTGCGAATTGCTCAAGGTTAACAATATCCTCATCTTCAGCGGCAAGGTCTACCTTAACATTTTCGGCACCCTTAGTTGCACCACGTGAACCCAACATGACATCAAAGTCATCTACTGCACTACAGAAGTCATCATAGAAGGTATCGCCAGAACCACAAACACCGTAGACCTTACCGGTCAAATCTAAGTCAGCTAGGTCAGCATAGAAATCAACAATTTCATCTGGAAGCTCACCGTCTCCACCGTAAGAATAGGTGTAGCTGGCTACCACGATGAGGTCCGCATCCAAGATTTCTTCGGTTTCAATAGTCGTACATTCGTGAACCTGTACTTCCAAACCTAACTCTTCTAGCTTACTGGCGACGATGTCAGCAATTTCTTCTGTGTTACCAGTCATACTAGCGTAAACTATTTTTGCTAGTGCCATAATTTCCTCCAAATTACATAGTAATTCCATTATACCACACTCCCATCATTTTCAAAAGGGGAAGTTTATGCTAAAATGATGAAAAGGAGTTGCTATGACAATTTACAGTAAAATTATTGAAAAAATTCACGAATACGACACGATTATTATTCACCGACATAAACGACCAGATCCGGATGCCATTGGTAGTCAAGTTGGCTTGCAGAAACTCTTGCGGAAGAATTTTCCTGAAAAAACCATCAAGGTAACCGGTTTTGAGGAACCAAATCTTGCTTGGATGGCAGGAATGGATGTAGTTGCAGACCAAGATTATCAAGGAGCCTTGGTTATCGTGACAGATACTGCCAATACGGCGCGTGTGGATGACGACCGTTATACTCAAGGAGATTTCTTGATTAAAATCGATCATCACCCCAATGAAGAGCCTTATGGTGACCTGCTCTGGGTCAATACAGAAGCCAGCTCATGCAGTGAAATGATTACGGAACTGGCTATCCAATGCCAACTGGAACTAGATGGAGATATTGCTCGTCTACTCTATGCAGGAATTGTGGGCGATACAGGTCGCTTTCTCTATCCGGCAACCAGCTCGCGCACCTTTGAGATTGTTGCTCGTCTCCGCCAAGAAGATTTTGACTTTGCAAGGATGTCTCGCCAGATGGATACCATTGATTTCAAGATTGCCAAGTTGACAGGTTACGTCTACGACAACTTGGAAGTGGATGAACATGGTGCGGCACGTGTTATTTTGACACAGGACATTCTCGAAAAATACGGGGTGACCGATGCGGACACTTCCTTTATCGTTGGGGCTCCAGGACGGATTGGAATCGTTCAATCTTGGGGGATTTTTGTGGAACAAACTGACGGAAATTACAGAGTCCGTTTGCGCAGTAAGTATCTTCCAATCAACGAGATTGCCAAACGCCACGATGGCGGTGGTCACCCACTAGCAAGTGGTGCTAACTCTTATTCACTCTCCGAAAATGAGCAAATATACCAAGAAATCCAAGAGGTAGTGAGGAATGCAAGCAAGTAGTCGCTCCTTTCGTCTTATGGGAACCATCATTGAAACCAGAATATGGCATCCTCAGGCAGAACCGATTTTGGATCAGGTAGAAGAGCTTCTCTATCTCTACAAGGATCGATTCTCTGCCAATGATTTGACGTCTGAATTGATGGAAGTCAATCTAAACGCAGGTGTTCAAGCAGTTCCAGTTGCCGATGACCTGTATGAATTGATTAAGTTGGGCAAAGAACACAGTCTGGCTGAGGGAAGTTTTTTGAATATTACCATTGGCCCCCTTGTGCAAAGCTGGCGGATTGGATTTAGCGATGCCAAACTTCCAACCCAAGAAATGATCAGTGAAAAACTCCAACTCATCAATCCAAGGGACATTGAATTAGATGATGAGGAGCAGACAGTCTATTTGAAAAAAGAAGGCATGGCGATCGACTTGGGTGCTCTTGCTAAAGGATATGTGGCAGATAAGATTGTCGACTTCCTTAAAAGAATAGGTGTGGAGGCTGGACTGATTAACCTGGGTGGCAACGTCCTGACCTTTGGTCAAGCTCCTCACAATGCCGATGGCTATTGGCGAATTGGTATACAGGATCCTCAGAAACCACGTGGTGAAAATGCCCTTGTCCTCAAAATAGGAGAAGAATCGGTAGTCACCTCTGGTATTTACGAAAGAACCCTTACCGTGAATGGAAAGACCTATCATCATATTTTGAGTTCCGAGACCGGATATCCAATCGAGTCGCAACTGGCTAGTTTGACCATTGTGTCCAAACAATCTGTTGATGGTGAGATTTGGACGACTCGACTGTTTGGTCAGGAAATAACTCGGATTTATAAGATGGTAGAAGAAACTGATGGTATCGAGGCGGTTCTGATTGGGCTGGATGGCAGGATTCTAGTGACCTCAGGGCTTTCTGAAAAAGTTCTTGCTGGTAAAGAAAGGATTTCTGACAGCTTGGGCAGTCCTTCAAGAGGTGGATTTGGCGCCAGAGTAACTTCTGACCTTGCTTCAGGTGCTTCCGTACTATAACTTGAAAAAATATTAAAAAAATAGGTAAAAAGACTTGCCATAAGAACAAACTTTTGGTAAACTTAAATGGTTATAATCTATGGCTCGGAAAGAGTCCATGGCAGAAAGGAATTTTAAAATGAAAAAAGATATCCATCCAGAATATCGCACTGTTGTCTTCATGGACACAACTACTGGCTACAAGTTCCTTAGCGGTTCAACTAAGAAATCTAACGAAACAGTTGAATTCGAAGGTGAAACTTACCCATTGATCCGTGTGGAAATTTCATCAGACTCACACCCATTCTATACTGGACGTCAAAAGTTCACTCAAGCAGATGGACGTGTGGATCGCTTCAACAAAAAATACGGTCTCAAATAAAAAAAACAGTCCTTAACGGACTGTTTTTTCACGAGCTTGAAAATAAAAGAGCGAGTTATGGTCCAGTGGACCATTTTTTCTTTGCCTCTAGAAATTGGAGAGGGCTTTTTTGGTGCGTGATTGCCAAAATGATTGCCATTGGTTTACATACTCATGGCTTTGGCAAACTTAAGGGGTGTGTGAAGGTAAAGCATTATATTTCAGCCTGTTCGAAGGTATGAAGATATACGTATTTTATGATTTGTGCACTAGTAATACTCTTCGAAAATCAAAATTATCCGTTGTCAACTTGCCTTGATGAGTGAAAAGCTCCAGTGGAGGTTTTCAGCCTGTTACCTTGAAATAAGAAAGTAACAGAGTTCTATCTTCGACTTCGTTTCCTAGGCTACTTTTGATTTTCGTTGAGTATAAATCGTATCCCCTTAGAAGTGACTAGATTTTTAGTTTCAATGAGAGATGATTTTTGCTATAATGGAACGAGTAAGAATTTGAAGTGAAAGTATGAGGAAATTGATGAAAAATAGGGGAACAATCGATAGTCGAGTAGACTACTCACTTATTTTACCAGTCTTTTTTTTATTAGTTGTGGGGATTATTTCTCTCTACATTGCGGTTAGTCAAGATTATCCGGATAATGTTGTACAGATGGTTGGTCAACAAATTGCTTGGATAGGAATTGGAACAGTGGCAGCTTTTTTGGTCATGTTCTTTTCCACTAAGTTTCTGTGGCAAATCACACCTTACTTGTACGTGCTTGGGCTAGGACTTATGGTATTGCCTTTGTTTTTCTACAGTCCAGACTTAGTAGCGTCAACGGGAGCAAAAAACTGGGTAACGATTGGTGGAATGACTCTTTTCCAACCATCCGAATTTATGAAAATAGCCTACATCATTATGCTGTCAAGGGTGATTGTCACCTTTCATAAGTATTATCCAAATCGAAAAATTCGTGAGGATTTTATGTTGATTGGTTATATGACACTGTTTACTATCCCTGTCCTGATTTTGTTGGCCTTACAGAAAGATTTAGGAACTTCCTTAGTATTTGTAGCAATCTTTAGCGGAATGCTTCTGTTATCAGGAGTTTCTTGGAAAATTCTATTACCGACTGCCTTAACGGGGATCGTTTTGGTTGGTGGATTTATGCTGATTTTTATTTCTCCTGGTGGAACAACATTCCTCCACAATTTGGGGATGGATACTTATAAAATCAATCGTATTGCAGCCTGGCTTGATCCCTTTAAAAATGCCCAATCAACGACCTACCAGCAAGCTCAAAGTCTGATAGCTATCGGAAGTGGTGGCTTAAAAGGACTAGGTTTCAATAAAACAAATCTTCTTATCCCTGTTCGAGAAAGTGATATGATTTTTACGGTGATTGGCGAGGACTTTGGCTTTATTGGAGGGACGGTATTGATTGGACTATACTTGTTGCTCATTTATCGAATGCTGCGGGTAACGTTGAAGTCAAACAATCGATACTACACTTACATATCAACTGGCTATATCATGATGCTGTTGTTCCATGTGTTTGAAAATGTTGGCGCTGCAACTGGTTTGTTACCTTTGACAGGTATTCCTTTGCCGTTTATCTCCCAAGGTGGTTCGTCCATGGTTTCAAATCTGATTGGTGTCGGTCTAGTGCTGTCAATGGGGTATCAGTCACGACTAGCTGATGAGAAGGAAACAAATCGATCACGTCGCTATAGAAAAATTACGATAAAACGTTAGAAAGTTGGTTTATATGACAAGAGTTGCGGTTGTTTTAGCCGATGGTTTTGAAGAAATCGAAGCATTGGCCCCTGTAGATGTATTCCGTCGAGCTCATTTTGACTGTCAGATTGTTGGTTTAGATAGTCATGAAGTGGAGGGATCGCACGGTATTCGTGTTCAAACTGACCAAGTCTTTGATGGGGACCTGTCTTCCTTTGATCTGATTGTTTTACCAGGAGGAATGCCAGGTTCTGTTCACCTTAGAGATTCAGAGTCACTGATTACGGAATTGCAAAGAGCGGTTGCATCAGGAAAATCAGTAGCAGCAATTTGTGCGGCACCAATTGTTCTGGATAAGGCCGGTTTGTTAGATAGTCGTCACTATACATGTTTCCCAGGGAAAGAAAAAGACATTCCGTCAGGTATTCATCTGGAAGAGGATGTGGTCGTTGATGGTCCAATTATCACTAGCCGAGGTGCTGGAACAAGTTTGGATTTCGCCTATAAATTGGTTGATTTATTTGGTGGAGATGGGGAAAGCCTAGCTCAAACAATGGTTTATCATAGTTAAAGTAATGAAGAAGATGGAGCTAACGTTTCCTCTTCTTTTTTCTATCAAAATATTAGAAAATATGGTATAATAAAGGGTGTTCGTTAGAATGATTTTTGCTCTAAAAATATGTCTCGCTTTTATCCAGATGGATTGGCTTTTCTATTTTTAAGGAGCAACAAATAGAAAATAAGGAAAAGAAATGACAGAAGAAATCAAAGATTTACAAGAGAAGGCTCAAGAATATGATGCCAGTCAGATTCAAGTCTTGGAAGGTCTTGAAGCTGTTCGAATGCGTCCAGGGATGTATATCGGCTCAACATCTAAAGAAGGTCTCCATCACTTGGTTTGGGAAATTGTCGACAACTCAATCGATGAGGCGCTGGCTGGTTTTGCGGATAAAATTGAAGTTTATATTGAGCCAGATAACTCCATCACGGTTATTGATAATGGACGTGGTATTCCGGTAGATATTCAGGAAAAAACTGGTCGTCCAGCGGTAGAAACTGTCTTTACAGTGCTCCATGCAGGTGGTAAATTTGGCGGAGGCGGTTATAAGGTCTCAGGTGGATTGCACGGCGTAGGTTCATCAGTCGTAAACGCCCTATCTACTCAGCTAGACGTCCATGTCTACAAAAATGGTCAGGTATATTTCCAAGAGTATAAACGAGGTGAAGTCGTTGCAGATTTGGAGGTTGTTGGAGAAACAGACCGTTCTGGTACAACTGTACATTTTACACCTGATCCAGAAATTTTTACTGAGACGACTGAGTTCGACTTTGCAAAATTAAATAAGCGGATCCAAGAATTGGCCTTCCTAAATCGTGGTTTAAATCTCTCTATTACGGACAAACGTGAGGGAGTAGAGCAAACAAAGGAATATCACTATGAAGGCGGTATTGCTTCCTACGTTGAGTATCTTAATGAGAACAAGGATGTCATTTTTGAGACCCCTATCTATACAGAAGGTGAAATGGATGATATTACCGTTGAGGTTGCCATGCAATATACGACGAGTTATCATGAAAACGTAGTGAGTTTTGCCAACAATATTCACACACATGAAGGTGGTACCCATGAGCAAGGATTCCGTACAGCTCTGACACGTGTTATCAACGACTACGCCAAGAAAAATAGAATTCTCAAAGAAAATGAGGATAATTTGACTGGTGAGGATGTGCGTGAAGGCTTGACAGCGGTCATTTCTGTTAAGCACCCAGGTCCTCAATTTGAGGGACAAACTAAGACAAAACTTGGGAATAGCGAAGTGGTCAAAATTACCAACCGCCTTTTCTCTGATGCCTTTGCAGAATTTCTTTTGGAAAATCCACAGATTGCTAGACGGATTGTTGAAAAAGGGATCTTGGCAAGCAAGGCTCGTATTGCTGCTAAGCGTGCGCGTGAGGTAACTCGTAAGAAATCGGGTCTTGAGATTTCAAATCTCCCAGGTAAGTTAGCGGATTGTTCCTCAAATGATGCAACGAAGACAGAGCTTTTCATCGTGGAGGGGGACTCAGCCGGTGGTTCAGCTAAATCCGGTCGCGACCGTGAATTTCAGGCTATTTTACCGATTCGTGGTAAGATTTTGAACGTAGAAAAAGCCAGCATGGACAAGATTTTGGCCAACGAAGAAATCCGTAGTCTATTTACAGCTATGGGAACTGGCTTTGGTGCTGATTTCGACGTTAGCAAGGCACGTTATCAAAAATTAGTCATTATGACAGATGCCGATGTCGATGGTGCCCATATTCGGACACTCCTTCTGACATTATTTTACCGCTACATGCGTCCTGTTGTAGAAGCGGGATACGTATATATCGCTCAACCACCTATTTACGGTATCAAGGTTGGAAGTGAGATAAAAGAATATATTCAACCTGGGGTTAATCAAGAGCAAGAATTGCAAGATGCCTTAGAAAGACATAGTACGGGACGGTCCAAGCCAACGATTCAACGTTACAAAGGTTTGGGAGAAATGGATGATCATCAGTTGTGGGAAACTACGATGAATCCTGAAAATCGTCTCATGGCACGCGTTTCAGTTGATGATGCGGCAGAAGCCGATAAGATTTTTGACATGTTAATGGGGGATAAGGTTGAACCTCGTCGAGAGTTTATCGAGGAAAATGCTGTTTATTCAACATTGGATGTCTAAAAACTAAAAAAACAAGTGCATATACTAGAGATTTATGGTATAATTAAGCGATATTTTCTAGTAATTACTATGAGCTAAGGAGATTTACATGCCTACAGGAACAATCATCTTAATCGTTTCGATTGTTATTATTTTAATCATTGCCTATGTAGCTTGCCTGATTGTTCGTAAACGAAATGACAACCTTTTGGTTGCATTGGAAGAACGTAAGGAAGAGCTATTTAACCTTCCAGTTAATGAAGAAGTCGAAGCTGTCAAAGCACTTCATTTGATTGGTCAAAGTCAGGTGTCATTCCGTGAATGGAATCAAAAATGGGTTGATTTGTCGCTCAATTCATTTGCCGACATTGAAAATCATATCTTTGAGGCAGAAGGCTATAACAATGCCTTTCGCTTTGTGAGTGCAAAGAACGCTATCGACAGTATCGAAAGCCAAATCGATTTAATTGAAGAAGACATCGCCTCTATCCGTCATGGTTTGATGGAGTTGAAGGAGCAAGAAGAGAAAAACTCTGGTCGCGTAAAACATGCGTTAAACTTGTTCGATAGTTTACAGGAAGCTGTTCGTGAAAATCCAGATAGCTACGGTGAGACACTACCAGAACTTGAGAAACAATTGAAAAATATTGAAGTCGAGTTTTCTGAATTTGTGATGCTCAATTCCTCTGGTGACCCGATTGAAGCTTCTGAAATCCTTGATAAGACTGAAGAGCATATGATTGCCCTCAATCAAATCATGGATCGCATTCCAAGTTTGATTGAACGAGTTACAAAAGATTTCCCAGAGCAATTGGAAGATTTGGAGTCGGGTTATCGTAAACTGGTTGAGCAGAATTATTTGTTCACAGAAGCTAACATCGAGTCACAGTTCCAAAATATTCGCGTTTCAATTCGTGAAAATACTGCTTTGATTGTTTCCTTTGATTTGGATGCCGCAGAAGCTGAAAATGAGGGAATTCAAGCAAAAATTGATCATTTGTATAAAGTCTTCAATCGTGAAATCGAAGCGAATAAGGAAGCTGTTAAGATTAGTAAAAACTTGCCAAAATTCTTGGAGCATGTTGTCCAAAATACACAGCTCTTGGATGAGGAAAGCCAACGCCTAAATGCAACTTACTTGCTGGCAGATAGCAAACTTTCACGGATCAATCAGCTTAAAGCTCGTTTGGAATCGATTGAAATTGTTGTTACAGAAAGTGTGGAGGACATTGAAAATCCACAAGTTGCATATTCTATTTTAGAAGAGCGTTTGGATCATTCATTGGCAAGCTTGAAAGAAATCGAAGAGGAGCAGCTTGTTTTAGCTGACTATCTTAAATCACAAGAATTGTCAGAGAACACAGCGCGTAAGAAAGCTACACTTTATATCAACAAATTGCATACCCTTAAGCGCTATATGGAAAAACGCAACCTTCCAGGAATTCCAGCTGAATTTTTAACAAACTTCTTTAGAACGAGCGATCATGTGGAAGCCTTGATTGCCGAGTTAGACTATAAACGAATCAATATCGAAGTTGTTAACCGTTTGTTGGAAAATGCAACGTATGATATGAATCAATTGGAAGAGTTGGCGTATTTGATTGTGCAAAATGCGACTTTAACAGAGCAGTTGCTACAATACTCTAACCGTTATCGTTCATTCGATGAAAGTGTGCAAAAAGCATTTAACCGTTCATTATCAATTTTTGAAAAGGATTTTGATTACCAAGCAGCATTTGAAGAAATTTCATTTGCTCTGGAAACAGTTGAACCTGGTGTAACAGAGCGTTTTGTACGTTCATACGAAAAAACTCGCGAAGCCATTCGCTACTAGATAAAAAGCCATTTGGCTTTTTATTTTTATACTTTGAAAGGAATATTGGAGATGACAACTGGATTATTAGTTATGGATGTTGATTCAACATTAATTTTGGAAGAAGGAATAGATTTACTTGGAGAAGAGGCCGGTTTAGGAGCGCAAGTTGCAGCAATTACCGAACGTGCTATGCGTGGGGAATTGGATTTTGAAGAAGCCTTACGTGAACGTGTGGCGTTGTTAAAGGGACTGCCTGTTTCTGTGTTTGATCGAATTATCAAAAAAATCCACTTTACGCCTGGAGCAGCAGAATTAGTCTCAGAATTAAAAATGCGAGGCTATAAGGTAGCAGTAGTTTCAGGCGGGTTTCATGAAACAGTCGATCGACTAGCTGCACAGTTAGAGTTAGACTATGTTCGGGCTAATCGATTAGAAGTAGTGGATGGAGTATTGACGGGACAAGTATTGGGTGAAATTGTAACGAAAGATACTAAAAAAGCATGTTTAGAAGAATGGGCGGCAGAAAATGGGCTGAGTCTATCTCAAACGATTGCTATGGGGGATGGAGCAAATGATCTACCAATGATTCAACGAGCAGGAATTGGAGTAGCTTTCTGTGCTAAACCGATTGTCCAAGAACAGGCGCCCTACCAAATAAATGAAAAAAATCTCTATAAACTAATAGAGATTTTAGATAGTAAATAACGAGAAGTCAGCTGAGTGCTGACTTTTCTTCTATTCTGTTGTCAGTAAAACCCTTTTCAAATCTTGGACGGTTTCGACTATCATGGTGGCCCCAGCCTTTTCAAATTCCTGCTTGCTCCCATAGCCGTAAAGAACACCGATGGCGGGAAGTTGGTGCATGCGTGCTCCTTCAATGTCATGTTCCCTATCTCCAATCATCACAGCATGTTTTGGAAATGCTTCTAATTGATTTATAGCATAGCCGATGACGTCCGCCTTACTGATGCGACTACTATCCAGACTAGCACCGGCAATGACATCAAAGTAGTGAGCGATACCAAAATGTTCTAGAATCTGTTTGGCAAATATTTCTGGCTTTGAGGTAGCAATTACTAGTGTTTTTCCAGCCGTTCTCAATTCTTCAAGCAGAGGGATGATTCCAGGATAGAGTTGATTTTCAAACATTCCTTTTTCTTTAAAATAGACACGGAAAGCATCAACTGCACTTTGTGTATCTTCAGGGTTGAGTTGGTAGAATCGTGAAAAAGATTCATAGAGTGGCGGGCCGATGAATCGGTTTAAATTGGCTGTATCTGGTTCTTCGATTCCCATTTTTTCTAGTGCGTAGGCGACGGAGTTTAAGATTCCTTGTCCAGAATCAGTAAGTGTTCCATCTAAGTCAAATAATATAGTTTGATACATACTTATCTCCTTTCTTTCAGTATAACACAGACGATGAAAAACAGAAAAGATTTATTGAAAGCTGAATAGGGGCGTGATATACTAATAATATAAAGGAGGTTAGTACCATGCATATTCTCATTGCTCCAGATTCATTTAAAGAGTCTCTTTCAGCTACAAAGGTTGCTGAAGCGATTAAAAAAGGATTTTCTAAGGTTTACCCACAAGCAGGGTATGACTTAATTCCCCTAGGAGATGGTGGCGAAGGGACAGTTGAGAGTCTAATGCAGGCCTTATCCTTGGATGGGACCCAGACTTGGGTGACAGGTCCATTTGGAGATAAAATTAAGGTTTCCTATGCGGTTAAAGATGATCTTGCGGTTTTTGAAATGGCTGAGATTGTAGGGCTGGCAAGCATCCCGCATGAAAGAAGGAGTCCTCTCTTTATTAAGACACAAGGGGTTGGGGAGCTGATTGTGGAGCTCGTTCAAAATGGTGTTAAACGCATATTTATAGGAGTAGGTGGCTCTGCCAGTCATGATGGTGGTATCGGAATGGCGGGAGGTTTAGGAGTGAAATTTTATAATCGAGAGGGAAAAGAAGTAGAGGCAATTGGAGCTCATATCGGGGAGATTGTCAGCTTTTCCACAGAGGATATGTTGGTAGATCTATCTCAGGTCAGGATTGATTTGGTAACGGATGTGGAGAATCCGCTTTGCGGACCAGCGGGTGCCACATTTGTTTTTGCAGGTCAGAAAGGTCTTGCCCCTGCTGAATTTGAACTAGTAGACAAGAAAATGGAGTCCTTTTATAAATTGGTTAATCCAATGCTACTCGATTTGGCAGGAGCGGGTGCTGGAGGAGGTATGGCAGCAGGTCTAGTTCAATTTGCAGGTGCTCGCATTCAAAAAGGCATCGACTTTGTCTTGGATCAGTTGGACTTTGATCATCGCGTCACCAAAGCGGATCTGGTTGTGGTCGGAGAAGGGCGGATGGATGCCCAAAGCTTATCAGGGAAGACTCCGATAGGAGTAGCTAGACGTACACCGACTGGGATTCCCATCATTGCAATTTGTGGTAGCCTCAAAGACGATCTTCCCGAGTTTCCTTTTGAAAATATCTGCGCCGCTTTTCCGATAATTGCAAGCGTTGAAAGTTTGGAGGATACGCTTCAAAAAGCAGAAAAAAACCTGGTCCGCACGGCAGAGCAGGTGGCAAGAATTCTTCAGTTAGGAGGCCAACAAAGATGGAATTAGTGAAATATGTGACTATTATCTTATTTATTTTTATTTGTCTTGCAAAGCTAGTGTCCGTTATGAGACTTTCCGAAAAAGAAAGAGGAATGGAAATGAATGTAATAAAGGCAAACGGAGCAATGTTCTTTTTCAATGAAAAAAATGAAAGAGGCAGATTGCTAGGAATCTTTTGTCTAACCTGTATTATTTTTGCTTTAATATTTATACTGCTTTATCGATAAATAAGTCTAACCAAATAATTTTTTCCAGAAGGAAGGTTTTGCATCTTCCTTTTTTTCTTCTGGTTTTGAGATAAGATTTGGAAATATGGATTCTAAGCTAACTTCTTCATTATCCACAGCGTGATTTGTGTGAAAGACAAGTGCGTAGGGAGACTGTCCTATTTTTTCATCGATGATAGCGGTAGTAATGCCGAAGTTCTGAGCAATTTTTAGTAGTGAAATTTGTTGCTTGTCAGACAGGGCTGGCGAGAGTTTGAGGAATAGAGGAGAGTAGCTGTTTGCTAGTTTTTGGCAAATTGTATCGAACTTATTTCCGACGACTTCACTACTCAAATCGTCAAAGGAAACGATCAGGACAACCCGTTCGCGATAGGTTCCCATGTATAGACGTTGTTCATCTGGATTCAATCGTGTTTCGCCAGAGGCTTTCTGTAGTATGGTAGTATTTAAATCGTTCATGGTTTCAGTATAACATACTCAGTTAACTTTGAAAAGGAAGGCGTTTACATTATTTCTTTCAGTAAAATAACCTGTTTTTTCTTGAAAAATCCCTTCTTTTAGGGTATGATAGCTATGTAACAATTTTAAACTCAAAGGAGAGTAATATAATGTCAATTATTACTGATGTTTACGCTCGCGAAGTCCTTGACTCACGCGGTAACCCTACACTTGAAGTTGAAGTTTATACTGAATCAGGTGCTTTCGGACGTGGTATGGTTCCTTCAGGAGCTTCTACTGGTGAGCACGAAGCAGTTGAGCTTCGCGACGGTGACAAATCTCGTTACCTTGGTCTTGGTACTCAAAAAGCTGTTGACAACGTGAACAACGTGATTGCTGACGCTATCATCGGTTTTGACGTTCGTGATCAACAAGCTATCGACCGCGCTATGATCGCTCTTGACGGTACTCCTAACAAAGGTAAATTGGGTGCAAACGCAATCCTCGGTGTTTCTATCGCTGTTGCGCGTGCTGCTGCTGATTACCTTGAAGTGCCACTTTACACTTACCTTGGTGGATTCAACACTAAAGTATTGCCAACTCCAATGATGAACATCATCAACGGTGGTTCTCACTCAGACGCTCCAATCGCTTTCCAAGAATTCATGATCTTGCCAGTTGGCGCTCCTTCATTCAAAGAAGGTCTTCGTTGGGGTGCTGAAGTATTCCATGCTTTGAAGAAAATCTTGAAAGCTCGTGGTTTGGTAACAGCTGTTGGTGACGAAGGTGGTTTCGCTCCTAAGTTCGAAGGAACTGAAGACGGTGTTGAAACAATCATCGAAGCTATCGAAGCTGCTGGTTACGAAGCTGGCGAAAACGGCATCATGATCGGTTTTGACTGTGCGTCATCTGAGTTCTACGATAAAGAGCGTAAAGTTTACGACTACACTAAATTCGAAGGTGAAGGCGCTGCTGTTCGTACATCTGCAGAGCAAATCGACTACCTTGAAGAATTGGTTAACAAATACCCAATCATCACTATCGAAGATGGTATGGATGAAAACGACTGGGATGGCTGGAAAGCTCTTACTGAGCGTCTTGGCAAACGCGTTCAATTGGTTGGTGACGACTTCTTCGTAACAAACACTGACTACCTTGCACGTGGTATCAAAGAAGGTGCTGCTAACTCAATCCTTATCAAAGTTAACCAAATCGGTACTCTTACTGAAACATTTGAAGCTATCGAAATGGCTAAAGAAGCTGGCTACACTGCCGTTGTATCACACCGTTCAGGTGAAACTGAAGATTCAACAATCGCTGACATCGCAGTTGCAACTAACGCAGGCCAAATCAAGACTGGTTCATTGTCACGTACAGACCGTATCGCTAAATACAACCAATTGCTTCGTATCGAAGATCAACTTGGTGAAGTTGCAGTCTACAAAGGCTTGAACTCATTCTACAACTTGAAAAAATAAATTAGTACAGTGTACTAATTTATCTCCGAGCTAGCATAGCGAGGGTTATAGTAAGAACAAGTCCGAAAATTTTCGGACTTGTTTTTCAATGTCTGGGAGACTGTTTTATCCCCGAGCTAGAATAGCGAAGGTTATAATAAGAACAAGTCTGGAAATTTCCAGACTTGTTTTTCGTAGTACAGTGTACTAATTTATCCCCAAGCTAGCATAGCGAGGGTTATAGTAAGAACAAGTCCGAAAATTTTCGGACTTGTTTTTCAATGTCTGGGAGACTGTTTTATCCCTGAGCTAGAATAGCGAGGGATTAGTAAAACTCTCTAGGTTTTCCTAGGGAATTTTCTTTGCCTTGATATTGATAAAATGATATTCTAAAAAGGCGGATCAACTTAAGTATTCTCATGTTGAAAAGAGATGGAGAGTGGGATGATAGAGTGGATATTTTTTGATTTGGGTTCGACGCTTTTAGATGAAGAGGCGGCTTATGGTTATTATATAGACAAATGTGTGAAGAAGTTAGAGTCTCTGGATATAGAGGTTTCATCAGATTCTTATAAAAAGAAAATGGTGGAGTATGCTCATAAGTCGCTGGATCCCATTCGTTCGACCTGGCAATATTTTGCACCGACCGAGCCACGTCCTTTGTGGACAAATGAGGGTGTGAGCTTGTATCCTGACACAATAGATGCTCTAGAGAAGTTATCACAAAACTATCGATTGGGGATTATTGCCAATCAGTCTAGTAGTATTAGAGAACTGCTTAAAGAGTGGGGAATTGAGTCTTATTTTCAACTCATCATCCTCTCTGAAGAGGTTGGTTTATCTAAACCAAATACAGCTATTTTCACACTTGCCTTGCAAAAAACAAACATCCCTGCAGATAGAGTTGTCTATGTCGGGGATAGGTATGATAATGATATTCTGCCTGCTAAATCTTTGGGAATGTGGACTGTACGGATACTGACAGGTTTTGGAAAGCATGCCCGTGAAAATGAAAAATTGAAGAGTGATTGGGTAATTCCTTCATTGCAAGGGATAACAAATATTTTTGAACAAACAAAAAACTAGACTGAACATTCTCAGCCTAGTTTTTACGTGTATTAGAACAAGCCTTTAACTTTATCTAAAAGACCGCTAACACCTTCAGAACCTGATAACAAGCCTTTTGCTTGTTCCAAGTATTCACCGAATTGGTCCTTGTTTTCTTCGATAAATTGTTTTGCACCATCAAAGTCTTTGTTTGCAATCAATTCTTTTACTTGGTTAAAAAGATCTACTGGATTCATGTTGAAATCACCTCCTATGAGACTATTAAACCAAAACTGGACGGATTTCACAACTGAAACGACTTATAAAAATGTAACGCAAACTGCTTCAGGAACATAGAAATCGTGTGAAAGCTCAGTCAAACAGCCATTTTCGGCATCTCTTTCGAATACAGTTGCATTGTCAGAATCTTGATGGACAACAATCAAATGCTTTTCATCAGGACTAAGCGTGAAATCGCGAGGAGTTTTTCCATTTGTTGGGACGATTTCAACTAATTCTAAGCTGGCATCAGCAAGCGTTTTGTAGACTGCGATAGAGTCGTTTCCGCGGTTGGATCCATAAATAAATTTACCATCCTTTGTGATGCGAATAGCGGCAGTTCCGTTGAAACCAGTATGGTCTTCTGGGAGAGTAGAGACAGTTTGTAGGTGTTCAAATTGTCCCCAGCCGTCATAGATAAGCACCTCAATAGTTGAATTGAGTTCACAGATGAGATAGGCGATTTTTGCGACAGGATGGAAGACAATGTGACGTGGACCACTTCCTGGCGCAGCCTGATAGGTTGCGATTTTCTCTACTTTTCCTTGGTCAGATACCTTATAGGTTACCACTTGATCACATCCTAAATCACAGGTTACTAAAAATTTATCGGGTGTCAAATCAGAAAAGTGAACATGGGCGGAAGCTTGGTTTTCGTGCGGACCAGATCCTTCGTGTTGAGCGACATCAGCTAATTCTAGAGAACCATCCGCTAAACGTTTATAAACAAGTAGTTGCCCTTTGTGGAAATTGGAGCCATAAACTAAATCTCTTGCTTCATCTACAGCGACATAGCAAAGTGGTGCGCCCTCTGATACAACATGGTTGAGTAGAGTATAGTCAGCATTAAAGGCAGCGATACCTCCTAGACCATTTTCAGCGCCGACGGAGTATAGATGTCCGGCCTTATCAAAGGCAAGGTAGGTAGGGTTAGGTTCTTCAGTGACCAATTCTAGATTGCTAAGTTGTCCTGTTTCAGAGTCAAAATTTGCTTTATAAATTCCTTTTGATTCACGTTTTGTATAGGTACCGAAATAGATAGTCATAGGATTCTCCTTTTTGGAAATGATTGATAAAATTATACCATGTTTTTCTGAGAAAGTCGTATAAATTCTGTAGTTGATTTTTACAAAAATCCTTTCTCCATGTTACAATAGAAAAAAAGACTAGGAGTGTATTAGATGGAGGATAAGCATCAAAAATTTAGTCTGACTTGGTTTTTCCGCTTGTTTTTAAATAGTCAAGCGGTGACATTTTTATTAGTAACCTTGCTGACTTTTTTGACCATATTTATTTTCAGTAAAATTAGTTTTTTATTCAGACCAATAGGAAGCTTTTTAGAAATTGTATTGTTACCGATGATTTTAACAGGTCTTTTGTATTACCTATTAAATCCGATGGTTGACTGGATGGAAAAGCATAAAATTTCTCGTACAGTTGGTATTTCCATTCTCTTTGTTTTAATCAGTCTTCTCATTATCTGGGGACTGGCGGTGGCAATTCCGAGTATTCAAGAGCAAGTGACATCTTTTGCGCAAAATCTTCCTTCGAATATCCAGAAAATCGAAGGACAGGTAACTGGGCTCCTACAGGATCAGCGCTTTGAACAATTTAGACCAACAGCTCTGGAGATGTTAAATAAGGTCAATGATCAGATCGTTGCCTATGCTCAGAAGTTTTCTTCAAGCGCTGTGAACTGGGCAAGTAATTTGATTTCAACCGCTTCACAGATTATTGTTGCTATTTTGATTATGCCCTTTATTCTCTTTTATCTATTACGGGATGGTCAGTATTTGAATAAACACATTACCCAATATCTACCAACCAAGTGGAGAGAACCGATTGGAACAGTACTATCAGATGTGAATGGGCAATTATCAAACTATGTTCGTGGTCAGGTGACCGTTGCGATTATTGTTGCCCTGATGTTCTCAGTGATGTTCTCAATCATTGGTCTTAGTTATCCAATAACTTTGGGGGTGATGGCTGGTTTTCTCAATCTAATTCCGTATTTGGGTTCTTTCTTGGCCATGATTCCAGCTGTTATTTTAGGATTGATTGCTGGTCCAATCATGCTGATAAAGGTTTTAGTAGTCTTTATGATTGAGCAGACTATAGAAGGTCGTTTTGTGACACCATTGATTATCGGAAGCTCCCTAAGTATTCATCCGATTACCATTTTATTTGTATTATTGACAGCTGGTCAGATGTACGGTGTCCTAGGAGTTCTTCTGGGAATTCCAATATATGCCTCTATTAAGGTTTTAGTGAAAGCGGCATTTGAATGGTACAAGGCACACAGTAGTTTGTATGAAGATGAAGAAAATGAGGTTGTGAATGAACAATAGTGAAAAAATGTTGGTTTGTTTGGACCAACAGGATTTAGACAAGGCAGATAAGTATTTCAAGCGCGCCTTGGTGCAAGATGATAGCGAAACGCTTTTGTCCTTGGCAGCCTACTTAGAAGGCATTGGTTTTTTCCCACAGGCTAGACAAATCTATGAACAGGTCAAAGAAGAATTTCCCGAAGTACTGATCAATCTTGCCCAAATAGCATTTGAAGATGGCTTGGTTGAAGAATCTTTCGGATACTTGGAGGAAATTTCGGAAGACAGTTCTGTCTATGTGGAAGCCTTGTTGGTTAAGGCGGACCTGTATCAGGCAGAAGGCTTGTCGGATGTGGCGCGTGAAAAATTGTTAGAAGCAAGTTACTTATCAGATGAACCCATCATCCTCTTTGGCTTAGCAGAATTGGATATGGAACTGGAGCTTTTTAATGAGGCTATTTCCTACTATGCCCAGCTGGATAATCGTGAAATCTACGAATTAACGGGAGTTTCTACCTATCAGCGAATTGGTATTGCCTATGCAAGTTTAGGGAAATTTGAAGCGGCCATTGAATTTTTGGAAAAAGCTGTTGAGTTGGAATACGATGATCAGACGGTTTTTGAGTTAGCTGCTCTGCTATTTGAACGAGAAGAATACCAAAAGGCCAATCTCTATTTCAAGCAGTTGGATACCATCAATCCTGATTTTGAGGGCTATGAATATGCCTATGCTCAGTCGCTTCATGCCGAGCATAAGATTGAAGAAGCCTTGGCAATGACAGAAAAGGGCTTGGCCAAAAATGATTTTGATGCCAATCTCTTGCTTCAAGCTTCTCAGTATGCCTATGAATTGCATGACGAGGAGTCTGCGGAAGAATATCTCCTCAAGGCAAAAGAGGTGGCAGATGATAGTAACGAACTAGCTCTGCGCTTGTCCAATCTGTATCTTGAGCAGGAACGATTTGAAGAGGTTGTGGCTTTATTTGATGAAGAGGTAGATAACGTTCTAGCTCGCTGGAATATGGCCAAAGCCTATCAAGCTCTAGAAAGAGATGATGAAGCTATTGAGCTTTACGATGAATTGGCTGGAGAATTGGCTGAGAATCCTGAATTTTTGGCTGATTACGTAGCGATTTTACGTCAACTTGGTCGTTTGGATGAGGCAAAAAAGCAAGCTAGTCGTTTTATCCAATTGGTGCCAGACGATTTAGCCATGCAAGAATTTTTGAATGAAGAGTAGTTTATGCAAGTAAATCGATTATTTCAATACAATACCTTAGGTGCCTTAATGGCTGGACTGTATGGCGGCTCCTTGACGGTTGGCGAATTGTTGGAACATGGTGATTTGGGTTTGGGAACCCTGGATTCCATTGACGGTGAGCTGATTGTCTTGGATGGAAAGGCTTATCAGGCAAAGGGGGCAGGGGAGAAACCAGAAGTGGTTGAAGTTCCTGCTGATATGAAGGTTCCCTATGCAGCGGTTATTTTTCATGAAGCAGAAGTCATTTTCAAACAACGCTTTGAAATGACTAGCGATGAATTGCACCAGAGGATTGAATCCTATTATGATGGCGAAAATCTTTTTCGTTCTATCAAAATCAAAGGGACATTTTCACGGATGCATGTTCGTATGATTCCTAAATCGGCTTCGGATGTTCGATTTGCGGAGGTGGCTAGTCGCCAGCCTGAGTATACCGCTGAGAATATTTCAGGTACCATTGTTGGTATTTGGACGCCAGAGATTTTCCATGGTGTCAGTGTGGCTGGTTATCATTTGCATTTTATCTCGGATGACTTGACCTTTGGCGGGCATGTCATGGACTATGTTATCTCAGAAGGAATGGTGGAAGTGGGGCCAGTAGATCAACTAGACCAACGTTTTCCTGTTCAAGACCGCCAGTATCTTTTTGCTAAGTTCAACGCTAAGGAAGTTAGAGAAGATATTGATAAGGCGGAGTAGGTTTCAATACAGAAAAATCCATGAACTAGATTTTCATGGATTTTATTTTATCTTCAGTTGGGGTGACACGGAGGGTTTTCTGACCTCGGTAGGTCACAAAGCCTGGTTTGCCACCTGTTGGCTTATGGAGTTTTTTGGCTTCAATCATATCGACTTGGACCAGATTGGAATGTCTGGCCTTAGAGAAATAGGCGGCTAACTCCGCCGCATCGGTCTTGACCTCGTCGCTTGGGTCCAAGTTGTCTGTGATAACCACATGACTGCCTGGAATGTCTTTGGCATGGAACCAGAGTTCACCTTTCTTGGCCATTTTGAAGGTCAACTCATCATTTTGCAGGTTATTTTTCCCGACCAGAATAATAGTCTTCCCGTCCGTCGCCAAGTATCGCTCAGGTTTCTGACGCTTATGGATTTTCTCACGGTGGCGACGTTTGAGGTAGCCTGTTTCAATCAATTCCTCACGGATTTCATCGATTTCTGCCAGACTAGCCTGTCCCAGCATGGTGTCAACGGACTCCAGATAGACAATGGTTGCCTTGGTCTCCTCAATCAAGTTGGTTAGGTGTTTGACCGCCTCCTTGAGTTTCTGGTACTTCTTGAAATAACGCTGGGCATTTTGGCTAGGAGTCAAAGCCACATCCAACTCAATTTCCAGTTCCTGGCCCGTATAGTAGTTGTCTAACCGCACGCTCGGCTGGTCGTTGGGTACCTGATGCAGATAGGTGGTCAGGAGCTCACCCTTTTGCCGCACCAACTCCGCCGTCTCAGTATCCGCCAATTCCTGCTCCTGCTTGACCAGCTTCTTGCGATTCTTCTCTAACTCACTGGCCACCCGCTTGATCAACTCATTGGCCTGTTGGGCCACCCGATCCCGCTCTGCTTTGTCCTGATAGTAGAAGTCCAACAGACTGCTCAGGCTCTCAAAGTGTGGCTGGTTTTCAGGGCTATTGGCAAATGGCAGAGCAGCATAGGATTTGTCCGTTAGGCTAGGCTGTGTAGCCTGGTCAAAAAAGGCACGGAAGTTCTTGAGGCGGTCCGTCTGTAAGTGACTGGCCAGTTCAGAAGCTGTATCCCGCCCCAAACCTTGAAAGACCTGTTGGAGATTTTTTGGACTCAGTTCCTGAGTCGATAAGATTTCAAACAATTTCTCATCAGACACCGTATAAGGATTGAGAGAATGTGTCTCCGGTGGACGAATATAGGTGGAGCCTGGCAAGATAGTTCGGTAGGAGTTTTGCGAGAAACCAACGTGCTTGATAGCCTCAATAATCTTCTGTTCAGACTTATCTACCAAGATGATATTGCTGTGCTTGCCCATGATTTCCACAATCAAGGTAGCTTGGATATGGTCGCCAATCTCGTCCTTGTTGGACACCGAAAATTCTAAGATGCGGTCATTGTCCAACTGACGAATCTCCTCGATAATGGCACCCTGTAAGTATTTTCGTAAAATCATGGTAAAGGTATTGGGCACTTTTGGATTGGTAAAGTCCGACTGGGTCAGCTGAACCCGCCCGAAAACCGAATGGGCGGACAGGAGCAACTTATGGCTCTGACGGTTGCTGCGGATGTTGAGGACAATCTCCTGTTCAAAGGGTTGGTTGATTTTCTGAATCCGCCCACCTTCTAAATTGGCCCTTAACTCAGCCGTCATGTGATGTAAAAAAAATCCGTCAAAAGACATGGTTTTCCTCTTTCTAATAGCTATAACTCAGTCTAGTATATCATAAATCAGTGACTTTTTAACGAAGGGGACTAAAAGAAGTATTCTTATATTTTTATAAATTATTGACAAATTCTTTAATTTATATTAAAATTGAAAATGGTTACAGAGTTATTAAATTTTTTAAGCTAGAAGTACCAACTAATAATTGAAATAAAAGGATGTTATCGCTTTAAGGCGAGCAGGAACCTATTTAAATGAATCGATACGATATATGTCGATTTCTTTTAAGTAGGTTCTTTTATTTTAAGTTTAAAGGAAAATTTATGATCATAAAGCGTGTATTAAATCATAATGCAGTCATAGCACAAAATAATAAGAACGTTGATATCTTGTTGTTTGGTAAAGGAATTGCATTTGGAAAGAAGGTCGGAGATGCGATCCCACCTTCTTCGATAGAAAAAAGTTTTTTGCTCAAGAATAGCGATAATATGAATCGCTTTACGGAACTATTTATCGATGTTCCTATTGAGTTGGTTTATGTTTGTGAGAAAATAATAAATTTAGGAAAGATAACACTTGGAAATCATTTTGATGAGATTATTTACATCAATTTGACAGATCATATCAATTCTAGTATAGAAAGACATAAGGAAGGAGTAGTCGTTACGAACCCTCTTAGATGGGAAATTGCCAAATATTATAAAGAGGAGTTTGAACTGGGGAAAAAAGCATTATCCATCATAAAAAAAGATTTACATGTCGAACTCCCAGTTGATGAAGCAGCCTTCATCGCTTTGCATTTTGTCAATGCGAATTTGGAAAATATTTTTCAAGAATCTTATCGTATTACTGGAATTATCATGAAGATTGAACAAATTATTCAAGACTATTATTCTACAGAATTCAATCAAGACTCTATTGATTACTACCGATTCATCACACATGTTAAATTGTTTGCTCATCGTTTGGTAGAGGGGAATGAATACCACGATGAAGATGATGTGGATCTTTTAGAGTTAATGAAAAAGAAGTATCCAAGAGAGTACCAATGTGGAACTCGAGTAGCGGACTTTATTCGGTTAGAATATGATTATCTACTGAGTCCAAGTGAATTAGTCTATTTAATTGCTCACATTCGGCGTTTAACAAAAAATTTATCATAAGGAGTCTATTATGAAGTACAAGAATACTGCATTGGCAATCCTAGAGGCAGTCGGAGGAGAAAAGAATGTTCTTCGTGCAACCCATTGCGTTACTAGATTGCGACTGGAATTGAAAGATGAGAATATCGTGTCCGATGAACGTGTTAAATCCATTTCTGGAGTACTCGGTATTATGAAGAAAAATGGACAGTATCAAATTATCTTAGGTAATGATGTAGCTAATTACTATAAAGAATTTACTGCATTAGGAAAATTTGATTCTGATTCAGTTCAACAGGTTAAAAAAGCAAATGTCTTAGAACAAGTCATCGAGTATATCGCTGGCTCTATGACACCTCTTATTCCAGCTATGCTTGGTGGAGGTATGATAAAAGTTCTAGTCATTGTCTTGCCGATGTTGGGGCTTTTAAAAGCTGATTCCCAATCTATTTCATTTTTAGCCTTTTTTGGAGATGCACCATATTACTTTATGCCGATTTTTTTGGCCTACTCAGCTTCACAAAAACTCAAAGTTACACCTGCTTTAGCTATGTCGGTTGCTGGTATTTTGCTACATCCTAATTTTGTTCAAATGGTATCTACAGGTGATCCACTTCATTTTTTAGGTGCCCCTGTTACACCTGCTAGCTATGGTTCATCAGTTATTCCAATTCTTATTATGGTTTGGCTAATGAAGTATATTGAAGCTGTTTTTAACAAGGTCACTCCAGCTGTAACGAAAAGTTTCTTACAGCCAACCTTGGTCCTGCTTGTTTCAGGTTTCATAGCTTTAGTTCTTGTTGGACCTCTCGGCGTTATTGTTGGTGAAGGATTATCGCAATTGGTTGAACAAATGCATGGTGTAGCTGGTTGGTTAACTTTAGCAGTTCTTGGAGCAATCATGCCATTTATCGTTATGACCGGTATGCACTGGGCTTTTGCACCGATTTTCTTGGCAGCTTCAATCGCGACACCTGATGTATTGATTCTACCAGCGATGTTAGGTTCTAACTTGGCACAAGGTGCCGCTTCTATGGCAGTTGCATTTAAGAGTAAAAATAGTAACACGAAACAAATAGCCTTTGCAGCTGGATTTTCAGCTTTATTTGCTGGTGTCACTGAGCCTGCTTTATATGGTGTTACTCTAAAGTATAAAAAACCATTGTATGCAGCAATGATTGGTGGTGGTCTAGCAGGATTATTTGTTGGTTTGACAGGTGTAAAAGCATACCTTTTTGCAGTACCTTCTCTCATTGCTTTGCCACAATTTATTTACTCTGAAGCAGCTTCAAACATTACTAACGCTATGATTGCTGCGGCAATTTCAATTATTGTCACATTTATTTTGGCCTATTTCCTAGGTATCGATGAAGAAACGTCAACAGTTAATTTAGAAAAAGTAGCACCTGGCATTTCAAGTAGAAAAAATGTCTTCTCTCCTCTTTCAGGTCAAATTCTCCCTTTAGAAAAAGTAAATGATGCAACGTTTTCAAAAAAAATGCTTGGAGAAGGAGTTGCAATTATCCCTAAGGATGGAAAAGTCTATGCTCCATTTGACGGGGCTGTTACCAGTCTTTTTCCAACAAAACATGCAATCGGTTTAACAAGTGATGAAGGGGTAGAGTTGCTTATCCACTTTGGATTAGAAACTGTCGAGCTAAAAGGAAGAGGTTTTGTAAACCATGTTTCAGATGGGGAAAAAGTTGAAAAGGGTCAACTGATGCTGGAAGTGGATGTAGAAATGCTTGTCGCAGAAGGGTACGATATAGTGACTCCTGTAGTTGTTACAAATACACAGGAATATCTGGATGTTCTCTTGCTTTCGACAAAAGAGGAAGTCAACTATGCTGATGATTTATTAGCAGTCTTATAATTCGAGGAGGGTATATGTCAATTTTTCCAGACAATTTCTTATGGGGAGGAGCAGTAGCTGCAAACCAAGTAGAAGGTGCATATAATGAGGGAGGAAAAGGATTATCCGTTCAAGATGTTCTCCCCAATGGTGGACTGGGTGAAGCTACCCAAGAACCAACGGAAGATAATTTGAAATTACAAGCTATTGATTTTTACCATCGATACAAGGAAGATATAGCCCTGTTTTCAGAGTTGGGATTTAAGGTATTTAGAACATCAATTGCTTGGAGTAGAATATTTCCGAATGGAGATGAAGAATTTCCAAATGAAGAAGGGCTACAGTTTTATGATGAACTTTTTGATGAACTTCTAAAAAATGGTATAGAGCCTCTTGTAACTCTTTCTCACTATGAAACTCCCCTGTATCTGGCAAGGAAATATCATGGCTGGGTGGATAGAAAAATGATTCAATTTTTTGAAAAATTTGCTCGTACAGTTTTTGAGCGATACAAAGATAAGGTTAAGTACTGGTTGACATTTAACGAGGTCAATTCTGTCTTAGAACTTCCTTTTACGAGTGGTGGAATTGACTTGTCGAATGAAGAACTTTCAAAACAAGATTTATATCAGGCCATTCACCATGAACTTGTAGCTTCTAGTCTTGTTACCAAAATTGCTCATGAAATTATTCCTGACTGTAAGGTTGGCTGTATGGTCTTAGCTATGCCGACCTATCCAATGACACCCAATCCTGAAGATGTTTGGGCGGCTCATGCCTATGAAAATTTGAACTATTTATTTTCGGATATACATGTTAGAGGATATTATCCTAATTATGCCAAAAGATACTTTAAAGAAAATGGCATAAAGATTACTTTCGTGGAAGGTGATGAAGAGTTATTAAAAAATAATACGGTTGATTTTCTCTCCTTCAGTTATTATATGAGTATTACTCAGGCAGCAGATCCATCAAAATATTCATCTGGAAAAGGAAATATCTTGGGTGGTTTGGTCAATCCTTATTTAGAAGCTTCTGATTGGGGTTGGCAGATTGATCCAATTGGTTTAAGATTGACACTAAATCGTTATTATGATCGATACCAGATTCCTTTATTCATTGTTGAAAATGGTTTGGGAGCTAAAGATCAGCTAGTCAAGGATGAGGCTGGTGGTTTGACTGTTCATGACGATTATCGAATTCAATACATGCAAGAACACCTTTTACAAGTTGCTGAGGCGATACAGGATGGCGTAGAAGTCATGGGTTATACTTCTTGGGGCTGTATTGATTGTGTATCTATGTCTACCGCACAATTATCTAAAAGATATGGACTAATTTATGTTGATAGAAATGATGATGGAAGCGGCAGTCTAACTAGATATAGAAAGAAATCATTTTACTGGTATAAAGAAGTTATTCAATCCAATGGCAGTATCCTGGGCAATAGCTCAAAATAGACTCTTAAGGTATTAAAAAGTTTTCAGAAAATTTAATCAAAAGTATTGACAAAGATTGTTGGATACCGTATAATCGTCTGTAATCAGAAGAAGTAGTAAAGCAGAAGTCTTCAGGGAGCCTGTGGTACTGAGAACGGGTGGCGGAGTTTTATGAAATGGGCTGATGTGCATTTATGTCTATTTTATGACGTCGTTAGTCGTGCTTGCCGTACCACCAGTACTGCCTTCGCCCGACTGCCTAGTCCTAAAATACCCTAAATTCACATGGATTGTTTGGCATAGCATACTTTCAGTAATCAGCCAAAACAGTCACGCAAATGAACTTAAAACAATGATAGTTCGGTCCGCACACCTTACAGTGCAACTCCTTGTTAGAGGAGATGAGATATGGGAGGATTCTAGACAATTTCCATAAGTGAGGTGGCACCGTGTCATTGACGCCCTCGCATACTGTTTATCAGTATGCGGGGGCTTTTTACTTGTCTTCGTAGAGTGCTTTTATATTGCGTCACGTTCGGCTTGCCTAACTTGAGTTATGTCTGCGCCTCCGTTCCTTATCTAAAAGCAATCTACTTTGACAATTATTAACAAAATGAGGTAATCATGATGAAACGATGGCGATGGTGGAATAGAGTATTGAAGACGTAGAAATTGGATATTGTGCATTTTTAAAAGGAGAATGAATATGTTGAAAAATAAAAATTTACTTGCTACAATTATTGCCCTTACTATTATGGTAGTTGCTGCTTTGTTTATGACACAGAAAGAGCAGAGCAATTCATCTACATCAACGGAGAAAGTCAAAATTGGGGTCCTCCAATTTGTGACACATGATTCATTAGATGAGATTTATAAGGGAATCAAGGCAGGCCTTAAAGAAGGTGGTTATACCACAACGGATAATTTAGAAATTGATTTTATGAATGCTGAGGGTGATCAATCCCAAGTTCAAACCATGAGTAAAAAATTGGTGGACAATGGCAATGAATTATTGATTGGTATCGCAACACCTGCTGCACAGGGATTAGCAAACGCTACGACAGAATTACCTATCATCATGGGGGCTGTAACAGATCCAGTCGGAGCCAACCTGGTAACTGACTTGAAAAATCCTGGTGGAAATATCACAGGGGTATCTGACCAAACACCAGTAGCAGACGCAGTTTCTCTCATTAAAGAAATTACACCAGACGCTAAAACTATCGGTGTCCTCTATTCTTCAAACGAAGACAATTCAAAAATTCAAGTAGCGGAATTTAAGGCAGCAGCAGAAGAGGCTGGCTATACTGTTCTTGAATATGCAGTTGCTTCTAGTAATGAAATTGCAGCGACAGTAGAGATCGCAAGTAGTAAAGCAGATGTTCTCTTTACACCAGTAGACAATACAGTTGCCTCAGCATTTTCAACTGTCGTATCTGTGGCAAATAAAACCAAAACTCCGATTTTCACCAGCGTAGAAGATATGGTAGAAGGCGGAGGTATCGCATCTGTTACCCTTAGCCAATATGACTTGGGTGTGGCAACTGGTAAGATGGCTGCGAAAATTCTTGATGGTGCCAATCCAGCGGATACACCTGTACAAATCTTTAACGAGGGTACCGTTGTTGTCAACCAAAAAGTTACTAAAGAATTAGGAATTATCTTGTCAGATGATGTGATTAGTAAAGCAAGCAAGGTTATCGAATAAGAGATAAGAGAAAAGGAAAAATATGATTGTATCAACAGTTTCACAGGCTCTTTTATGGGCTGTACTAGGTTTGGGAATATTCGTTACCTTTCGGATTCTGAATTTTCCTGATATGACGACAGAGGGCTCTTTCCCGCTTGGAGGAGCGGTTGCTGTTACCTTATTGACGCAAGGAGTCCATCCTATCTTGGCTACTCTAGCAGCAGTTCTTGTTGGCTGTTTGGCGGGCTTTGTCACAGGCTTGCTTTATACCAAGGGGAAAATCCCCACTCTCCTAGCTGGTATCTTGGTCATGTCTTCCTGTCACTCTGTCATTCTATTTATCATGGGTAGGGCAAATCTAGGCTTACTGAATACCAAACGTTTACAAGATTTCCTTCCTTTTTCTGAGCAAATTAATGGTCTCTTGCTAGGTCTAGGTAGCCTAGCGGTGGTGATTGGTGCCTTGATGTTCTTCCTCTATACTCGCCTTGGACAGGCCTTTATTGCAACCGGGGATAATCCAGATATGGCTCGCAGTTTTGGTATCAATACAAGTCGAATGGAGTTGCTAGGCCTTGTTCTTTCAAATGGAATCATCGCTCTTGCAGGTGCCTTGATTGCACAACAAGAAGGCTATGCGGATGTGTCGCGTGGTATTGGTGTCATTGTGGTCGGTATGGCTAGTCTGATTATCGGTGAGGTAATTTATGGTAACCTTACTATGTTAGAACGATTCTTGGCCATTGTTGTCGGAGCGATTTTCTATCAGTTCTTAATTTTGGTGGTCATTTCCCTCGGTATCAATACCAGCTACCTCCGTATCTTCTCGGCCATGATTCTGGCAACTTGCCTCATGGTTCCTGAGTTGAAAAATAAAATCTTGAAAGGAGCCAGTCTGTCACGATGAAAGCAATTGTTGAATTAAAAAATGCCACTAAGGTGGTGACAAACGGTTTTGATGAAGAACGTGTGATTTTGGACAATGTCAATCTGACCATCTACCAAGGGGATTTTATTACTATTTTAGGTGGAAATGGGGCTGGGAAGTCAACCCTCTTTAATGTCATTGCTGGAACCCTACCCTTGACTAGTGGTTCTGTCCATATTCTCGGTGAGGACGTGACCAATTGGCCTGCGGAAAAACGTGCTAAGTATCTGGCACGTGTTTTCCAAGATCCTAAAATGGGTACAGCGCCACGGATGACGGTGGCAGAAAATCTACTGATAGCTAAGTACCGTGGCGAGGGACGGGGCTTAGTGCCACGCAGATTGGCCCAACAGACGGAAGAATTTGCCCAGCTTTTGCCGAGAGTGGGAAATGGTTTGGAAAAACATTTGGACACGCCAGCAGGGCTCTTATCAGGTGGTCAACGCCAGGCATTGAGTTTGTTGATGGCGAGTTTGAAACAGCCTGAACTTTTACTCTTGGATGAGCATACTGCAGCCCTTGACCCTAAAACCAGCCAATCCTTGATGCAACTGACGGATGAATTGATTGAGACTAAGGGAATGACGGCCCTCATGGTCACTCACCAGATGGAAGATGCTCTGCGTCACGGTAATCGCTTGATTGTCATGAAAAATGGTCAGATTATTCAGGACCAAACGGCTGAAGAAAAATCCAAGATGAAACTGGAAGATTATTATAAGTTGTTTGATTAAGAACCTGTGTGGATAGTTCGCAACTTCCAACCAAGTTTGGTTTTGGCTAAAACTGAATCTTATATCAAACACATCACTTGTGAATACAGGTCTAAAGTCTGGAGTAATCCAGGCTTTTATTATCCTTTGAATTTTTAGTTAAAAAGCAGTATAATATACTAAATATATCAAGAGGTGCTGTCATGGATAAATTGGTTTTTGAAAGCTTAGCTGACTTAGGAATGGACTACACCATTGTAGAGCATCCACCAGCTCTGACAACTGAGGAAGCAGACCGTTACATTGAAGGGTTAGAAGGAGTACGGACCAAGTCCATGTTTCTGACTAATAAGAAAAAGACTGCATTTTATTTACTGATCATGGATGACCAGAAGCAGCTGGATATGGACCAGTTTCGTGATTTGGTGGGAGTCAACCGCATCCGGATGGCCTCGAGTGATAGCTTGATGGAAAAAATGCACTTGCCTGCGGGAGTGGTATCTGTTTTTGGCTTGTTACATAATGTTGATAAGGATATTCAAGTCTTTTTTGATAAAGAAATCCTTTCTGAACCCATTCTAACCTTCCACCCCAATGTTAATACGAAAACAATTTTTGTAAAGACAGAGGATATTTTACGTTTTGTCGAAGAGATTGGCTTTTCAGCAACGATTGTTGACTTGGGGTAACAAAGATGAGAAAATGTTTAGCTATTTGTAGTCTGTTGTGTTGTCTTTTTTTGATAGGATGTCGGACAGGCGCAGCTTATCAGGCAGAGATTGAACCGATGGAACAATCAGAATTGTATACGGAAAAAGAGATTGAGGCGGCTATTCTTGTGGTTCAAGATTACTTTGATCACCATTTTAACAGTTGTAAATTGCTGACTATCGGTTACAGTGGTGATAATGAAAAGGAATTTGATGAGTGGGCGGAGCACTATGGTGCAGAGGAAGCTATTATCCTAACTTCGTCTTTTAAGGTAGCAGCTGAGGGGGCAGAGCCCACTTTAGAGCCTAATAGTACCCATACGGATTGGAAATGGATTTTAGTGCGGAATGTTGGTGGTAAGTGGGAACATAAGGGACATGGTTACTAATGTATATGTAGAACTTCGTTGATTTTCAGCGGAGTTTTTTGTAAATTTTCTTGAAAAAATGTATAATAGAAGCGATAGCTAAAATATAGTCTTTTAGTTTACTTTTAGTACTAGGCAACGAGCCGCAAGCATAACTGGAGTTAGGCAAGGCGAGTTCAAATACTCCTGTGGAGTGTTTGAAGTTGGAAATAGGGAAACGAAGTTTCCTCGTACGTCGAAGTAATAAAAGAAAAACTAAATGACGATAAATAGCAGACTGTAATTCGACTTGGGCATCCCAAGGACCGTTGGTAAGAAAAATAAAATGGACACCTGTGGGATGTCCAAAAGGAGTAAAGATGAGTACAATTAAAATTATGGCTCTTGGGGGTGTGCGGGAAAATGGAAAAAACCTGTACATTGCCGAAGTGAATGAACATATTTTTGTTTTGGATGCAGGGGCAAAGTATCCTGAGAATGAACAGTTAGGTGTGGATGTAGTCGTCCCAAATTTCGATTATTTGGAAGAAAATAAGCATCGTGTAGCAGGGGTCTTTTTATCTCACGGGCATGCAGATGCTATCGGAGCGCTTCCTTATCTCTTGGAGAAAGTGAAAGTGCCAGTATTTGGTTCGCACTTGACTATCGAATTGGCTAAGCTACTTGTCAAGGGGAATAATGCTACTAAGAAATTTAATGATTTCCATGTTATCAATGCTGAAACTGAAATTGATTTCGGGGATTCAGTGGTATCTTTCTTTCAGACGACTCACTCTATTCCAGAGAGTTTAGGAATTGTCGTTAAGACGGATGAAGGAAATATTGTCTACACAGGTGACTTTAAGTTTGACCAGGCGGCAGATAAGTTTTATCGTACGGATTTTGGGCGATTGGCTGAAATCGGTAACGAAGGTGTGTTGGCCCTCTTGTCAGACTCAGCTAACGCAGATAGCAATGTTCAAGTAGCGAGCATGCATGAGGCTGGGGAGGAAATTCTCAATACGATTGCTGACTGTGATGGGCGTGTTATTGTGGCAGCAGTTGCCAGCAATATTGTACGTATTCAACAGATTTTTGACGCGGCAGAAGCAACTGGTCGTCGTGTCGTGTTGACAGGACATGATGTGGAAAACATTGTCCGAACAGCGATTCAATTGAAAAAACTTCGTTTGGTCAGCGAACGCTTGTTGGTAAAACCAAAGGATATGAACAAGTATGAAGACCATGAATTGATTATTTTAGAAACTGGTCGTATGGGCGAGCCGTTAAATGGATTGCGTAAAATGTCTATCGGTAGACATCGCTATGTTGAAATCAAAGAAGGTGATCTAGTTTATATTGTTACCACTCCAAGTATTTCAAAAGAAGCGGTTGTTGCTCGCGTGGAGAATTTGATTTACAAGGCTGGTGGTACCGTAAAATCTATCACAAAGAATCTTCGCGTCTCTGGGCATGGGAATGCGCGTGATTTGCAGCTCATGCTCAACATCATGAAGCCTAAATATCTTTTCCCAGTTCAAGGGGAGTATCGTCAATTGGATGCTCACGCTAAGGCTGCGCTTGAAATCGGTATGTATCCAGAAAACATTATTATCGTTAAGCGTGGGGATGTCATGGCTTTTGAAGAGGGGGATTTTGTCCATAGCGGAGCGGTTCCTGCTGGTGATGTCATGATTGACGGAAATGCCATGGGCGATGTTGGAAATATCGTCCTTCGTGACCGTAAGATCCTCTCAGAAGACGGTATCTTTATCGTGGCCATCACTGTCAACCGCCGTGAGAAAAAAATCATTTCTAAAGCCAAGGTCAATACTCGTGGTTTTGTCTACGTGAAAAAGAGCAAGGACATCTTGCGTGAGGCATCAGAATTGGTGAATACAACGGTGGAAAATTACTTTACAAAGGATAGCTTTGACTGGACAGAGCTTAAGAGTGCTGTTCGCGATGATTTAGCAAAATTCCTCTTTGACCAAACCAAACGTCGCCCAGCTATTTTACCGGTAATTATGGAAGTCAAGTAAGCTGATTTATATACATAAGAAGAGCCGAGGGAAACTCAGGCTCTTTACCATAAGGAGAAGATTTATGGCAATAATGAAAATTGAATACCACTCAGAAGCTCTAGATATGTCTAGACAGGTTACGGTTTTATATCCAGATCGAAATCGTGTGGAAAATCCTGATGACAACGACATTCCTGTCCTATATCTTTTGCACGGTATGGGAGGAAATCAGGATTCCTGGCTGAATCGTTCTACAGTGGAACGGTTGGTTCGTTATACCAATCTTATCGTGGTTATGGTCAATACAGATAAAGGCTGGTATACCAATACCACCTATGGCATGAATTATTATGATGCTATTGCAGTAGAGTTGCCTCAAATTCTCAAACGATTTTTCCCAAATATGTCTGACAAGCGGGAGAAGAATTTTATCGCTGGTTTGTCTATGGGTGGTTATGGGACCTTCAAGATTGCCATGATGACCAATCGTTTTTCACACGCAGCTTCGCTTTCAGGCGCATTGTATTTTGATTTTGATAATCCAGCGGCAGCAGAATTGGGAAGTCTTTCGTATTGGCGAGGAGTATTTGGTGACATTTCTGATAAACAGAATCCAAATAATTTGTTAGAAATTGCTAAACAATCCGATAAAAAGACCAAATTTTATGCCTGGTGTGGTGAGGAAGATTTTCTTTTTGAAGGACATCAAAAGGCAGTTGGAGAGCTGAAAGAGCTAGGCTTTGATATCGAAGCGAGTTTCGGTCCTGGTAAACATGAGTGGTACTACTGGAATCAGCAGATTGAGAAAGTATTGGCTTGGTTGCCAATTGATTTCAAATTGGAAGAAAGACTGTCCTAGTGTTTAAGAAAAGTTTCAGAAATTATGGCTATACTAAAACCTATTTCTAGAAAGAGGTATAGTCTATGAAACTTATTGGAAATATTCTACGGTGGATTTGGCGGACATTTTGTGGTCTGATTTGGTTATCACTGGTGTTATTAGCTTGTGGTCTAGGTCTGTTATTCTATTTTCAACAGGAAGCAGCGCCTCAGATGTTACAAACTCTAGCTCAAGAAGTGCAATTGATGGTCAAAGGGCAGTCTGAAGTGACGATTGAAGAAGGTGTTAATACCATTAAGCACCTGACGACGGATACGGTCAATACAGCTGATCATGGTCGATGGGAAAGCAATACTGCGACTGTTTACATTGAAACCCAGAATCCAACATTTGTAGCTGCCTATGAAACAGCTATTGCCAATTGGAATGCGACAGGGACCTTCACTTTTGTGATGACAAGTGACCCAAGTCAGGCCGATATTATTGCAACAGAAATGAATGATGGAAATACCCAGGCAGCAGGCGAGGCCAATTCAACGACTAACTTATTAACCAATTATTATAGCTCTGTAACGGTGCGTCTGAATAGTTTTTATTTATCAAACGACCGATATGGTTATGATATGGATAGAATTATCCATACAGCTGAGCATGAGTTGGGCCATGCTATTGGCCTAGATCATGAAGATAGTCAGACCTCCGTTATGGAATCGGCAGGTTCTAATCATGGTATTCAGCAGGCAGATATTGATGCGGTCCTTGCCTTGTATTCAGAATAGAAGGGAAAATATGCTTCGAACAATTACAAACACAATAAAACGTTATCCTGAGCAAGCTCTGCTCTTTCTCTATAATGCTGGGATTTTTGCATGGATGCAGTCTACCAGTCATTCGATCATGGAACAAATCGGTATAGATAGCAACTGGTTTGATAAAATCCCCGAACCAATCAAGGCCTGGACAGGTGCAAGTCTAGAGAGTATGCAAACCTTACTCAATTCTTCCGCTTGGGGATGGCTGATTGTTTCGATGATTTTGATGCTGGTCATCCGCTTTGTCAAGGGCTTGATTAAGTTTGTCATCATGCTGATTATTATCGGCGGTGGTCTTTATCTGCTTTGGCAGAATAGGGAATTGCTTAGCGGTTTGGTCTAAATATTTTTTGAGAAGGACAGTGACGGGAAAGTCGCTGTTTTTTGTTGAAATCAGAAAAAGGATTCCGCACTGTTACCCTAAATTATGGTACAATATTTTTATGATTATTCTAAGTGGAAACAAGATTGAACGCTCTTTTGCGGGCGAGGTTTTATTTAATAATATCAATATTCAAGTGGATGAGCGGGATCGGATTGCCCTTGTCGGAAAAAATGGGGCAGGCAAGTCTACTCTGCTCAAAATCCTTGTCGGAGAAGAAGCAGCGACCAGCGGTGACATTTCAACTAAGCGTGATTTGTCCCTCTCTTATCTGGCACAGGACAGCCGTTTTGAGTCGGAAAATACTATCTATGATGAAATGCTCCATGTCTTTGACGACCTGCGGATGACGGAGAAACGTCTGCGGTCTATGGAAGAACAAATGGGCAGTCTGTCTGGTAATGAACTTGACCAGCTGATGAAAACTTATGATAGTTTGTCAGAGGAATTTCGTCTGGCAGGTGGTTTTAGCTATGAGGCGGACATTCGTGCCATTTTGAATGGTTTTAAGTTTGACCAGACTATGTGGGACATGAAAATCTCTGAGTTATCAGGTGGTCAGAACACTCGACTTGCACTGGCAAAAATGCTTCTTGAAAGCCCAGAGTTATTGGTGCTGGATGAGCCGACCAACCACCTGGACATTGACACGATTGCCTGGCTGGAAAACTACCTAGTGCATTACAAGGGAGCCTTGATTATCGTCAGCCATGACCGCTATTTCTTGGACAAGGTGGCGACACTGACACTGGATTTGACCAAGCATTCCTTGGACCGTTATGTGGGCAATTATTCTCAGTTTGTCGAGCTCAAAGAACAGAAGTTGCAAACGGAATTGCAAAACTATGAAAAGCAGCAGAAGGAAATTGCCAAACTAGAAGACTTTGTCCAGAAAAATATCGTCCGTGCTTCGACCACCAAGCGTGCTCAGGCTCGACGGAAAAAACTGGAAAAGATGGAGCAACTGGACAAGCCAACAACTGGTCAGAAGTCTGCCAACATGACCTTCCAGTCAGACAAGACTTCAGGAAATATCGTCTTGACAGTGGAAAATGCTGCGGTGGGCTACGATGGAGAAATACTTTCTCAGCCCATTTCCATTGACCAACGAAAGCTGGATGCCATTGCCATTGTCGGTCCGAATGGAATCGGAAAAACAACCCTGCTCAAATCCATCATCGGAGCTCTGCCATTTATCAAAGGGGAAGCCAAGCTCGGTGCCAATGTGGAAGTGGGCTACTATGACCAGACCCAGTCGGCCCTGACGCCTTCCAATACCGTCTTGGAGGAGCTCTGGTCAGCCTTTTCGACCACGCCTGAAGTGGAAATCCGCAACCGCCTTGGAGCTTTCCTTTTCTCAGGTGACGATGTCAAAAAGTCTGTCTCCATGCTATCTGGTGGGGAAAAAGCCCGCCTGCTCCTCGCTAAGCTGTCCATGGAAAACAACAACTTCCTCATCCTCGACGAGCCGACCAACCACTTGGATATCGACAGCAAGGAGGTCTTGGAAAATGCCCTCATCGACTTTGACGGCACCCTGCTCTTTGTCAGCCACGACCGCTATTTCATCAACCGCGTCGCCACAAAGGTGCTGGAAATCTCGGAAACGGGCTCCACGCTCTACTTGGGCGACTATGATTATTATCTGGAGAAAAAGGCAGAGCTGGAAGTAGAAGTCCAGCCTGACCAGCTAGAAAGTACCAGCCAATCAGCCGGAGCTATGGACTACCAAGCCCAAAAGGAAAACCAAAAAGAGCAACGCAAATTGGCCCGCCGCATCGAGCAAATCGAGGCAGAAATTGACAACATCGAAAACCGCCTGAGCGAGCTCAACCAAGCCATGCTAGAAACCAACGACATCGGCCAGCTGACCGATTACCAGAAAGAAATCGACCAACTGACAGCCCAACAAGAAAGCCTCATGGAAGAATGGGAAGCATTATCTGAGCAGATGGGGTAGGTTGACAGGAAGTTGACAATCTGTCAGAAACGCTATCAAATCAAGCTTGCAAGCAGGTCTTGCAATGAAAAAACTCTGCCGCAAAATTCTCTTGCGGCCAAAAATCTTATTTGCAAGCAAGCCTTTCTTGGCAAAGATCGACCGACAAGCTAAGATAAAGTTAGGACCTGCCAGACAGGGCCTAGTGAGGAGAACGAAATGAACTTTGGACAACAAATCAAGGACTTACGGAAGAAGGAAGGTTTGACCCAGGAGCAGTTTGCCCTCAAGCTCAATGTGACACGGCAGGCTGTTTCCAACTGGGAAAATGACAAAAACCTACCCGACTTGGAACTCTTGATTCTCATGTCCTCTGTCTTTTCAATCTCCCTAGATCAACTTATCTTAGGAGGAACTGACATGAACAACATGACAGAAAAACTTGTCAAAGACGGTCGCGAAGGCCGTCGTACCCAGATGCACCTGACCATTACCATTATCGGAAGCTTTCTCATGGTTTTAGGCCTTGTATGCTTTCTTATCAAGGCCAATTCCGTCGAATATGTCGATGCCAACGGCATCTTGCATGAAAACTTCTACCTGCTCCCAGTCGGCTACCTGCTGGTCTTTACAGGAGCCCTTGCCACCCTCCTATCAGGACTAGCCCTGAACCGCTTTAGAAAAGAAAATACCTAAGATGACCAAACACCCACGTTTCCTTAATAGCGACCAATTTTTCGCCTGTCCACATTGTGGGCAGGCTCTTGGTCTTGACCTAAACAGCCTCCGCTGTCCCAACCGTCACACCTTCGACATCGCCAAGCAAGGCTACGTCAATCTGGCACCTCAGGTCAAGCAGTCTGCCAACTACCACAAGTCTAGCTTTGAAAACCGCCAGGCCTTTTTAGAGGCGGGCTATTACGATCATCTCTATGAGGCTTTGGAGGGGAAAATAGCAGAGCTAGGCTTGCGGTCTGTCTTGGACATCGGTTGCGGGGAGGGCTTTTATTCCCGTAAGTTAGCCGAGAAAATGGACTTTGACATTCTTGCTTTTGATATTTCTAAGGATTCCATTCTCTTAGCAGCAAGGACAGATAGCACTAAGTCGGTCAAATGGTTTGTCGGTGACTTGACAAAGTTGCCTATTCAAGACAAGACCATTGACGGCATCTTGGACATCTTTTCCCCAGCCAATTATCAGGAGTTTGCCAGAGTGTTGAAAGTTGGTGGGGCTATCCTCAAGCTGGTCCCAGGCCCCAATCACCTCAAGGAGCTCCGCCATTTAGCCAAGGACCAACTCCGCAAGGAGTCTTATGATAACCAAGATATCGTGGACCATTTCAGGTCTTACGTGGGGCAGGTGGAGCAAGTGCTGGTCAGCCGGACCCTGCCGATTACAGCCGCCTATGCTCAAGTCCTAGCAGACATGACGCCCCTTTTTTTCCAAGTGGACCAGTCCAAGCTGGATTTGAGCCAGTTGACCGAGATTACGGTTGAGGGAGTGCTTTTGGTTGGAACGATATAAAAAATGAAACCGCCTCTGATTTCAGAAGCGGTTTTGCTTTATTTCTCATACTCTTCGAAAATCAAAGTCAGACGTTGTTGACTTGATTTGATGAACTTCAGTTCTATCTGCATCTGCGTCGCCTAGTCTGATTCTGATTTTCATTGAGTATCAAATTCTGCCTTACTTTTTACATCGCCGTATTCTTCAGCGACTTCTTTGCTGAGGATATCGGCATAGCTAGCAAGTTGGATGTCTTGTCCGTATTTTTTGCGGAGGGCAGTTGTGACCAGGCGGTAGGCTAGGTTGGCATTGCGGGACAGGATTGGTCCGTGGAAGTAGCTGCCGAAGGTGTTTTTGTAGTGCAGGCCTTCGCCACCGTCTTCCTTGTTGTTGCCATTACCATAGACAACCTTGCCCAGCGATTTTTGGTTGTCAGCTAAGAAGGTACGGCCTTGGTGGTTTTCAAAACCATAGTAGGTTTCGTTGAATTCATCATTGTGAATCTTGATGTCACCGATGTAGCGGTTGTTGGTTTGGTTGAGGGTGTAGTGGCCCATGATACCCAGTCCGTCAATCTTGCGGCCGCCAGCTTCGATGTAGTATTGACCGAGCAATTGGAAGCCACCGCAGATAGCCAGCATGACACCATCGTTTTCGATAAAGTCTGCTAGGCTGTCTTTTTTAGTCGGTAAATCCTTAGCTAGAATGGATTGTTCATAGTCCTGTCCACCGCCGAAAAAGGCGATATCGTAGAAATCCTTGTCAAATTCATCTGTCAGTGAAACGATGTCCACCTGGACACGAGCACCGAGCTTTTCAGCCACATACTTGAGCATGAGGATATTGCCATTGTCACCGTAGGTATTCATCAAATCGCCGTAGAGGTGAGCGATGTGGAGATCGTAAGTGTAGTCTTTTTCAGGACTTTTTAATGATGTATAGACCATTATTTCATCTCCTTTCCAACGGCTTGGCGTTGAGCCAGCAAGTCACGGAATTCCAGCATCGCCGTATAGGTTGCGAGGATATAGGCATGCTGACTGCTAGACTGCTCAATCAAGGTCATGATGTCTTCCAGTTTTGGCGTTTCAGTAATCTGGTCCTCTGGATAGCCAGTCACACGGAGGCGACGGGCAATTTCAGACGAACGAACACCACCTGCAAAGACTTGAGGAATGTCCATTTGGGTGATTTGTTCAAAGTCGGCGTCCCAAATCCAGCTGGTATCAATTCCGTCAGCGTAGTTGGCATTGAGAAGGACGGACAGGCTAAAATCGTAAGGAGCCAGTTTCATCATTTCAATGGCTTGGGTTGCACCGACAGGGTTTTTAATCAAGACCAGAGTACAATCCTTATCGCCCAATTTAAAGGTTTCTTGGCGACCAAAGACAGCCTTAGACTTGTCAAAACCTGCCTTGATTTTCTCAGGAGATACGCCGAAAAATTCTGCTACGCTGACAGCTGCTAGGGCATTATAGATATTGTAAAGCCCACCGATGTTGATTTTGTAATCCTGACCGTCAATAGCAAAGGTAGAAGAAGTATTGGTGATTTCCTTCAACTCTGTTAACTTGTAGTCCAGCTCAGGTCGGCTAAAGCCACAGTTGTTACAGATATAGCTACCCAAGTTAGCGTAGGTATTGAGCTTGTACTGGATAATCTGGTGGCAATGCGGGCAGAGAACGCCTTCGGTATTGTAATGGGCCAGACGTGGCTCATGCTCGTCCGTCGCAAAACCGTAGTATTTTACTGGATTGATAACGGTGGTCGAGTTGAAAAGCGGGCTGTCACCGTTGGCGAGAATGGTCGCCTGAGGTGCCTTGGCAGCCCCATCCAAAATCATCTGGTAGGTGGTATAAATCTCGCCGTAACGGTCCATTTGGTCACGGAAGATATTGGTAAAGACAATCAGGCTAGGCTTGATAAAGTCGGTGACACGGGCCAGGCTGGCCTCATCAATCTCCAAGACGGCAATCTTCTTGCCATTTTTATTTTTCTTGGCAGATAAAAAGGTGGCTGTAATCCCTGTAATCATATTGGCGCCGCTGGTATTGGTCGTAATTTCTCCAAAGGCTTCTTGGAGGATACCAACTGTCAGGGCGGTGGTCAGGGTCTTACCGTTAGTACCTGTCACAACAATGACTTCATAATCCTTAGCCAAACTATCTAAAATATGTTTATCGAATTTGAGGGCAATTTTTCCAGGCAGGGTAGTACCACGTCCTAGTTTTTTCAAAATGAACTGGGAACTTTTTCCTGCTAGAATACCCAAAGCTGTATTTATTTTCATGGGACTATTTTATCATAAAGGTCACTGATTTTCTAGAATGGAGTGTGTTGGAATGTGATATATTCCTGCAGTAAATCTGTAATATTTTTAACAGGAAGGTCACTATTTTCTAAAGAAAAGGGGAAAAAATATGGTATAATGAGTACATTACTATGTATGAGTTAGAAAGTATGAGAATGATATGTTAAACCTAAACCAGTTACTGGATACAGGGTATTGGTCGAGTTTGATAGCCAGTCCTTGGACCGCACTGTTGCACCTAATTGATATTAGTATAGTTGTTTATTTGATTTATAATTTTAGTAAGGCTATTGCAGGTACTAAAATTATGACATTGATTCGAGGGGTTTTTCTCTTCATTATTGTCCAGATTATAGCTAGTTTATTCGGTCTGCAGACGATTGCTTGGCTGATTAATCAAGTAATCACGTATGGAGTTATTGCAGCAGTAGTTATTTTTGCACCAGAGTTGCGTGCCATGCTTGAAAAACTCGGCAGGACAACTCAGATTTTTGGGGCAAATACTGTGAGTGCAGAAGAAAAGCTAATTGTTGCTTTTCTCAAATCTGTTGCTTATATGTCTCCGCGTAAAATTGGTGCACTTGTGGCAGTAGAACAAGCCCAAACATTACAAGAATATAGAGCAACGGGGATTCCTCTTAATGCGGATATATCTCAGGAATTATTAATAAATATTTTCATCCCGAATACACCGCTACACGATGGGGCCGTAATTGTCAAGGAAGACAAGGTAGCGGTTGCTTGTGCTTATTTGCCCCTGTCAGAGAGCGCAGGAATTTCAAAGGAATTTGGAACACGACACCGTGCAGCCATTGGCTTATCGGAGGTATCTGATGCGTTTGTGTTTATTGTTTCTGAAGAAACTGGCAGTATTTCTATTGCACGAAACGGGATATTCAAACATGACTTGACTTTGGATGAGTTTGAAGCAGAGTTGCGAGCGACTTTTATTTCTGAAAATGTAGAGAAAAAGTCCATCTGGAAGCGATTAGGAGGTGGCAAACATGAACGATAAGTTTAAAGCTGTAGGTCACTTAGCCCTATCTATTTTCCTAGCATTGTTGCTCTTTTTCTATGCAACAACCACCAACTATAAAAATTCAGAATCAGCTGCACAGAATACGGAGTCAGAAACCTATGTTCACACACTTAACAATGTACCGATTGAGATTGAATATGATACAAATAAGTATTTTATTTCCGGATTTTCTTCGACGGTGGCAGTTGAATTAAGGGGCTCTAATCGTGTTCTCCTACAGAGAGAATCAGATGAGTCAACTCGGACTTTTCAAGTGACTGCGGATTTGAGAGAGTTGAGTGATGGGACACAAACTGTCAAGCTACAATTGACCAATTTGCCGGCAGGAGTGAGTGCGACACTAGCACCAGATGCGATTACCGTCAAGATTGGTAAAAAAGTTAGCAAGGCATTCCCAGTAGCAGGTCGAGTCTATAGTAATCAATTGGCAGAAGGTTACAGTCTGTCTAAGGTTTCAGTCAACGTAGATACCGTTAAAGTGACAACGGATGAAGAAACAATGGCTAAGATTGATCGGGTCGAAGCTGTTGCGATGGATGTGAGCAATCTGTCTGAGAATTATAGTGGCACAGCTAAATTACAGGCTGTAGACAGCGATGGCAATGTCTTGCCAGTTGTACTGTCTCAGACGGAAGCAAATATGCAAATTATACTTACAAAAACAAAATAAGAGGTTATGAAAATGGGTAAATATTTTGGGACAGATGGTGTCCGTGGAGAAGCAAACGTAGAATTAACGCCAGAATTAGCATTCAAATTGGGTCGTTTTGGTGGTTATGTCCTTAGCCAGCATGAGACGGATGTTCCTCGTGTCTTTGTGGCGCGTGACACACGTATCTCAGGTCAAATGTTAGAGGCTGCCTTGATTGCAGGACTTCTATCAGTAGGGATTCATGTGTATAAATTGGGAGTTTTAGCGACACCGGGTGTTGCTCACCTAGTCAAAACTGAAAAAGCAAGTGCAGGTGTCATGATTTCTGCAAGTCATAACCCAGCGCAAGATAACGGTATCAAATTCTTTGCTGGTGATGGTTTCAAATTGGATGATGCATTGGAAGCGGAAATTGAGGCTCTTCTTGATGCTGAGGAAGACACATTGCCACGCCCATCCGCTCAAGGTTTAGGAGATGTGGTAGAATATCCAGAAGGTCTACGTAAGTACCAGCAATTCTTGGTGTCAACTGGTACAGATTTGGACGGTATGAAAGTTGCACTCGATACAGCCAATGGTGCTGCAGCAACATCTGCGCGTCAAATTTTTGTAGATTTGGGAGCAGATTTGACAGTAATGGCTGAAAAGCCAGATGGCTTGAATATCAATGAGGGCGTTGGTTCAACTCATCCTGAAAAATTGCAAGAACTGGTCAAGGAAACAGGTAGTCAAATTGGACTTGCCTTTGATGGTGACAGTGACCGCTTGATTGCCGTCGATGAAAATGGTGATTTAGTAGACGGCGACCGTATCATGTACATCGTTGGTAAATACCTTGCTGATCGAGGTCTATTGGCCAAAAATACAATTGTGACTACAGTTATGTCCAACCTTGGTTTCCATAAGGCTTTGGATCGTGAAGGTATTGAAAAAGCTGTGACCGCAGTTGGTGACCGTTATGTGGTCGAAGAAATGCGCAAGGAAGGCTACAATGTCGGTGGTGAGCAGTCAGGACATGTGATTCTGATGGATTATAACACCACAGGAGACGGCCAGTTGACCGCTGTGCAATTGACCAAAATCATGAAAGAAACTGGTAAGAAGTTGTCAGAATTGGCAGCAGAAGTGACCATTTACCCACAAAAATTGGTCAATATCCGTGTGGAAAACAGCATGAAAGACAAGGCAATGGAAGTGCCTGCTATTGCAGCTATCATTGAAAAAATGGAAGCAGAAATGGCTGGCAACGGTCGTATCTTGGTTCGCCCAAGTGGTACTGAGCCCCTCTTGCGTGTCATGGCAGAAGCGCCAACGGATGCTGAAGTCGATTACTACGTGGACACCATTGCCGATGTGGTCCGTGCGGAAATCGGGAGTTAGATAGAAATCAGTAACTCGTAGAGTTTGATTTCGTTGTCTAACCCCCGCAAGGTTGAGTAGGAATTTCACAGCTGATAGGCGAAGAAATTCCACTCAAGACTGCGAAAATAAAAGTAAAAACTGGGGTTTGTTACTCCAGTTCTTTGATGTTATGAGGAAATTATGAGTATTTTAGAAGTAAAGAATTTAAGTCATGGGTTTGGTGACCGTGCGATTTTTGAGAATGTCTCCTTCCGTCTCTTGAAAGGAGAGCATATCGGTCTTGTCGGTGCCAATGGAGAAGGGAAATCGACCTTTATGTCTATCGTGACAGGTCAGCTGCAGCCAGACGAAGGCAAGGTTGAATGGTCACGTTATGTAACAGCAGGTTATTTAGACCAGCATGCTAAACTAGAAAAAGGTCAATCAGTCCGTGATGTCTTGCGGACAGCCTTCGACGAACTCTTCAAGACAGAGGCTCGTATCAATGATATTTACATGTCTATGGCAGAAGAGGGTGCCGATATGGATGCACTCATGGAAGAGGTTGGCGAACTGCAGGATCGTTTGGAAAGCCGTGATTTCTATACGCTTGATGCCAAGATTGACGAAGTAGCGCGTGCGCTTGGTGTCATGGACTATGGTATGGACAAGGATGTGACGGAGTTATCGGGTGGACAACGGACTAAGGTTCTTTTGGCAAAATTGCTCTTGGAAAAACCTGACATCTTGCTTCTGGATGAGCCGACCAACTACTTGGATGCAGAGCATATTGACTGGCTTAAACGTTACTTGCAGAATTATGAAAATGCCTTTGTCTTGATTTCGCACGATATTCCTTTCTTGAATGATGTGATTAACATTGTCTACCATGTGGAAAATCAGCTTTTGACTCGCTACACGGGCGATTACTATCAATTCCAAGAAGTCCATGCTATGAAGCGGGCTCAGTTGGAGGCAGCCTATGAGCGCCAGCAGAAGGAAATCGCAGATTTGCAAGACTTCGTTAACCGTAACAAGGCCCGAGTTGCGACTCGAAACATGGCCATGTCTCGTCAGAAGAAATTGGACAAGATGGAGATTATTGAGCTTCAAGCAGAGAAACCAAAGCCGTCATTTGATTTCAAAATGGCTCGAACTCCAAGTCGCTTTATTTTCCAAACGACTGATTTGGAAATTGGTTATGACCGTGTATTGACACGTAAACCGCTCAATTTGACCTTTGAACGCAACCAGAAGATTGCCATTGTCGGTGCCAACGGTATCGGTAAATCTACTCTTCTTAAAAGTTTGCTGGGGATTATTCCACCGCTAGGCGGTTCTGTGGAGCGCGGGGAGTATCTGGAACTAGGCTATTTCGAGCAAGAAGTAGCTGGCGGCAATCGTCAGACCCCGCTGGAAGCCGTTTGGGATGCCTTTCCAGCCCTTAACCAGGCGGAAGTACGGGCAGCCTTGGCTCGTTGTGGTCTGACTTCCAAGCATATCGAAAGCCAGATCCAAGTTCTTTCAGGTGGTGAGCAGGCCAAAGTTCGCTTCTGTTTGCTTATGAACCGTGAAAACAATGTCCTGGTTCTCGACGAGCCGACCAACCACTTGGATGTGGATGCCAAGGATGAACTCAAACGTGCCCTTCAAGCCTATAAGGGCTCAATTCTCATGGTCTGTCACGAACCTGATTTCTATGAAGGCTGGGTGGACGATGTATGGGATTTTAATGAATTGACTTAAGAAACTAGCTGCCGAAAGGTGGCTTTTTCTTTGTGCTTATACTATAATAGAATGAGCATAGTAAAGGAGGTAATACTCAATAAAAATCAAAAATAGCAAGTCTAAGCTACTTATAACATGTGAAACCTTAATTTATAAGTTTGAGTTGAGGATTGTGGATTTCAAGTAGCTGTTTTCTTCTAAAAAATAACAAAATCGAAACGCTCCATATCCACTTGGAGTGGTAGGTGGCTATTTTTGATTTTAAATGAGTATAAAAATATGAAAAGAACAGAACGAGGTCATATTGGCTAGGCCTCTCCAGAGGGAGTAAAACGGTCTGGGGATAGACCGTTTTAGCTCAACAACTAGAAATAAAGACTTGTTGACGAACTATTTTTGACCAGTCGAGTTCCCACTCCCGTTTCCCTGACGGTTGGAAAGACTGTGCCGCTGGACTGGTTTGAAAAGGCCCAAGGCAAGAAATTGTTGGGGCTGGCCTGTGGTGGTGGTCAACAGGGGCCGATGTTTGCGGCTCATGGTTACCAAACGACCATTATGGACTTCTCCAAGGAACAGTTGGACAAGGATAGGCTAGTTGCTGAGCGAGAAAATCTGGATTTGCAAACGGTGCAGGCAGATATGACACAGCTTTTTCCTTTTGAAGACGAGAGTTTTGCCATCATTTTTTGCCCTGTTTCAAATGTCTATATCGAAGACTTGGAAAATATGTGGCAGGAGTCTTATCGGGTTTTGAAAAAAGGTGGACTGCTCATGGTTGGTTACATGAACCCTTGGATTTATGTCTTTGATGCTGATGATGTTTGGGAGCATCCAGACAGAGCATTGGTTCCAATGTACAGCCTACCTTTCAATGCACGACAATTAGAAGAAACAGGACAAATTACAATTGACCCAGAATATGGCTATGAATTTAGCCACACCTTAGAAGAGCAGATTGCTGGGCAATTACGAGCTGGTTTTGCCATGATTGATTTTTATGAATCCAAAGATAGTCGCAATCGCTTGACTCAATTTGCCTCAGATTATATAGCGAATTTATCGATAAAGTGGTAGGCAAATCTTCTGACAGAAAGTATTTTAACAGGGCTAGTTAGATAAGTACTAGTCCTATTTTTGAGCTATTGTCAATGGATGAGATGAGCCTAAATCGTTGAATAAAAAACTTGAAAACGCTTGTATTTTGTAATTAGGATTGATATAATGAAAGAAAAACAGGAGGTTTTCAAATGAAAACGAAATTACTGCTTGGCGTAGCCCTTCTTAGTGTCGGTCTATCGGTGGCTCCTCCTACAATAGTAGAGGTTGAAGCACAGACGACTCACGTTTCAGATCCAGCTCTACGCAATAGTTATCCATATAATTTATCTCATTATTTGGAAGTAAATGTTGGTTCCGGTCAAACCAAAAAAGGTTCAGCCATTCTGATAGCTCCGAATACTTTATTAACCGCAGCTCACGTAGTGGCTGATGATGGGACTGGACGTGTGACCAGCCAAACTTGGTCTGGAAATGCTGTTTGGGGTGATGCTTCACCATACTATGAACTGTCAGAAATTAAGAGAACCAATACCTTTAATCCCTTCATTCCGATGCCAGGATATGGTGGAACATGGGATGCTAGTCGTGACGTAGCCCTTGTGAAAATCACCACTCCTAGCAGAAAAACACAGACAGCCAATACGGCAAATGCTCGGCTAGGAATTTACCGTAACACCTATGACCTAGTTGGCCGCCAATTTCTAATGGTCAGCAACAGCATTAATCTCTACGGACGTTGGGAATACGAATATGGAACCATTACGGAAGTCCGTTATGACGGTTTGCTTCAAACCAATATCACAGGTGTTAAGGGGCAATCCGGATCGCCTGTTGTTGTAGATGGTCGCATCATTGGTGTCGTATCCAATATTGATTCTAATTCAAAAATCGTTATTACTCCGTTGACTATGGAGATGAAAACACAATTATTTGATAAGAATGGTATCAAAAATATTGATATTTACTAGTGATATTCTTGAGTCATCAAAGTCCTGCTTTACTGATAAGGCAGGGCTTTTAATTGCAATCCTAACACATTTTTCGCACATAAAAAAATGATTGCGGTAAATCGTTGAGGTCTGGGCAGTAAGTAGATAAAGCTTATAAAGTATTTTGTTTTGATTACAGATGTATATTTATTCGTAAAATATGGGCGCCACACATAGATTGCATCATGCAGACAATAGATTTTAGAAGCGAAGGCTATTGACCTGACTGGATTTTTCTGCTATGATTGAAAAATGTTTGTTTGGAGGTAAATGAGTGAATAAAATAATATCTGTATGGAAAAAAATGAATTTAATCCGAAAAATCGGAATTGGTGTTGTTTTGGGAGTGTTACTAGGCTTAATTGCTCCAAAAATAACGGTCATTGCTCTATTTGGTAGTCTATTTGTAGGAGCATTGAAAGCTATAGCCCCTCTTTTGGTTCTGACACTAGTTGCGCATGCTCTATCACAAGCTCCTGCTGGTCAAAAATCGAATATGAGGACAGTTATCTGCTTGTATCTATTTGGCACTTTTGCTGCGGCCTTCATTGCTGTAGGAGCAAGCTATTTATTCCCTATTAAATTGGTTCTTTCTACTACAACGACTACGGACATTACTCCTCCACAAGGGATTGCTGAAGTATTCCAAGACCTCTTGTTGAAGGTCGTTGACAATCCAATCAATGCACTTGCAACGGCTAATTATATTGGTGTTTTGACATGGGCGGCAGTGTTTGGCTTGGCCTTTCGTCATGCAAGCAAGACAACCAAAGATTTATTGCAATCTGCTGCGGAAGTAACTTCTAAAGTTGTAGGCTGGATTATTGGTCTGGCACCATTTGGTATCATGGGCTTGGTTTTCGATACTATTGCAAATAATGGTCTGACAGCTTTAAAAGACTATGGTTTACTGCTCTTACTCTTGGTTGGAAGCATGATTTTTGTCGCGCTTGTTGTCAATCCCTTGATCGCTTTTCTTGTAATGAAGAAAAATCCTTACCCGCTGGTGTTTGAATGTCTTCGGGTTAGTGGGGTTACGGCATTTTTTACAAGAAGTTCAGCAGCTAATATTCCTGTCAATATGCAGCTCTGCAAACGTTTAGGAGTGGATCCAGATACATACTCAGTATCCATTCCGCTCGGTGCCACAATTAATATGGCTGGCGCGGCTATTACGATTAATATTTTAACAATGGCAGCTCTTCATACACTTGGCATCAGTGTTGATTTCAGCTCAGCTCTTCTTTTATCCGTTGTTGCATCACTATCAGCAGCAGGAGCATCTGGGGTAGCAGGTGGCTCGCTTCTCCTCATCCCAGTAGCATGTAGTCTTTTTGGCATTCCAAATGAGTTAGCCATGCAAGTAGTTGGAGTCGGATTTGTTGTCGGAGTGATTCAGGACTCTTGTGAAACAGCCCTCAACTCATCAACCGATGTTTTGTTTACAGTTGTAGCAGAACGATCTGCTTGGAAAAAATAGAAAGAAGTTGGGAGACCAACTTTTTTTCGTTGTTTCAATTCTGAAATCTCTTTCATTTTGTGATAAAATAGACTTACTTTGATACTGAAAAGGAGAAATTATGACAGTAAATTTTAGAGCAGAGTTTGACAAACGCAAAGACGAGTTTCTAGCGGACCTCTTTGACCTCCTCCGCATCAATTCTGAGCGTGACGACAGCCAGGCAGATACCCAGCACCCATTTGGACCTGGTCCAGTGCGTGCCTTGGACAAGTTCCTCGAAATTGCTCAGCGTGACGGCTATCCGACCAAGAACGTTGACAACTATGCAGGTCACTTTGAGTTTGGCGAGGGCGACGAAGTCCTCGGTATCTTCGGTCACTTGGACGTTGTGCCAGCAGGAAGTGGTTGGAACACCGACCCGTACGAGCCGCAAATCATCGACGGCAAGCTCTTTGCCCGCGGATCCTCTGACGACAAAGGACCGACCATGGCTTGCTACTACGGCTTGAAAATCATCAAGGAGTTGGACCTTCCGACTTCGAAAAAAGTCCGCTTCATCGTCGGTACCGACGAAGAGTCAGGCTGGGCGGACATGGATTACTACTTCGAGCACGTCGGCCTTCCCCTGCCAGATTTCGGATTTTCTCCAGATGCTGAGTTCCCGATTATCAATGGCGAAAAGGGCAATATCACAGCTTATCTTCATTTTGCGGGGGAAAATAGCGGAGCTGCTAAACTGCATTCCTTCACAGGCGGTTTGCGTGAGAACATGGTGCCTGAGTCTGCGACAGCTATTATTTCTGGCGACCTAGCAGATCTGGACAGCAAGTTGGCAGATTTCACAGCAGCCTATGGCCTAAAAGCTGACGCGGAAAAACTTGAAAACGGACAAGTACAAGTGACCGTCATCGGAAAATCAGCCCACGGTTCAACCCCAGAAGAAGGTGTCAACGGAGCAACTTACTTGGCTAAATTCCTCAGCCAATTCGTCTTTGACGGAGCAGCCAAAGCCTATCTTGACTTGGCAGGACAAGTCCTTATAGAAGACCATGACGCTAAAAAACTTGGCGTAGCCATTTACGATGAGCAAATGGGAGCTCTTTCTATGAACGCAGGTGTCTTCAAGTTTGATGAAACCTCATCTGACAACACCATTGCCCTCAACTTCCGTTATCCAAAAAATACCAACCCTGAAGCTATCAAGGCTGGTTTGGAAAAACTTGGCGTAGAAGCTGTTAGCCTGTCTGAGCATGGTCACACTCCACATTATTGCCCAATCGATGACCCAATGGTTGCGACCCTCTTGTCTGTTTATGAAAAACACACAGGCTTGAAAGGTCACGAACAAGTGATCGGTGGCGGAACATTCGGACGCTTGCTCAAACGTGGTGTTGCCTACGGAGCTATGTTCCCAGGCGATGTCAATACCATGCACCAAGCCAACGAATTTATCGAAGTTGAGCAACTCTACCGCGCAGCTGCCATTTACGCAGAAGCTATCTACGAACTAATTAAGTAATACATGAAGACGGGTTCGCCCGTCTTTTTTAGGAGGGAAAATGGAACTGAAAGAACTCACACTTGCAGATATAGAAATGGTCAAACAGCTCTTCTTATCTGTATTTAGTCAGGAGCCATGGAATGATGATTGGTCTGACGAGGAACAACTGGACCGCTATCTAGGCGATTTGCTGTCACATCCCAGAGCACTTTGCTTTGGATTGCTTGACCAAGGTAGCCTCATAGCCTTTTCTCTAGGGCACATTCGCTACTGGTATGAGGGGACCGAATACCGTATTGAAGAGCTCTGTATTGCTCGCAACTACCAAGGACGAGGAATCGGACAAGCCTTTCTAAAAAGAATTGAGGAGCAGTTGATTGAGAGAAAGATTGATCATATTCTCCTGCAAACCGAACGCAATGTACCAGCTTTTTCCTTCTATAAAAAATGTGGTTTTCATGCCCTGGAAGAAGATGTGACGATGTTCAAGAAAGTAGGACGTCATGGAACTTGCTGATATTCGTCAGGCGATTATGGAGGATTTAACCAATCAACCTTTTACGAAAAAAGGGATAAAGCCACTTTTCCAAGCACCGTCTACTGCAAAAATCCTCATTATTGGACAGGCGCCGGGATTAAAAACACAAGAAAAAGGTCGCCTCTTTGATGATGCTAGTGGAGAGAATCTGCGGAAATGGTTGGGAGTAGATAGGGAAATCTTCTATGAATCTGGCCATTTTGCTATTCTTCCTATGGATTTCTATTATCCAGGAAAAGGGAAGTCTGGGGATTTGCCGCCTCGCAAGGATTTTGCGCCCAAATGGCACCCGCTCATTATGAAGCAACTACCCCAGATTGAGCTGACCTTGTTGATTGGTAAGTATGCTCAGGACTATTATTTAGGAGAATCCCATAGGACTGTGACCGAGAGAGTGGAGAATGCAGGTGATTACCTACCCACCTATTTTCCCCTACCTCATCCATCGCCAAGGAACAATATCTGGCAAGCTAAACATCCCTGGTTTGTTGAACAGACTCTACCGTTACTGAAAAACAACATAAATATATTGTTGGGAAAATGATAATATGATATAATTGTATATATATACCTAATAAATTTTTCTTATCTTTGTTCATCGAAGGAGGTGTTCTGATGAGAAAATGGAAAAAAATTATCATCGGCTGTTTCGCTATTCTAACGGTTTGCTTGCTATTTGCACCCACACTAGCTAGAGCAAATCAGATTCCAGACCGACCCACAGGTACAACGGTAGTGGATGAGACGCAGTTACTCTCGAGTGAGACCATTGCAGAAATTGATCAACTCAATCGAAGTTGGGCAAGCACCGAGCAAGCTTTACAGGTTGGTGTTTATGTAACAGAAAGTCTGTCTAGTGATATTGAAAGTTTGGCTAATGAAACCTTTCGTCACTGGCAGGTCGGTTTTGCAGGAACGGACAACGGAGTTCTTTTAGTGGTTGCCATAGCTGACAGAGCATCTCGGATAGAAACCTCAGACAATGCAGCCACAGTCATCACGGATATAGAAGCCAAGGATATTCTAGAGAATGCAAGGGAATTCTTTCGACAGGAAGACTACAGTGGAGGAATTTCCTATATCGTCAACTCCATTGGGGATAGATTTTATGGTACAAGCATCGGTAAAAATCAGTTAGCTGCTATAGAAGAAGGTACAAGTGAGGAGGATGATGGCTTCTGGCTGTTTCTCGTAGTTATTCTGATCGCTATCCTATTTGGTATTATTGACAAATCTAGTCGTGGTGGTGGTGGCGGACCAGGTAATCTACTCTGGATGTTGGTTGATGACCATCATCATTATCACAATCATCACTCGTCTAATTCCTCATCGTCTAGTTTTGGTGGAGGTAGTTGGTCAGGTGGTGGAGGCGGCGGTGGCGGAGCCTCTTCTGGATGGTAAGGCTCGTATAGGGCTTCTGATAGTTGTTTGCTTTTTTACGAATATTTAATCGTAGTTAGAAAGGAAATCTTATGAAAAAGAAATGGTTGGTCATCCTCATACCAGTCCTAGCTCTGCTGTTTTTAGGAATGGGAGCAGTTGGGCAATACAATGGCTTAGTTGACAGTTATGCTGAGGTTGAAAATGCACAAGCCAATGTAGACACACAGTTGCAACGTCGCTATGACTTGATACCCAATGTAGTCGCAGCTGTCAAAGGCGCCATGGAACACGAGGAAGAAATATTTACTGCTATTGCAGAAGCGCGTGCTAAAATCGGTTCCAGTCAACAGGGAACGAGTGACTATAATCAAGCTCAAAGTCAGCTAGATTCTGCAGTATCTAGATTGTTGGTAGTGGCTGAGAATTATCCTCAATTGACAGCCAATCAACAGGTATCTGACCTGATTACAGAGCTTGAAGGTACGGAAAATCGGATACTGGTAGCCCGTAAAGACTATAATGCTGTGGCAACTACCTACAATAAAAAAATCAAGCGGTTCCCGACCTCCATCTATGCAGGTCTATTCGGATATGAAAAAGTAGAGCTCTTCCAGGCAACAAATGATGCGGCGACGACTGTACCAAGTGTTGATTTGAGTGATAAGGAATAAAGGAGATAAATATGGACTTTGGATTTGATATATTGGCGATTATGATACCAATTATTGTTGTTGTACTATTTGTTTTATTGTTTGTATGTGGTTATGTGTCGGCTAAGCCTAACGAAGCAATTGTCATTACCGGCTTGGGCAAGCCTCGGACCTTAATTGGCCGTTCTGGTTTTATGATTCCCTTTATCGAAAAACGCTCCTATATCTCTATTGAGCAGTTTTCAACAGATGTGCAGACCACAGATTTTGTACCGACTCTTGATTTTATCAACGTAAAAGCTGATGCGGTCGTAAAAGTAAAGGTTGGGGTATCTGATGAATTGCTCAATGCGGCAGCTCAAAACTTCCTTAACTGGAAAACTGCAGATATTTCTGCCTCTATTCAAGATGTCTTGGAAGGAAATCTGCGTGAAATCATTGGTCAGATGGAACTGCGTGACATGGTCAATAACCGCCAGGCTTTTGCAGAAAAAGTCCAATCCAACGCAGCTCCTGACTTGGCTAAAATGGGGCTGGAAATCATCGCATTTACGGTTCAGTCTTTCACAGATGACAACGATGTCATTAAAAACCTAGGTATTGACAATATTGTGACCATCCAGAAGGATGCCGCAAATGCTCGTGCCAAAGCAGAGCGGGAACAAGCAGAAGTCCGTGCCCGTGAGGATAAGGCGGCTAATGATGCGCGTGTCGCTGCAGACTTAGAAATCGCCAAGAAACAGAATGAACTAGCTATTGAGCAAGCTAATCTAAAACGTCAGTCAGATGTCCAACTGGCACAGGCAAACGCAGCCTATGGCATTGAGGAACAAGCTCAACGGAAAGAAATCGAGCGTGCAACTGCTGAAGCCAATATTGTCAAGCAACAAAAAGAAGCAGAAGTAAAAGCAGAGGAAGTTAAGGTCCGTGAACAAGAGCTCTCAGCTACTATCCGCAAACAGGCAGAGGCAGAAAAATATGCTCGCCAGCAAGCTGCAGAAGCAGATTTGATTGAACGTCAACGCAAGGCAGAAGCAGAACTCTACGAAACGCAGCGTGAAGCGGAAGCTCAAAAAGCGCGTGCAGAAGCTGCCAAGTATGCTGCGGAGCAAGAAGCGGCAGGTATTGAGGCCAAAGGACGTGCCGAAGCAGAAGCCATCCGTTTGAAACTCGAAGCAGAGGCAGAAGGTCTTAGCAAGAAAGCGGATGCCATGGCCAAGTTCAACGATGCAGCCGTGACTGAAATGGTGGTCAATGTCCTTCCAGAAATCGCCAAGAATATTGCAGCACCACTTGGAAATGTTGATAAGATTACCATGTACGGCGAAGGGAATGCCTCAAAAATGGTAGGAGACCTGATGACGACCATGGACAAGACAACAGAAGGTCTAGGCCTCAATGTCCGTGATTTAATCAGCGCAACCCTAACTGGTCGTGCCATGTCAACAGGTTTACTGACTGCCCAAGAAACAAAAGAAGCGGAAGAGGACAATGAAAAATAATAAGCAGTTGGAAGAGATGGGGGACTGAGTAGGTTTCCCCCATCATTTCCATCGCATGATTGTCTTTAAAAATGAAAATGTTTAGAAACAGTAAAAAAAGTAAGTTGTTTATACAAAAAATAAATGAACTATTATCTGATTCAGAATTAAAGTTGAGCAAAGCATTGAAATTCCAGTTGTTGGAAGCAATGGAGTTGTGTGAAAAAGGTAGTAAGATTAGCTATCTTTCCCATAAAATATATCCATGTGTATCGGAAGAACTAGCTTTGAATAGGATTCAATCGGATAAATTAAAGATGTTTAAGCGCTATTTAGAGCAAGAAAGGTGGAAATATTATTTTGGTTCTGCTTTGGGAATGGCGTTTACTTCGATTAGATAGTGGTTCTGAGGATTTGTAAGTACATTGATTGTGCTGTGCAACTTCGATAGAATATAAGAAAGTCCCAAGAAAGACTAATCTTGGGACTTTTACAATCTTTGATTGAGATTCGTTTTTGTTTATCAGTCATTTACCCACACTCCGCTGACATAATCCTCAGATAGAATGGTTTGACTTAAAACTTTTTTTGCTTGCCAGTCATAGATGAGTGCCTTACCAGCCAGAATCAATAATAATCTATTACCGTCTAGTTGGCGGACATGGTCAATATAATAAGGACGAGGATTAAGCTCGTCTAGACGATGGTAGCTCTCTTGACCTGTTTGGGTATTATAAATGGTGAAAGAGATTGCAGATAGCCAATCGCTTTCGTGCTCAATGAATAATAGGTTATCTTCCTTGAGTGGTTGGATGCTTCCTGGTGTAGGCTGTGATAAGGTTATGGAGGAAAATGTACGTGTCTTTGTATTGAAGGACAAAATATCATAGGAAGTCTCAATATCCTTGTAATCTAAAGCATGGTGACTAGTGATTGGAAGATAGAGTGTATCCTTTGCAAGGAGTCCTTCATGAGTTACTAGATTTTTGTCATATTCGACTATATCTGATCTTGTAAAGCTTGTTTTATCGATGATATAGAGAACATTTTTTTGAGAATCTGATTGACCAGTGGTTATTTGATTGCCGTTTAAATAAATGGATGTATCATCTGCATAGACATATGGAAGTGGGAAAAAATCATCATCTAGTTTTAATTGATTTTTTAATTTGAACGTATTATCGAACTGTGATAAGGCATGGAAAGGACCTGCTGTATAAAAATGTTGTCCATCAGTTCCGCTGATGTAGGTAGCGTATTTGCTTGGCTTACGAAGAATTTCTCCTGTTTTGAAATCAATAGAAACCAAATTGTCATTGGTAAATTTCTGCTGGTCATTGGCAAAAACTAAATATTGATTGTCTATAATGTGGTTTTTTCCAGAGCCGAAATAGTTGTCCGAATTCATTTTTTGAGTGTGAATGAGCTTTGGCTGGTCATTAGATAATTGAAAGGCTTCGATTTTACCTGGATAAACGAGATAGAAGTCAGCATTTGAATCGAGTTCTACTTTGGCGTGCTGATAGGTTTCCAATTTCCAAGCGATAAAGGAAAAAATAAGGCAAAAAGCGGCAAGTAAAGCAATTATCATTTTTTTCATAGGGTAAGCCTCCTTTCTATCCATAGTATAGTTTATTTTTTAGAGAAGGACAAGTTTTAATCTGTTAATATACAAAAAGTGTGAAAAAACTGAACCTTTCGTCTTCAATCACAATTTGAATCATTAAAAATAGCTTAGAATCACGGTTTCTTACGACGTAATTCTAAGCTATTTTCTATTTTTAAGACTTGCCTAGCCTCTTTCTATTTTCCAAGACAGAATTGGCTAAAGAGTTGGGTAATGAGTTCATCTGGAGCAGCATCGCCTGTGATTTCTCCTAAAATCTGCCAACAGCGTGTCAGGTCCACCTGTAACAAGTCTACGGGCATGCCCATTTCCAGACCGTCGTTGACAGCTTGCAGGCTTTGGACGGCTTGCTCAATCAGGGAAATATGACGAGAATTGGAGAGGTAGGTGGCATCTTGCTCTACCAGACCAGCATTTTCAAAGAAGAGCTGGTTGATTTTTTCTTCGATTTGGTCGATATTCTGGTTTTTCAAGACGGAAATGCGAATGACATCCTCGGGCAGTTGGTCTGCTTCAATCTTCTCTTCCAGGTCGGTCTTGTTGAGCAGGACGATGCGGTTGGCCAAATCGGAAATGGCTAGGAGATTGCGGTCTTGTTCGGTCAGTGGCTCGGATGCGTTGAGGACTAGCAGGATGAGGTCGGCCTCCTCAAGGGCTTTTTTAGACCGTTCCACACCGATTTTTTCAACGATGTCATCTGTTTCACGGATACCTGCGGTATCAATCAGCTTGAGGGGGACACCTTTGATGTTGACGTATTCTTCGATAACGTCGCGGGTTGTTCCTGCGATGTCTGTAACGATGGCTTTTTCTTCGCGGAGGAGGTTATTGAGCAGGCTGGATTTTCCCACATTGGGACGACCGATAATAGCAGTAGCGATGCCTTCACGCAGGATTTTTCCACGGCGGGCAGTACGAAGGAGATTTTCCAAAAGGGCTTGGAACTGGAGGGTTTTTTCGCGGACCAGCTCTGTCGTCGCCTCCTCGACGTCGTCATACTCAGGGTAGTCGATGTTGACCTCGACCTGTGCCAGTGTGTTGAGAATCTCCTGACGGGTGTCGTTTATGAGCTGTGAGAGGGAGCCGTCAAGCTGGCGGACGGCATTGTGCATGGCCTTGTCGGTCTTGGCACGGATAACATCCATGACGGCCTCGGCCTGGGTCAAATCTACACGGCCGTTGAGAAAGGCACGCTTGGTAAACTCGCCCGGCTCAGCCATTCGAGCACCTTGGCGAATCAGGAGTTGAAGGATTTCGTTGGTAACGGCGATGCCTCCGTGGGTGTTAATCTCAACGACATCTTCGCGCGTGAAGGTACGTGGAGAACGCATGACACCCAGCATGACCTCGTCAAGCACTTGCCCTGTCGCAGGGTCAATAATGTGGCCGTAGTTGAGGCTGTGGCTAGGAACAGTCGCCAAATCCTTGCCCTTGAAAACCTTGCTGGCAATGGCAAATGCATCCGTCCCAGACAGGCGGACAATCCCAATGGCACCCTCACCGAGAGGAGTTGAAATGGCAGTTATTGTATCGAATTCTTTGGTGATCATAATAATGTGCTTTCTAACAAGAATCTGTATTCACAAGTAAAATGTTTTAATATAAGAGATAGTTTTTCGCTAATCAAGGTAGGTTTTTGAGTGATGGGCTCAAGCCCAGCGGTTCGTGTCAACATCTCAGCGCAGCGGTTGATTGGGTTTAACAGTCACTACTCTGACTGTTGGAGCTGTGCGGGGGTGGGAGTAAAATAGTCCGGTGGAGTGAAACAGTTTGGGGAACTGTTTCAGCTGGTCACCTTAAAACTAGAAAGTGACCATAGGAGTCGAACCTACGGTATTGGAAGTGAGGGAGACTCGTTTTGAGATCAATCGAGTTCTTTCTCACTCCCAAAAAACTAACGATGAATAGCTGATAAACTAGCCTTAGATGGAAGTGCTGAACTGTGAATACAGGTTCTTAAATCTTACTTATAAGTTTAACATGGAATGATAAAAAAAGCACATTTTAGAGATGCTGATACAAAGATATGTATTGAAAACGATTTAAAATTTGATATAATAACAATAGAAACAAAAAAGCACCGAATCGGTGCGCAAAATTGAGTACGGACAAAGCCTTATTTTAACTCGCTGTGTTGTTTCGAATGGTTTCAACAAAATCATTATATAGCATCTTACAAATATTTGCAAGAGTTTTTATAAAAAAATTGTTGCACTCTAAACTAACATAGCGCTAAAACTAAATATAAATCTCCATAAGTATAACAAATCTTTCAAGAATGATAAAATTTTTGTTCTAAAAATAGCTAATTTCTTGAAATAAGCCATTGAAATATATATAATCAATTTATATTTAAGGAGATTGTTTTTTTGAAAAAATCATTAATCTCATAAATTTCACAAAAGCATCAAAATATAATAATCAAATTATAAGGAGTAAAACTATGATGAAGAAAAGTTACGCTATAGGAATAGATATAGGTACGAACAGCGTTGGGCACTGTGTTATGTATACAGAGAACTACAAAGTACCTTCCAAGAAAATGAAGGTATTTGGAAATACCGAAAAGCGGTACATAAAGAAAAACTTACTTGGCACCTTGCTGTTTGATGAGGGCAATACAGCAGAAAATCGCAGACTAAAGCGAACAGCTCGTCGACGTTATACACGCCGCAGAAATCGTATCTTATACTTGCAAGAAATATTTGCAGAAGAAATCAATAAAATTGATGACAGTTTTTTCCAACGTCTTGATGATTCTTTTCTTATTGTTGAGGATAAGCAAGGAAGTAAGCATCCAATTTTCGGAACCTTGCAGGAGGAAAAAGAGTACCATAAACAGTTTCCAACTATTTATCATTTAAGAAAACAATTAGCAGATTCTTCTCAAAAAGCAGATATTCGTTTAATTTATCTTGCTTTGGCTCACATTATAAAGTATCGAGGGCATTTTCTGTTTGAAGGGGATTTAAAATCTGAAAATAAAGAGGTTCAACATTTATTTAATGACTTTGTTGAGATGTTCGCCAAAACTGTTGAAGGTAGCTATTTATCAGAGAATCTACCAAATGTTGCAGATGTTTTAGTTGAAAAAGTCAGTAAGTCTAGACGTTTAGAAAATGTTCTTCATTATTTTCCAAATGAAAAGAAAAATGGACTTTTTGGTAATTTTCTTGCACTTGCCCTAGGGCTACAGCCTAATTTTAAAACAAATTTCGAGCTGGCTGAAGATGCAAAAATCCAATTTTCTAAAGAAACGTACGAAGAAGATTTGGAGGAGTTATTAGGTAAAATTGGGGATGATTATGCTGACCTGTTTATCGCGACAAAATCCTTATACGATGGGATATTGTTGGCAGGTATCTTGTCAACAACTGATTCTACAACAAAGGCTCCGCTTTCTAGTTCAATGGTTAATAGATATGAGGAGCATCAAAAAGATTTAGCTTTACTTAAGAACTTTATTCATCAGAATTTGTCCGATTCCTATAAAGAAGTTTTCAATGATAAGCTAAAAGATGGTTATGCAGGTTATATTGAGGGGAAAACGACGCAGGAGAATTTTTATAGATTCATAAAAAAAGCAATAGAGAAGATTGAGGGAAGTAATTATTTCATTGATAAAATTGATAGAGAAGATTTCCTTAGAAAACAACGTACCTTTGATAATGGCTCTATTCCTCACCAAATTCATCTCCAAGAAATGCATGCTATCATTCGTAGACAGGCCGAGTTTTATCCGTTTTTAGTAGAGAATCAGGATAAGATTGAAAAAATACTAACTTTCCGTATTCCTTATTATGTAGGCCCGTTGGCACGAGGAAAGAGTGAGTTTGCTTGGTTAAATCGTAAATCAGACGAAAAGATTAGGCCTTGGAATTTTGATGAAATGGTTGATAAGGAAACTTCCGCCGAAAACTTCATCACTCGTATGACAAACTATGATCAATACTTGCCGGATCAAAAGGTTCTTCCAAAACACAGTTTACTATACGAAAAGTTTGCTGTATATAATGAGTTGACTAAGGTAAGGTATGTAACAGAACAAGGTAATTCATTCTTCTTTGATGCTAGTATGAAGCAAGAAATTTTTGATGGCGTATTTAAGGTTTATCGAAAAGTTACCAAGGAAAAATTAATGGATTTCCTTGGTAAGGAATTTGATGAATTCCGCATCGTAGACTTGATGGGTTTAGATAAGGACAATAAGAGTTTTAATGCCTCACTCGGTACTTACCATGACTTGAAAAAAATAGTATCTAAAGATTTACTTGATAATCCAGAAAATGAAGATATTTTGGAAAATGTTGTGCTGACCTTAACTCTATTTGAAGATAGAGAAATGATTAGAAAACGCCTAGAGAAGTATAAGGATGTATTGACAGAAGAACAACGCAAAAAGCTGGAACGTCGGCATTATACTGGTTGGGGTCGATTATCTGCTAAGTTAATTAATGGCATTCGAAATAAAACTACGAGAAAAACGATTTTGGATTATCTAATAGATGACGGAACCAGTAATCGTAATTTTATGCAACTGATTCATGATGATACTCTATCATTTGTAGATGAAATCAGACTAGCGCAAGGTTCTGGAGAAGCGGAAGATTATCGCACAGAGGTGCAAAATCTTGCCGGAAGTCCAGCTATAAAAAAAGGAATCCTACAAAGTTTAAAAATTGTGGATGAATTGATAGAGGTAATGGGCTATGAGCCCGAACATATCGTTGTTGAAATGGCGCGTGAAAATCAGTTTACGAATCAAGGTCGCCGTAGTTCGCAACAGCGCTATAAGAAAATAGAGAATGCGATTAAGAATTTGGATAGCAACTTGAATTCAAAAATTCTTAAAGAATATCCGACAAATAATCAAGCTCTTCAGAATGATCGACTTTTTCTCTATTATCTTCAAAATGGGAAGGATATGTATACTGACGAAGAATTAGATATCGATCAGCTCAGTCAATATGATATTGACCATATTATCCCACAAGCATTTATTAAAGATGACTCACTAGATAATAAGGTATTGACTAAATCTGCTAAAAACAGAGGCAAGTCTGATGATGTGCCAAGCCTCGAGATTGTTCATAGAAAGAAAAACTTCTGGAAACAGTTATTAGATTCTCAACTTATTTCGCAGCGTAAATTTGATAATCTGACCAAAGCGGAGCGAGGTGGATTGACTAATGAGGATAAGGCAAGGTTTATCCAGAGACAATTAGTGGAAACTAGACAAATCACAAAGCATGTGGCTAGAATTTTGGATACGCGCTTTAATACGAAGTTGGATGACGCTGGAAATAGAATTCGTGATCCGAAAGTCAATATTATTACCTTAAAATCAAGTTTAGTATCCCAATTTAGAAAAGACTATCAATTGTATAAAGTACGTGAAATCAACAATTACCATCACGCTCATGATGCCTATCTGAATGCAGTGGTAGCAACAGCTTTATTGAAAAAGTACCCTCAGTTAGCACCAGAATTTGTTTATGGAGACTATCCAAAATACAATAGCTATAAATCTCGTAAATCGGCAACCGAGAGGGTCTTATTTTATTCTAATATCATGAACTTTTTCAAGCGAGTTGTGAAGTCTTCTAAAACAGGGACGGTAAAAATTAGACCTATTATTGAGGTAAACAAGGAAACCGGGGAAATTGTTTGGGACAAAAAGTCGGACTTTAGAACGGTTAGAAAAGTCTTATCTTATCCGCAAGTGAATGTTGTTAAAAAGACAGAGGTTCAAAACCATGGTCTAGATAGAGGGAAACCTAAAGGCTTCTATAATGCAAATCTTTCACCAAGGCCTAAAGAAGGAAGTGTTGAAAATCTGGTTCCTGCCAAACAAAGTTTTGATACAAAGCGTTACGGTGGCTATGCAGGCATTTCAAATTCTTATGCCGTTCTAGTGAATGGAATTATTGAGAAGGGGAAAAAGAAAAGTAAAGCGGAAGTAACAGAGTTTCAAGGCATCTCCATTCTAGCTAGGAAGGATTTTGAGAAAAATCCAAAACAATATTTATTGAATCTTGGATATAAAGATATTAAATCCATTATTAAATTACCAAAATATAGCCTTTTTGAACTGGAAAACGGCAGCAGACGAATGCTTGCAAGCATCTTGTCAACAAATAATAAACGTGGAGAAATTCATAAGGGCAATGAGATGTATCTGCCAGATAAATTTGTTACTTTACTTTACCATGCAATGAGAGTAAATCGAACGCTGGAGCCTGGACATAAGAAATATGTGGAAACTAATCGTTATGTTTTTGATGAATTACTGACATACATCCTCGAATACAATGAAAAAATTGTTGGAGCTAAAGCTAATGGAAAACGGATTGTAGAAGCATATTCAGCTAGAAAAGATACTGATAACCTTGAGGAACTTTGCAATTCATTCATCAACTTGTTGAATCTAACTGCCCTAGGTAGTGCTGTTGATTTTGAATTTTTAGGCACTAAAATCCCACGCTATAGAGATTACACCCCATCCTCACTTCTCAAGGCTACCCTCATTCATCAGTCTGTGACTGGTCTCTATGAAACACGTATTGATTTGAGCAAATTAGGAGGAGACTAATGGGTTGGCGGACTGTTATTGTAAATACACACTCCAAACTATCATATAAAAATAATCATTTGATTTTTAAAGATGCTACTCGGACAGAAATGATTCATCTGTCCGAGGTTGACATCTTATTGCTGGAAACAACTGATATTGTGCTGTCTACGATGTTAATCAAGCGATTAGTAGATGAAAACATTCTGGTTATTTTTTGTGATGATAAGCGACTACCAACAGCACACTTGATGCCTTATTATGCTCGGCATGACTCCAGTTTACAGCTTTCGAGGCAAATTGACTGGGAAGAAGCAATCAAAGCTGAAGTTTGGACACATATCATTTCCCAGAAAATACTAAACCAAAGTATCTATCTCAGTAAGTGTGGATTCATTGAAAAATCTCAATCCGTCATGAATTTGTACCATAGTTTGGAGCTCTTTGACCCTAGCAATCGTGAAGGACATTCTGCGAGGATTTACTTTAATACTTTGTTTGGAAACGATTTTAATCGAGAACTTGATAATGATATCAACGCAAGTCTAGATTATGGCTATACCCTGTTACTTAGTATGTTTGCGCGTGAGGTTGTTCTTTCTGGCTGCATGACACAATTTGGTTTAAAACACGCTAACCAATTCAATCAATTCAATCTTGCTAGCGACATCATGGAACCTTTTCGGCCTATCATAGATCAGATTGTTTACGAAAATCGAAATTATAGTTTTGTTAAAATTAAGCGTGAATTGTTTACAATTTTCTCAGATACATTTCAATATAACAATAAGGAAATGTACCTGACTAATATTGTTAGCGATTATACGAAGAAAGTGATTAAGGCGCTCAATAATAAAGGGAAAGGAGTTCCTGAATTTAGGATATGAGTTACCGGTATATGAGAATGCTATTGATGTTTGATATGCCTACAGAAACAGTTGATGAAAGAAAGGCATATCGTAAATTCCGTAAATTTTTAATCAACGAAGGGTTTATTATGCATCAATTTTCAGTCTATAGCAAGTTACTCCTGAACAATTCAGCCAGTAATGCTATGTTGGAGCGACTAAAGGCAAATAATCCCAAGAAAGGTAATATCACACTTCTGACAGTTACAGAAAAACAATTTGCTCGTATGATTTATCTCCATGGTCAGCGAGATGACTGTATAGGAAATACGGACTCTCGAATAGTCTTTTTAGGAGAGGAGATTTGATATGAAATTGAACTTTCCGTTACTAGACGAAGCTCTGACGGTCGAGAAAGCAACTATTTTTGTTGTAGAGGATACGACAGTATTTTCCCGACTGGTTAGGAATTTATATCAATATCAAGATGGAATAGAATTAAAAATTTTCGACGAACAATTTAGGTCCATTAAAGATTCTGAGCTGATGGTGGTGACAGATATTTTAGGATATGACATTAATGCTGCACCAATACTGAAGCTCATCTATGCTGATTTAGAAAATCAATTAAATGAAAAACCAGAAGTAAAATCAATTATTGAAAAATTAGCAAATTCTATTACTGAACTAATCTCTTATGAATGTCTAGAGAATGAGCTTGATTTGGAGTATGATGAGATTACGGTTTTGGAGTTGATAAAGGCGTTAGGAGTCAAAATTGAAACTATCAGTGATACGATTTTTGATAAAATTTTTGAGATTTTACAAGTTTATCAATTTTTGAATAAGAAGAAATTTCTTGTCTTTATCAATGTGTTATCTTATTTGACGGTGGATGAAATTCAGAAAACTAGGGAGTATATTGAACTTTCCAATATGGATGTTCTTTTTCTAGAACCGAGAAAAAGAAAAGATTTCCCTCAGTATGTTTTGGATAAAGACTATTTCTTACTATCGGAAAATATGGTAAAATAAGTACATATAGTACAAATATTAGAAACTATTCGAAACTGAAGTCTGGCTGAGACGAATGGCGCGATTACGAGATTTTGTGACAAAAAATAGTCTACGAGGTTTTAGAGCTGTGCTGTTTCGAATGGTTTCAAAACCTTAAGAGTTAAAGGACTAGCAGCATAAGAGTTTTAGAGCTGTGCTGTTTCGAATGGTTTCAAAACTGATAAGGTTGTTCTTGTACGATATCCTCAGTTTTAGAGCTGTGCTGTTTCGAATGGTTTCAAAACTAAGGGTATGATAGGTATGGGTACCGCCGCGTTTTAGAGCTGTGCTGTTTCGAATGGTTTCAAAACTGTGCTGAGCACAGATGTATTGCAGGGCTAGTTTTAGAGCTGTGCTGTTTCGAATGGTTTCAAAACAAAACCTGGCAAGACAAAGTCGCTAAATACGTTTTAGAGCTGTGCTGTTTCGAATGGTTTCAAAACCTTTCACACCGTAGTGTTCAAGGATTTCCGGTTTTAGAGCTGTGCTGTTTCGAATGGTTTCAAAACTGAATCAAGAGAATATTTTGAAAGCGTAGAGTTTTAGAGCTGTGCTGTTTCGAATGGTTTCAAAACTATTGTGGATTATGGCATACCCGTTTGCGGTGTTTTAGAGCTGTGCTGTTTCGAATGGTTTCAAAACCGGAAAAATAGGCGAAAATAGGCGAAAATGTTTTAGAGCTGTGCTGTTTCGAATGGTTTCAAAACTAATAAAATCGCCCCTCTGCAAGTAATGATGTTTTAGAGCTGTGCTGTTTCGAATGGTTTCAAAACTTTATCTTTTTCCCATTGTTTAACGTCCAAGTTTTAGAGCTGTGCTGTTTCGAATGGTTTCAAAACAGGTGATCCAGATTATCTTGAAGGTATTACGTTTTAGAGCTGTGCTGTTTCGAATGGTTTCAAAACCTTTACAACCCTAACCCAAAGTATAAGCCGGTTTTAGAGCTGTGCTGTTTCGAATGGTTTCAAAACGTAAATATAACTATTTACACAGTCCGATGGGTTTTAGAGCTGTGCTGTTTCGAATGGTTTCAAAACAGATGACAAGACCAAGAAGCAAAAGGCACAGTTTTAGAGCTGTGCTGTTTCGAATGGTTTCAAAACACGTATGCGCGTGTTCAGACTAATGTTCAAGTTTTAGAGCTGTGCTGTTTCGAATGGTTTCAAAACCAACCCTAAAATCAAAACTGGGGGTAACATGTTTTAGAGCTGTGCTGTTTCGAATGGTTTCAAAACTTGTTTGGGATAACGATACACGGTTTTAAAGTTTTAGAGCTGTGCTGTTTCGAATGGTTTCAAAACTGAATTGGCAGTTGCTGAAATCAATGATAAGTTTTAGAGCTGTGCTGTTTCGAATGGTTTCAAAACGTCACCATTTTCACGAATATGTCCGATATCGTTTTAGAGCTGTGCTGTTTCGAATGGTTTCAAAACAATCTATACCGCTATTTGCAAATCCGGATAGTTTTAGAGCTGTGCTGTTTCGAATGGTTTCAAAACAGCATTTTAAAGATACAGTCGTTCCGCAGAGTTTTAGAGCTGTGCTGTTTCGAATAGTTTCAAAACTTTATTTGTAGAACAAATAGCATCTCATAGGTTTTAGAGCTGTGCTGTTTCGAATAGTTTCAAAACTTTATTTGTAGAACAAATAGCATCTCATAGGTTTTAGAGCTGTGCTGTTTCGAATAGTTTCAAAACTTCTTAGTCTTAGATTCTTCGTCATCATATGTTTTAGAGCTGTGCTGTTTCGAATAGTTTCAAAACGTATAGCTATTCAGATTTTTACGATAGCCTAGAAAATACTGTCGAAATTAATTCCCCTCCATTTTCCTCCAAGATTTCTAACTCACCCTTGTCCCATCTCCCCCTCCATGCTATACTATACATAATCGTTTTACTTAAAAGGAGACAAAAATGACAAACCTAAAAGAGCAGGTTGGGATTAAGGCGGCGGAATTTGTGACGGACGGGATGATTGTTGGGCTGGGAACTGGTTCGACGGCACACTATTTCGTGCAGGAGATTGGCCGCCGGGTTGCGGAAGAGGGCTTGCAGATCACAGGCGTAACGACCTCTCATGCTACGGCAGAACATGCTGCGTCCCTTGGGATTCCCCTAAAAAATATCGACGAAGTCGAATATGTGGACTTGACGGTGGATGGAGCAGATGAGGTTGATGGAGACTTCAATGGGATTAAAGGCGGTGGCGCAGCGCTTCTCATGGAGAAGGTGGTAGCAGTCAATAGTAAGGACTGTATCTGGATTGTGGATGAGTCTAAGGTGGTTCAAACCCTAGGAGCTTTCAAGTTGCCGGTAGAAGTTGTACAGTACGGTGCGGAAAATCTTTTCCGACTATTTGAGAAAAAAGGGTATCGTCCAAGTTTCCGTATGCGTAATGGAGAAAAACATATCACGGATATGCAGAACTTTATCATTGACCTTGATTTGCGCAGAATAGAAGACACATATGCATTGGCGGAAGAATTGGATCGGACCGTCGGTGTTGTAGAACACGGTCTCTTTATTGGATTGATTTCCAAGGTAATTGTTGGTACACCAGAAGGGCCGAACATCATCGAAAAGAAATAAATTGAAAACGCTTCTCATTTTGGTACAATGAGAGGCTTTTTTATGGTATAATGAAAACACGAACGTTTAGACTCTTCAAAAATCTATCCCCTTACCTCGTAGCAGTCAGACGATAGGTACTGAAAAAGCGATAGCTGAACAGCAGGCAGTGAAGCGAGTAACAGTATTTAGTTTTGATGGTTAGGAAGTTTGATACCGAGAGCTGTGACTGTATAAGTATTGCACCCCATTAAAATGTTTAGATGTGGTAACGATAATTTCCAGTCTAGCAACTTGGTTGGACGTTGATTTTGGTTGAATCTAACTATTCAAATAAAGGAGACAATTATGCCTAAATTTAAACGTGTTCACTTGGTAGTTATGGACTCTGTCGGAATCGGCGCAGCACCAGACTCAGATAAATTTTTCAATGCGGGTGTAGCAGATACAGAATCTGATACTCTCGGTCACATTTCTGAAAAAGCTGGGCTTGAGGTGCCTAATATGACCAAGATTGGTCTTGGAAATATCCCTCGAGATACAGCGCTTGCGACAGTTCCTGCTGAAAGCCATCCAACTGGTTACGTGACCAAGTTGGAAGAAGTATCGCTCGGCAAGGATACCATGACTGGACACTGGGAAATTATGGGTCTCAATATTACTGAGCCATTTGATACATTCTGGGATGGTTTCCCTGAAGAGATTTTGACAAAAATCGAAGAATTCTCAGGTCGTAAAATCATCCGCGAAGCAAACAAGCCGTATTCAGGTACAGCTGTCATTGATGACTTTGGTCCTCGCCAAATGGAAACAGGGGAGTTGATCGTCTATACCTCCGCAGACCCTGTGCTTCAGATTGCAGCCCATGAAGACATTATTCCACTTGATGAGTTATATCGTATCTGTGAATACGCTCGTTCCATTACCCTTGAACGCCCAGCTCTTCTAGGCCGTATCATCGCCCGTCCATACGTTGGTGAGCCAGGCAATTTCTCACGAACTGCCAACCGTCACGACTATGCAGTATCACCGTTTGAAGCAACCGTACTCAACAAACTGGCAGATGCGGGTGTACCAACTTACTCAGTTGGTAAAATCAGTGATATTTTCAATGGTTCAGGTATTACAAATGATATGGGTCACACCAAGTCCAACATGCATGGTGTCGATGTGTTGATTGATACTCTGAAGTTATCAGACTTCGAGGAAGGTTTCTCCTTCACAAACTTAGTTGACTTTGATGCCGTTTATGGTCACCGTCGCAATATCGAAGGCTACCGCGATTGTTTGCAAGAGTTTGATGCACGTATTCCAGAGATTATTGACAATATGCGTGAAGATGACCTACTCTTGATTACTGCAGACCACGGCAATGATCCATCCTATGCTGGAACAGACCATACACGTGAATATGTGCCACTCTTGGCATACAGCAAGGCTTTCAAAGGTAGTGGTGTCTTGCCAGTAGGTCATTTTGCGGACATTTCAGCAACCGTTGCGGAAAACTTCGGAGTGGACACAGCCATGATTGGCGAAAGCTTCTTATCACAATTGGTTTAATGGAGAAGCTAACGGTCTATTACAATCCTGACTGTAGCAAGTGTAAAAAATTAAGAATATTGCTGTCCAGTCAGGATATGGCAGTCAAGTGGGTTAATTATCTAGAAAATCCACTGACAGCAGAGGAATTGACAGCTCTCTTGGAAAAAATGGGCAGTCAACCTTCAGCAGTCATTCGGTTGACGGAAGAAGAGCGAGCAGGATTTTCAGAAGAAGAAATCTTCCAACGTTTAGTGGAAGAGCCTGCTCTTCTCAATCGCCCCATTATCGAGCGAGAGCAGACAGCCTTCCTCTGTCGTCCGCTTGAAATCATTAAAGAAAAAATGCCAGAATATGACTGGTCGGATTATTTATAAAAGGAGAAAATATGAGTTTACTTGCAAAAATCAATGAAACAAAAGCTTTCTTAGAAGAAAAAGGTTTGGTCAAGCCAGAATTTGGTTTGATCTTGGGCTCAGGTTTGGGTGAATTGGCTCAAGAAGTTGAAAATGCTATTGTGATCGACTATGCGGACATTCCAAACTGGGGCAAGTCAACGGTTGTGGGCCACGCTGGTAAGTTGGTATACGGAGATTTGGCAGGCCGTAAGGTCTTAGCTCTTCAAGGTCGTTTCCATTTCTACGAAGGCAATCCGATGGAAGTTGTGACCTTCCCAGTCCGTGTTATGAAAGCCCTTGGTTGTGAAGGCGTGATTGTAACCAATGCTGCAGGTGGTATCGGCTACGGTCCAGGTACCCTTATGGCCATTACAGACCACATCAACATGACTGGCCAAAATCCATTGATTGGTGAAAACTTGGAAGAATTTGGTCCACGTTTCCCAGATATGTCAAATGCTTACACTAAAGAATACCGTGAAAAAGCCCATGCCATTGCGGAAAAATTGGGTATCAAGTTGGACGATGGTGTCTATCTCGGTGTGACAGGTCCTACCTATGAAACACCTGCTGAAATCTTGGCCTTCAAGACTATGGGTGCCCATGCAGTCGGTATGTCAACTGTGCCAGAAGTTATCGTGGCAGCTCACTCAGGTATGAAAGTCTTGGGTATTTCTGCTATCACAAACTTTGCGGCTGGTTTCCAATCTGAACTCAATCACGAAGAAGTTGTAGAAGTAACCGAGCAAATCAAGGGCAACTTCAAAGGCTTGGTCAAAGCTATCTTGGCTGAGTTGTAGGCATTCGAAAATAGAACAAAGAGGTACATTACATGTCTATCCATATTTCCGCAAAACCAGGCGAAATTGCTGATAAGATTTTGCTTCCTGGTGATCCACTCCGTGCTAAATTTATCGCTGAAAACTTCCTTGAAGATGCAGTTTGCTTCAACGAAGTTCGCAATATGTTCGGCTACACAGGGACCTACAAGGGTCATCGTGTCTCTGTCATGGGAACAGGTATGGGGATGCCATCCATCTCTATCTATGCCCATGAATTGATTAACGAATATGGTGTGAAAAAACTAATTCGTGTGGGAACAGCAGGTTCTTTGAACGAGGATGTCCATGTCCGTGAATTGGTCTTGGCTCAGGCAGCTGCGACCAACTCTCGTATGATTAATATTGACTGGCCAGAGTACGATTTGCCACAAATCGCTGATTTTGATCTTTTAGATAAGGCTTATCATATCGCCAAAGAACTCAACATGACAACGCATGTTGGCAATGTTTTATCATCAGATAGTTTCTATTCTCCAAAATTGTTTAGTCGCAACTTAGAATTAGGTCAACTAGGTGTCAAGGCTGTAGAAATGGAAGCGGCTGCACTTTATTACCTAGGTGCTAAGTTTGGCGTTCAAACGCTTGCCATTATGACGATTTCAGATAGCTTGGTTAATCCAGAGGAAGACACCACAGCAGAAGAGCGTCAAAATACTTTCACGGATATGATGAAAGTTGGTTTGGAAACTCTGATTGCAGAATAATTAAGAATAATTAAGAATAATTCTGGGAGTGGGAAAGAACTCGACTGGTCTAAAAAAGAGTTCGTCTTCCCACCCCCCGCACAGTTGATTAGGTCAGATTTGGAGTGTGAAACACGAACAAATCTGCCAATCAACCACTGCGCTGAGATGTTTACACGAACTCTGAGAAGCGTGGCTGGACTTTTTGCCCAGCCTCGTTTAAAAGGCGAACCAATTTCTATTTGTACGGAAGTTGGCTTGTCTTTTTTTTATAAATAGGGTATAATTAAGAAAACGTTTACAAAGGTAGAGCGAAACCTTTCTGGATGATTACATTAATATATTTAGGAGAGCCCTTATGATTAATTTACAAAATTTTGTTCAGTCTATGTATGCTAAACGCATTGAAGATTGTACAGACCAAGAACTCTATTACGCCTTGCTTGCTTTTACAAAACAGCAGAGTGAAGCTAAGTATACAAATGACCAAAAGAAAAAGGTCTACTATATTTCAGCAGAGTTCTTAATTGGTAAGCTCTTATCTAATAACTTGATCAACTTGGGTGTTTATGATGAGGTGAAGAGCCAGCTTGCAGCAGCAGGTAAAGACTTAATTGCTATTGAAGATGTGGAGATGGAGCCATCACTAGGAAATGGTGGTTTGGGTCGTTTGGCTGCCTGCTTCCTTGATTCAATTGCTAGTCTAGGTCTTAATGGTGATGGGGTCGGCTTGAATTATCACTTTGGGCTGTTTAGACAATTATTTGAATACCATCAACAGTCTGCTGTGCCAAACGAGTGGATTACACCACGTTCATGGTTAACGGAGTCACCGATTTCTTATCAGGTGCCATTTGCTAACTTTACCTTGACATCTAAGTTGTATGACATCGATGTACCTGGTTATAAAATGGAACGCAAGAATCGTCTTCGCTTGTTTGACCTTGTTTCAGTTGATGACAATATCATTTATGATGGGATAGAATTTGATAAGGAAGATATTTTCCGAAACTTGACTCTTTTCCTCTATCCAGATGATTCGACCGATGAAGGAAAAGTTCTCCGCATCTTCCAGCAGTATTTCATGGTCTCTAACGCTGCGCAACTATTGATTGACGAAGCGGTTGCTAAGGGATCAAACTTACATGACCTGCCTGATTATGCTGTTGTTCAAATCAACGATACTCACCCATCACTTGTTATTCCAGAATTGATTCGCCTTTTGGAGCTTCGTGGTATTTCGTTTGATGAGGCAGTTGAAATTGTTAAGAAAATGACTGCTTATACCAACCATACCATCTTGTCAGAGGCGCTGGAAAAATGGCCGCTTGATTTTCTGAACTATGTGGTTCCGCACTTGGTACCGTTCATCGTAGAATTGGATCGTCGTGCCAAAGAAGTGAAGGATGATCCTGCTGTCAATATCATCGATGAACATGGCCGTGTTCACATGGCACACATGGATATTCATTATGGTTATTCTATTAATGGGGTGGCGGCACTTCATACAGAGATCTTGAAAACTTCAGAGTTGAAAGCTTTCTATGAGCTATATCCTGAAAAATTCAATAATAAGACAAATGGGATTACCTTCCGTCGCTGGCTCATGCATGCTAATCCAAGTCTAGCAAGCTACCTGGACGGCCTACTTGGACATGGCTACCATCACGATGCAAGTGAACTCGAAAAGCTATTGGATTACAAAAATGATAAGGAATTGAAATCTTGGTTGGAAAAGACAAAGCAGCATAATAAACGCAAATTGCAGCGTCATATTGCCAAGACACAAGGTGTTCATGTTAATCCAGAATCCATCTTTGATGTACAAATCAAGCGCATGCACGAGTACAAGCGTCAGCAGATGAATGTCCTCTATGTTATCCATAAGTATCTGGATATTAAAGCAGGCAACATTCCTACCCGCCCATTGACAGTATTCTTTGGAGGAAAGGCTGCACCTGCCTACACAACCGCACAGGACATCATTCATTTGATTTTGGTATTGTCACAGGTGATTAAAAATGATCCTGATGTGGCACCACACTTGCAACTCGTTATGATTGAAAACTATAACGTAACTGAGGCGAGTTATATTATTCCAGCGGCAGATATTTCAGAGCAAATTTCCCTTGCATCCAAAGAAGCTTCTGGTACAGGTAACATGAAATTCATGCTCAACGGTGCCTTGACCATCGGTACAGATGATGGTGCCAATGTGGAAATTCATGAGTTGGTAGGTGATGAAAATATCTATATCTTTGGCCAAGATAGCCAAACAGTTATCGACCACTATGCAAATGGAACCTACCATCCATATTCCTTCTACGAACGTGAAGCCATTCGTCCATTGATTGACTTCATTACATCGGATACCATTCGTCATGCTGGTGGGATCGATGAGCGTCTCTGGCGCTTACAGGACAACCTTAAGCACAATGACCACTTCATGACCTTGCTTGATTTGGAAGATTATATCTCGACTAAAGAGCAGATGTTAGCAGACTATGAAGATCGCGACAGCTGGTTGGAAAAAGTCATCGTCAACATCGCTAAAGCAGGTTTCTTCTCGTCAGACCGTACTATTCAACAGTACAACGAAGACATCTGGCATTTGGAAGCGTAGCATATAAAAATGACCTTTCGGGGTCATTTTTTCTGTATTCTATTTTTGAAAGAGTGGACGATTGCGGATTGTCCCAAGAAGTTTCCAAGGGCAAAGCCAGAGGTGTTAAGCAAGATGTCGCCAAGGTCAAAGAAGCCCAGTGAAAAGAAGAATTGACAAGCTTCAACCAGTAAAATAGCACCTACAAAGAGAGAAAGTTTTTTCCAAGAAAACGAAAACAGCAATCCAAGGGGCAAAAAGAGTAAGAGGTTAAAGACCAATATAGCAGGATTGAGAAACAGGTCTTGAGAGAAGGTGCTAAGGAGATCCCAGTTGACACCTCTGACGCCCATGCTTTTGAAAAAGAGGAGGTAGATCAGTAGAAAACCATAGCATCCATAGAAAAACCAAAGCGACAGTCGGGAAATGTCTGGCTGATAGATCAGTCGAAAGAGAGTAAAGCAAACCCCAGTCATCAATAGTATTGCTGTAAGACTAGGTAAAAAATCAACCGTCATAAAAATGGTCGAGAACTGGTAAAAAAGAAAGGTCATAAAGAGCCAGCGGCAGAATAAGAATGATAAGATAGCGTTGATGACATCATAGAATCGTTCTTTGTTCATGACTTAATCCCTTTTGTAGATTTTGTAAGTTTACTATATTATATCATTGTTTTGAGGGGGAAGTGATGGCTGTAAAAAATATTTTTATAGACAGTGTGCTATAATAGTTCTTATGAAAAAACGACCGACATCTGCCTATATCCACATTCCATTTTGCACCCAGATTTGTTACTACTGTGACTTTTCCAAGGTCTTTATTAAGAACCAGCCTGTTGACGAGTATTTGGCAGCCCTCATGGAAGAGGTCAAGTTTTACAACCTGCCAGCCCTCCGCACGCTTTATATCGGAGGCGGAACACCATCGGCTCTCTCGGCAGACCAGCTAGATTATCTCCTGACCAATCTGGAGGACTTGCTGGACTTGTCACAGCTGGAAGAATTCACCATTGAGGCCAATCCAGGTGACTTGACGGCAGACAAGATTGCGGTTCTGAAAAAGTCCAAGTGCAATCGGGTGTCGTTGGGTGTTCAGACCTTTGATGACCGTATGCTGAAAAAAATCGGTCGTAGCCACAACCAGGCCCAGATTTATGAAACCATTGCAGCCCTCAAGGAAGCGGGTTTTCACAATATTTCCATTGACCTGATTTATGCCCTGCCTGGTCAGACCATGGAGCAGGTGGTGGACAATGTCGCCAAGGCCTTGGAGCTGGACATTCCCCACATGAGCCTCTATAGCTTGATTTTGGAGAACCACACGGTCTTCATGAACCGCCAACGCCGTGGCAACCTGCATCTGCCCAACGAAGATGTGGAGTCCGATATGTTCGACTACATTCTTCAGGAGTTGGAGAAAAACGGCTTCGAGCACTACGAAATCTCCAACTTCACCAAACCTGGTTTTGAAAGTCGCCACAACCTCATGTACTGGGACAACTCGGAGTACTATGGTCTAGGAGCTGGAGCATCTGGCTACATCGACGGCATGCGCTATCGCAACCGCGGCCCCATCCAGCACTACCTCAAATCCATCCGCGAAAAAGGCCATTCTCGCTTACACGAAGAATTCCTCAGCCAGACCGAGCAGATGGAAGAAGAGATGTTTTTGGGCCTACGGAAAAAAACTGGCGTGTCCATCGAGCGATTCGAGGAAAAGTTTGGCATTTCCTTTGAAGACCGCTACGGTCAGGTGGTCAGGGACTTGAAAAATGAAGGTCTCTTGCAAGAAGAAGACCGTTGGCTTCGGATGACGAAAAAGGGATTATTTTTGGGCGATACAGTTGCCGAGCGTTTCATTATAGAAGATTAGAAAGAGGACACAATGGGACTAAGCTACCAAGAAGAGTTCACCATTCCTTTTGATATGGTGGATGTTAAACAAGAAATCAAACTTCCTGACTTTATTTCCTACTGTCTTGGTGTGTCAGGTCGGCAGTCGGAAGAACTGGGTCGCAGTGACCTCTATGTTTTTCAGGAATTTGGCTTGATTTGGGTGGTGACAGATTATGAGCTAACTATTCAAGCACTGCCTAAGTACAATGAAACCGTCACGATAAAAACAGAAGCGGTTGCCTACAACAAGTTTTTCTGTCATCGGATGTTCTATATTTACGATGAGGCGGGCAATCTTTTGCTGGACATTCTCTGCTATTTTGTCCTGATTGATTTTGAGACTCGCAAGGTGGCACCTGTGCCAGAAGATTTGATTGCCCCTTATCAGTCTGAGCAGGTCAAGAAATTACCTCGGGCTCCCAAGTATCAGCTCTTGGAAAATCCATCTGTTCAAGAATTTCCTGTTCGCTATTTTGACTTGGATATGAATGGGCATGTCAATAATGGCAAGTACTTGGAATGGATGTATGAAGCACTGGGCTATGATTTTCTGCTCTGCCATGTCCCTAAAAAAATCCAACTCAAGTATCTCAAGGAAGTAGAGGCGACTAGCCTGGTGAGTTCACGCATGGTGGCAGAAGCTGGTGTCAGCCAGCATGAGATTGTGGTAGAGGGGCATATCCATGCGCAAGCTGTCATAGAATGGAGGGAAAGTCATGTCGCAGGATAAGTGGTTGGAATGGGCAGTGCGTTTACAAGCCTTGGCTCAGACAGGCTTGGCTTATGGAAAAGATGTTTATGACATGGAGCGATTTGAGGAAATCCGTCAGATTGCGGCGGAAATGTTGGTAGAGCCATCTGGACAGCCCTTGGAGGTGGTGAAAGACTTGTTTTGCAATGAAACAGGCTATCAGACACCCAAGCTGGATACCCGCGCAGCTATTTTCCAAGAGGATAAAATCCTACTGGTTCAGGAAAACGATGGGCTCTGGTCCTTACCAGGTGGTTGGTGCGATGTGGACCGCTCCGTCAAGGAAAATGTTGTCAAGGAAGTAAAGGAAGAAGCGGGGCTGGATGTGGAGGCTCTGCGAGTCGTTGCGATTTTGGACAAGCACAAGAACAATCCTGCCAAGTCAGCTCACCGCGTGACCAAGGTCTTCATTCTATGTCGTCTCCTTGGCGGGGAGTTTCAGCCCAATTCGGAAACAGTTGCCAGTGGCTTCTTCAGTCTAGATGACTTACCACCGCTCTACCTTGGGAAAAATACTGCTGAGCAGTTAGCACTTTGCTTGGAAGCTAGTCGGTCTGAGCATTGGGAAACACGATTTGATTAAGGAGGAAAAATGACATATACAGGTTATTTGATTGATTTGGATGGTACGATTTATGAAGGGAAAAAGCGGATTCCTGCTGGTGAACGTTTTATTCATCGCTTGCAAGAACGTCAGATTCCCTATTTATTCGTGACCAACAATACCACCCGCCGTCCTGAGATGGTGCAGGCTATGTTGGCTGAAAACTTTAACATTGAGACACCGCTTGAAACAATCTATACAGCCAGTCTGGCGACAGTAGATTATATGAATGATTTGGGCAAGGAAAAGACAGTCTATGTCATTGGAGAAGACGGGCTCAAGTCTGCCATTTTTGAGGCAGGCTATGTGGAAGACACGGAAAATCCAGCCTATGTTGTTGTCGGCTTGGATACTCAGTTGACCTATGAAAAACTAACCATTGCCACCTTGGCTATTCAAAAGGGAGCGACCTTTATCGGTACCAATCCTGATTTGAACATTCCGACTGAAAGAGGTCATTTGCCAGGAGCAGGCTCACTTATTGCACTTTTGAAAGCTGCTACCCGAGTAGAGCCGACCTTTATCGGTAAGCCTGAAGCGATTATCATGGACAAGGCTCTGGAGATTTTAGGCACAGAACGCAGCCAAACGGTTATGGTGGGAGATAACTACCTGACGGATATTCGCGCAGGGATTGACAATGGATTTCCAACTCTTTTAGTCCTGACTGGATTTACCAAGCCAGAAGAAGTAGCAGACTTACCCCTGTCTCCAACCCATGTCCTCGATAGTTTAGATGACTGGAGTTTTGATGAGAACTAAGTTACAGATTATCGGAACGATTTTATTTGTCTTGTCGGCAGCAGTTCTAGGAACCATCTACTTAGCTTGGCTAGTTTATCCGTTTGAGATTTCTTTTTTGGGGTTGGAAAAAGTGGTCTACATGAAAGCGGTAGATATTTCCTATAATTTCAATATCTTGATGAACTATCTGACCAATCCATTTGCAAGTGTTTTAGACATGCCAAATTTTTCATCCTCAGCTGATGGTCTGAAACATTTTGCGGATGTGAAACATTTATTCCATCTAACTCAGGGGATTTTTATCCTCACCCTCCCTGCCTTTGTGCTTTTTGTAAAAAACATTCTGCTAAAAGGTTATGGAGACTTGGTTAAAAAGGTCATTTTCTGGACCATGCTTACGCCAATGATAATCGGTTTATTAGGTGTTCTTGTTGGCTTTGATCAGTTTTTTGTATTATTTCATACGGTGCTATTTCCAGGGGATTCTACATGGCTATTTGACCCTGCAAAGGATCCTGTCATATATATTTTGCCACAAGAGTTTTTCTTGCATTGCTTTGTATTATTTTTTGTCCTTTACGAATTGTTCTTTGGGACAATACTGGCGTGGACAGGAAAAAAGAATAGGATAGGATAGGATAAGAGCGTAAAATTCATATTTTAGAATTAGTAAGTGTCTAGAGTTTTGAGAATTTGAAATAACACCTAATTTACAAGAGTAAACAGAGAAATCTGTTTGCTCTTTTTTAGTATCAAAATCAAAGAGGAGATAGTCATGAAACAATCTGACATAGACAGCATGATTGAAGACTGGGTAGAGAATGGTCTTCCTGAAGAACTTCAACAACTTATCCCTACAGAGAGCCAATGTGTTACCTGTGGTTGTACCTGGGATAAACCCTGTTACGCCTATCATGTTGGTCCATGTTGGTGGGTTGATGATACTGAAACAATTTGCAGCCACTGTCATTACCAAATTCTTCATCACTCACCTTATGACGAACTAGGGCGTAGACTCATGGTAGATGGCAGTTTTTGGTACAAACCGTCCAGTATCTTATGGACTGTTACCAAGGACAGTGTAATACATACACTCAGTCCCCAAAATAGATTTGGAACTTTTCCATATAGCAAAGTGGATGTAAATCATAACTGGGGAAATGTTGCTCAACTTACCCAAGAAGAAGCAATGTGGTTGACCTTAGAAATGCGACCTGAACTGACAGATTTTATTTAGGAGATAGAAATGATGACACTACAAGAACAGAGGATTAGACAGATCCTTGTCAAAGATACGATGAAGCGTATGGGGCTATCCAAGAAGAAGGCTCAAAAAGTTATTGCAGAACTTGAAATGTATGGTTTGCTCAAGTTTACTCCCGACGGGAAATTGGCATTTAGAGAATTAGGAGCATAGGCATGAGAAGAATATCTGTTGAGCAGGTACAGACTAGCGAGCGTTTCTATCGCATCCCAAAGGTGTTGGTAGAGTCAGTCTATTATCGCCAAATGAGTACCGAGTCAAAATTCACCTACGCTATCCTAAAGGATCGTTTTGAATTGTCTCTGAAGAATAACTGGGTAGATGAAAATGGTGATGTCTATCTCATCTTCACTATCGAGGAGCTGCAATCCATTCTTGGCTATGGGAAAAATAAAGTTATCAAAATCAAGAAAGAGCTAGCAGAATACGGTCTGCTTGAGGAAGTTCGGCAAGGCTTAAACAAGCCAAACCTACTGTATTTGGGTAATGTAACTAGCGACCTTGAAAATGTAAATTCGGATTTTCCACAGGATAAACCCTTGCCAGAAGCGGAAGTTCCAAAATCAAACTTCCAGAAGTTTCAAAATCAAACCTCCAGAAGTTCGAAAGATAAACTTCAAGAAGTTTCGGGACCGAACTCTAATGGTACTAATCTTAACGATCCTGATATTAGTGATCAGAGTTCTAGGAAGGCTGGGGCTGATGCCAATCCATCCGATACATCTGGTGGGAAGTATATCAAACCAGAATACTATTCCTTGCTCCAGGTGATTGCTAACAAGTACAATGACCGTTACCTCTATCCAGAGGGATATGCTCTTACGCATTCCCAAAAGATGCAGATAGGACAGTACCTAGCAAGCGGCTATGTCTTAAGTAATGAGGTGCTGGATCTGATAGACCAGATTCCTCACGATTGCCAAAGCCCACTTGCCTATCTCCTGAAGTCGCTTGAAAACCTCAAGGAAGAACGTAGGCTAGAAGAGAAGATGAATGCACATAGGCAAGCACAAGAGTATTTTGGATAAAAGGGGACGACTTTATGATGATTGTATTGGTTTTAATTTTTAGTATTTTGGCACTTTTTGGAAGCATTATTTTTGTGGTGCTAATTGCAAATAACAAGTATAGATTTGCCCTAGGGTATGACCGAGAACTAACTCGGAATCTAACTAGTCTGAAGGAGTGACTCTATGAAAGAATTTATTATCCGTATTTCTTGGTACGATAACCGACGGAATTTTAAGTTTAAGGAACATATATTTCCAACTTTATCAATCGCGAAAATGTTCAAGAGATGGTACAGACTTGGACGTGGGGAGCGAATTGAGCTATATAGTCGGGAGAGTCGAGAACCACTAATTTAGACCTGACCGCAATGTCAAAAAACTAGACAAATTTGTATAAAAATTAAAGGAGAACATCAATGAAACATTCTATTTTAGGCGGAGTAGCGATTCTAGTAGCAGGAACGAGTGGTACAGGAGTAGTTAATGCAGAAGAAGCTGTTGTAACAACAGGGGTTGAAGAACTTACCTCAGAGGCAAATGCTACTACTGTAACAGAAACTCAATTGGGAGAAGCAGAGCTTGCTGCTAATCAGGCAACAGAAGCTGTGGCAAGTCAGGAAGTGGTAGTTGGAAGGGTAGAATCCGAGCTGGCAGAAGCAACCATACAAAAGGAGGTAGCTGAAGGATCTGTTGAGGAAGCTCAGGCTCTTGTTGCCAAAGCCACTCCTGAAAGTATCCAAAAAGTTGAAGCAGGTATCTCGACAACAGAATCTGAGATTGGGACAGTCGAGACAGAGCTTGTTGAAGCGAATTCAGAAAAGACATCCGCAGAAGAAGCTGTTGTTGCTCAAGAAAAAGAAGTCTCTGCGACGCAAGCGGAGGTTGATCAGAAAGAGGCAGAAGTCAAACAAGCCGAGGAACTTGTTGCTCAAGCAGAGGAAATTTTGGCTGGGACAAGTAATTCTGCAATACTCAAAACTGCAGTGGAAGCCCAGGAAGAATTATTAAAAGCGACTCAAGCAGTTTCAGAAGCAGAAGCTAATCTTGAGGCTGCCAAAGTTTCTGATAGATCTCGTGCGGAACGTATTCAGGATGGTCAGGCTAGCGTAACTGAAGCTCGTGCTTTAGTTGAACAGATGAGTCAACTAGAAAGTGTAGCTCAAGATAAAGTTAGTGAAGCAGAACAGCTTGTCTCTCAAGCACAGACAAGCTTTAACCAAGCCAGCAATGCTTACAATGCGATCAATACGATTACAGTAACAACTGACTACATTGCTGCATTGACGGACTATGCAACGCACTATTCAACAAATGGTAAATCTGCCAAAGCCAAACTTGATTCAATGGCGGCAACATTGCGTAGTCAGAATAGTTACAAGTCAAATTCGGATGATGCATTGAGAAGTTTGACAACAAACAGTCTGACAGAAACTGAGGCAACAGAACTATCACTCTTTGCGGCAGATTTAGTAAACCAAATTCGACGTGCAATGGGTACTGATGAAGTTATCGTTACTTCTTCGGCTATTGACTTAGCTGGTTTGATTTCTGAAGGCTACGTGGCAGATGATTGGTCGGCTCAACAAATTCGCACAATTGGACATGATGCGAAAGCTGTCAATGATGCTGCAAGAAGTCTTAACTTAAAGACTACTAGTCCAGAGCTTGAAGCTAAAGGAATTCAGTCCTTTGAAAATGTGGATAACTGGGTCGGAAACACCTCTACTATGACAATGGATAGTGCCAAACGTAGAATTTACCAGGCAGTTATTAACTTTATGTTTAACGGCTATGAATATATGCACGCAGAGAATATTGCAGGGCTATCTTCCTCTGGAGTTTCCTACTTCGGATTATCTTTCTCAGCACGTACAGATGCTAGCTCAGTGCATTTTGTGACGGTGCAAGATAAGCAAATTTTACCGAATTCAACATTTAGCAAAACAGAAATTTCAGGACCAACATCTGACAGTATTATTACAAGCTACAACCAGGCTCAAGTTGCACTAACCAGTGCCCAAACTACACTAAACCAGTCGAAAGCCGATTTACGAGAAGCAAGTGATGCAAGAGCCCAGGCTGAACTTGGTTTGGCTAATGCGGAGAAAGTTTTGGCCACAGCTCAGGCTATCCCATTAGCTATACCAAATGCTCAAGCAGCTCTTGAACAAGCCAATGTCAGATTGAATCAAGCCACATTTGCGAATCAAGCTGCTCAAGAGGCTATCCAGGTGATAAGTGCTGATGTAGAGACTAAGCAAGCTCATTTGGAAAATGCCCAGATTGAATTGGCGAAGAAGAAAGACGAACTTAATCACATAAAAGCTGAATTAGCTGAGAAGCGTAGTATCTTGCTCAATTTAGAGGGTGATGTAGCTGTAGCTCAAACACTGGTCACTCGTTTAACTAATGATTTGAATCGCTTGAAGGAGTCTCTTGGTGAACAGATGGCTTATCTCACCAAGCTCCAGCAATCTTCTCAACTCTTAGAAGTTGTGGAAGAAACCTTGAGTGAGACAGTAAAACTCGTTGAGCAGAAGAAGGAAGAACTATCTGTCGCACAAGAAAAACTTGATTCTCTAAAAGCAGATCGTGATAAAAAAGTGAAAACTTTTGGCTTACTTCAGGAGCGGTACCAGGCACAACAAGAGGCTGTCCGTCAATCCCAATTGACTAACCAGTATGATTCGATCACACAGGCTGGAGGGAATCCAATCCCTGTTGTTGATGAGACTGGACGAGTTACAAAATATGTGATTGATCAGCCAGTAGCTCAGCCAGCAACTTCCAAGGTACTTACTCGTGTCGTAGCTACTGAAGCGAAGAAAGCTAGTTTACCAAATACAGGTAGCTCTGTATCGATTATGTCATTCTTACTTTCAAGTGTGACAGCTGGACTTGCTTTTTTGCTAAAGAGAAAAGATCAATAGAATAAATTGGACCGAAAAGTCGTAAAACTACTGTTCTTTGACAATTGAATCCAACCACTGTCCTGATTAGCAAACCTAGGCATAAAAATAAGAATAGGGGCGGTGTCGTAGCTAGAAAATGATATCTAGTGCTGGTTATAACGTAAAAGCATAGCTTAGGCTATAAGCTGAAGGAGTTTGGGGTTTCTAGACTATAAACCCTGCGTAAAAAACACAGATGTAAGCATATGTGCTTGCACAGCACGGCGTTACTCGCCTTTGATTCAGGAGGAAGAAAATGGATCAAATAAAAAATCGTTTTAATACTGAGATGACAATCTCAGACTTAAAAAAATTAGGAAAGGAAGGAGGAGCAACGGCTTTACTAGAAACAGGAGAAATACTTTCTTTACGACCTCGATATGCGACAGCTAAACGTCCTATATTGATAAATGGTCGTGAAGCCGTTGGTGATGTAATCGTCTATTATGGAGCAGTTTTTGATAAGATTCGAACGGTTAAGCGTGACAATGTATTAGTTGCACGTCGTATCAAAATAGGCGAGAGCACAAAACTACAACTTACTGGTCAGGGCTATACCAGACCAGGTGAGCAGCGAAAGAAAGGAAAATGATATGTTCAAAAAAAGTATAGCATCTATACTTGCATTATCAGCGGCACTGTTGCTTCAAACGGTGCCAGTATTTGCGGATGAGATACTTCCAGTGGATAGTTCCGTTCCGATTGAAGCGCAGGGGCAATCTACGGATACTTCTCTAACAGAGGAGTCAACTGATACAAGTTCTGTATCTGAAGTAGTGAGTCCTCCAGCAGATCCAGTTGATACATCTGAGCCAGTGGAACCGTCAGAGCCTGTTGTTCCGATAGTTCCAGAGGCAGAAAATACCACTCCAACAGAACCTGTAGAAGTACCGATTGATCCTACGACTCCGTCGACTGATTCAACGATACCTAGTTCCACTACTCCAACACAAGGGACAAGTGAAACCACACCAGGATTGAGTGAAGTTCCTTCGGAAACCTCTACAGTAGCTCCAACAGAATCACCTGTGAAAACTACTGAAGAAGTAAATCAAACAGGTGAGAGTCAGGTTGGTACCATTTCAACATCAACAGGACAAGAGGTTGTTGAAGTGACACCTGAAAAACCAATCACAACTGAGGCAGGCTTTGTGATCATTGGAACGGAAAATAGTCAACCAATTGTTCGCTATGCTGATGGAACCACTGCTACAGTAGCTGCAGAAGCAATTGGAGCAGTTGTAAATCCAGATAGAACAATCAGTGTAAAAACGACTGAAGGGACAATGACTACATTACCAGAAACAGGGGAAGCTGCTAGTTTGATGATCAGTCTACTAGGGTTCACTTTACTAGGTTTAACAAGCTTCCTGAAGCAAAAACAATTATTATAAACAGAAAAGGAAATTTATTATATGGTTAAGAATAAAGAAATTTTTTCAATTCGAAAATTTAAGACGGGTACTCACTCAGCCCTTATCGGTAAACTAGGAGTGGTAGCTGCTACGGCACTTGCTATCGGGCTTTCAGGAGCAACTGCTTCTGCGGATGAGGTGACTACAGTCTCCACAACTCCAGTTGTTGAAGTTGTGAATCCAAATCCAGCTACTAACCTTGAAACAGTGCAGGAAGTTCCAACGGCAGAAGCTGTCGCAACAGAGGCACAAGCAGGGACACAGACAGGTGAGCTGGTTAGTCCTGTTACATCTCCTGAACTAGATGCAGCTGTAACATCTGCACAGGAAGCAGGAGTATCAATCAGAGAAGAAACAACTCCAGTTGCTCACGAAAGCCTAGATGCTGCACAAGCTGATCTAGCCAATCAGACTGCGGAAGTTATTGCTGCTGAAGAAAAGCAGGTTGAAAATACAACTGAAATTAAAGAAGCTGAAGCAACTAACGCTGATATTGATCGTCAGAATCAAGCGGAAGCAGAACGGGTCGCAGAATTCAACCAACACGGACAGGAAGCAGTAGATCAACGTAATGCTGCTGGTCAGGCAGCAGTTGATGCTCGCAACGCTGCAGGCCAAGCCGCAGTTGACACACGCAACCAAAAAGAGCTGGATGATCGTGCTGCAGAAGCTGCAGCTGTTGAGCAACGTAATAAGGATGGTCAAGCTGCAGTTGATGCACGCAATGCTGCAGGCCAGTCTGCCGTGGATCAACGTAATGCTACAGGTCAAGCCGCTGCAGATCAACGCAACTCTACAGGTCAAGCCGCAGTAGATGCACGTAACGCTGCAGGCCAGTCCGCCGTGGATCAACGTAATGCTGCAGGTCAATCCGCCGCAGATCAACGCAATACTGCAGGCCAAGCCGCAGTAGATGCACGTAATGCTGCAGGCCAGTCCGCCGTGGATCAACGCAATGCCGCAGGCCAAGCTGCTGTGGATCAACGTAATGCTGCAGGTCAAGCTGCAGTAGATGCTCGCAATTCTGCAGGTCAAGCCGCAGTAGATGCTCGTAACCAACAAGAACAAGCTAACCGTGATGCAGAAGCTGCAGCCGTTGCCCAGCGTAATAAGGACGGGCAAGCCGCAGTAGATCAACGAAATGCTGACGGACAGGCTCAGGTTGACTCTTACAATCAAACCGAGACGGCAAGAGTTGATGCCTTAAACGCTGATCTTAAAGCAGAATACGAAGCAAAGCTGGCTAAAATTGCGGATGTTGAGGTTTATAATGCTGAGATTCGCAAACGCAATGCAGAAGCAATCGCAAAGGCAGAAGCGGACAATGCACGCTTAAAAGCAGAGTATGAAGCCAAGAAAGCTGAAATGCAGTCGAAAACTAAGGAAAACGGCTATCTTAGTGAAGTCGTCTCTCAGAGCTTGATCTATAAATCTGAGCCAAATGTGACTATAGGAACGATTGAAGGTGTTACAAAATTTGTGAATCCTGAAAAGCGTCAAGAAGTTAGTGATGCAAATCGCAATCTGGTTCACACGGTATCTAGTTATTCCGAAGGAAATTATGTAAGTACTGTAGATTACTCAAATGGGACCACATTTCTTTTGAATGTTGGACAAACCGCAACAGTAACATATGTAGGAGATTTTTCTGCTTCGGCTAATGGAGAAAAGATTACAAAAGTTGTTGCTCGCTATACAGCTGTTGCATCAGAAAAAGGAGCATCAATTGTGACTGTCTCTAAAGATCCGACTGAAACAGTCATCTTTGGTTCAGATGCAACGCAAGGCTTTGTAGGTGTCGGTGATGAACTCCATATTGAAAAAACATTTTATACTGCTTCTGGAAAGGTAGTTGCGACTAAAGAGAATCCGATTATTTTCTCTATTTCATCCATGAATTCCTTGGGAGAAAATAGTTATTTTGAGTATGTCAAAGACTTAAGTTCGAACATTCGTTTCGTTCCGATTACTGGCAGTCAAGTTCAAGACCATGATGGTAAAATCTATGCTAGTACATCTATTGATACCATTGCCCCGTATAGCGGTCATGATAGTATTGACTCACCTGTACGATATTACGGTTCAGGCGCTTTAGTTGCAGAAAGTGGAGATACATTTGGTTTAACAGTTGGAGCATCGAAGCATCAAACAGGGCACTGGTTCGCAATGAATACTAATGTTGCGGCTCCAGTATTGCCACCATTACCCCCTTATAAGCAAATTACACCACAACAAGAAAAAGAAGTACCTACAAAACCAGTGGAGCCTACCTATGTTACTCCAAATCTCAGAACCTTTACACCTGAAGTGTTTGTTCCAGAAGACTACACTCCAGACCCATTTGTCCCAGAAGTTTTTATTCCGGAGACATTTACTCCAGAAACATTCACTCCAGAAACATTCACTCCAGAAACATTCACTCCAGAAACGTTTACTCCTGAAGATTTCACTCCAGAAACGTTCATCCCAGAAACGTTTACTCCTGAAAACTTCATTCCAGAAACGTTTACTCCAGAAACGTTTACTCCAGAGACCTTCACACCAGAAGACTACACTCCAGCTCCGTTTGTTCCTGAAGTATTCACTCCAGAAACGTTTACTCCAGAAACATTTGATCCAATCACTCCAGTTGTGATTCCGTATGTGGCAGTCCCTGAGAAGAAAGTCTTTGAAGCAAGTATCCACCCTGTACTTGTGAAGCAAACTCCAGCAAATAGCAAGGATGTTATCAATGAAGACGGTGTCAGCGTTGACGGGAAGCTAGTACCTAAAGGTGCGACGGAAAAATGGACATTGACCAATGCAAACCTGAAAGCAGGTCGTGCAGAAGTAACAGCTTATGTGATGAATGATCCATTCCCTGCAGGATTTGAGATTGATCGCACAGCTACAGTGGCTGAGAATACAGCCTGGACTGTGAGTTATGACGAGAACGGTAAAGCAACATTGACAGCTACAGCCGCAACCTTGAATCTGCTCAATGCAAACCGCAACCAAGATGTTGTAGTGCCAGTTGCTTACTTCGTTGGTCGTCCTATCAATGACGGCGGAACTTACAAAAACACCTTCACTACAATCATTACAACACCTACAGGTGAGTACAAGGTAGTATCAAATACGCCTGTTATTTACACACCAGGTTCTGAAGATCCTCGTAACCCTGGTGGTGAAAATCCAACACCATACGACAGCTTGATTGAACCTAAGAAAGATGTTGTAGATGAGAATGGAACATCAATTGACGGACAATCAATCCTTCCGAACACTACTCTTAACTATGTGGCAGAACAAGACCTTGATCAATACAAAGGGATTGCAGCTTCTCAAAATGCGATTGGTAAAGGATTCTTCTATGTAGATGATTACTTGGATGCAGCAATTGACGGTAGCTCATTGGTTGTTAACTCAATCAAAGCAGCTAACGGTGACGATGTTCGAGCAATGCTTGATATGATCCATGTGCTTTCGGCAGATACTTTGGATGAAAAGCTACAAGCACTGATTAAAGAATCTGGTATCTCTCCTGTTGGTGAGTTCTACTTGTGGGTAGCCAAAGACCCTCAAGCCTTCTTCAAAGCGTATGTTGAGCAAGGTTTGGATATTACCTATAATCTTTCCTTCAAAGTGAAACAAGATTTTGTTGGTACAGTCACTAACCAAACCTACCAAATTGACTTCGGCAACGGTTACTATGGCAACATCGTGACCAATGAATTGCCGCAACTTGTAGTCCATAAAGATGTGTTGGACAAGGACGGTAAGTCTATTGACGGTGGTACTGTCAAGATTGGCGACCTTTTGACTTATAAGCTAGAAGGTTGGGTGATTCCTGCTGGACGTGGCTATGACATTAAAGAGTACCGCTTTGTGGACCTTCTCCAAGCTAGTCATGATGAGTACCAAACTTATGAAATCAAAGCAAAAGTTGGTTTTACATTAGCTGACGGTACAGTTATCAAGGCTGGCGATGATCTCAAGGGCTACACAGAAACTGTCTATAATGTGGAGACTGGTAAGTTCGAGACTCGCTTCCGTGAGGACTTCTTGAATCAGATTCCACGTACAAGTGCATTTGGTGCAGACGGCTTTATTACGGTTAAACGTATTGCGGCAGGAGAAGTAGTCAATGAGTACACTCTCTATGTCAATGGCAACCCTGTAGTATCTAACAAGGTTATTACAGAGACTCCAGAGCCACCAAAACCAGAAACTCCAACCCCAACACCACAGACTCCAGCACCAGCACCTGCAGGACCAAGCCTGCCAAATACAGGTTCAAATGCAAGTCAAGCTCTGTCAATCGCTGGCATTGGAGGACTCATGTTATCAGTATTAGCACAATTTGGATTGGTTAAGCGTAAAGCGAAAGAAGACTAATCTTTATTCTATCGACCTGGGCCAAGTCATGAAACTGGCCTTTTATTTTTTAGAAACAAAGGAGAACAATCATGGAATTAGTAACACTTGTAATTGGATCATTGGGTGCGATTGGAACGGCACGTGGACTTTGGGGAGTATGGCAAGGCTGGGAAGACTATGCCGTAGGCAAGAAGACTGACAACGTGCAACAACAGGAACGTGGCCAGTCAGGTATGCTTTACGGTGGTATGATGGCTGCAGGAGCGGCTACTATTTCAGCTGCAATCGTCGCTGCAATGAATGCACTTACTTTCTAGGAGGACATCGTGGATGTTAGTGAACTGACAAAAAGCTTATCAAGCTATAATGAGACTGTCAATGGGACCGCAGAGGCTATAGCAGCCTCCCTACGTCCCTTGGCGGTTATTATTTTAGGTATCTGTTACCTAATAGAGATAGACTCCTGGTGGAAGACCTTCAAACAGGAGGGAGGCAATCTAACAAGTGAAATGTGGTTTGAAGTAGCCTATAAGTACCTGATCTCACTGTTGTTGATTTCCATGTCTAGCCAGATTTTTGATGCAATGGTGGCAGTAGTGAATATAGCATTGAATTTAATTGATGCTGCAGTGCCAGGGAATATTGAAGAATATAATTTGGATTTAGGGACTATCAAAGGGTGGTTCTTAAAAAATGTAGTTAATTTTATCGGTGGACTTGTTCAAGGAACAGCAAGTCTATCAACTAAGCTATTAACTATGATGAGGTTTTTCCAAATGTATCTGCTTAAGGCATTTGCCCCACTATTAGTAGCCTTTTCCTACCAGATTCTACTAGATCGATAGCACTAAATATTCTGAAACACTTTGGTGCAGCGGCTTTTCAAGCTATTATACTTTTTGTAGTTTTGAGGCTATATCCTGCTTTGGTAACTTCTGATATATTATCAATCAATACATCTGGAACACTTGCAAACTGGGGAACAGCTTTTGTTTCTATTGCAAGAGGGATAATATTCATCTTTATGTTATTTGGTAGTCAGAAGTTGGCTAAAAGCTTGATAGGAGCTATGTAAGCATGGTATAATAATGTTATAGGATTAGTCAGAGGAGAGACACTATGGAACAAACAAAAACAAGGAAGCCTTCGGCAGGGTCAGTGATTGGCCTAGTCTTAAACAAGTCACTAGATGTTATCATAAATATTGTGACGATTATGTTTTCTGTCGTGGTTGGCGTTCCAGCCTTTATTTTCCTCTGGATTTCCAAGTGGGCTAGCACGATAATCTGGTTATCTATTCTCTACTATGGTGGGGGCTATGTCTACTTGAGTAATTCTGAGCTTGGGAAGACAACTCAAAATTATAATTCAATCTTGATAACAGAACAAAATATCTTAATACTTGTTATTGTTTCTATTGTCCTCTCTCTCCTCCTCACCCTGCTCTCTCTGAGAAGCAAGCGAGAGGAAGATGAGGATGAGTAGTTTATAAACACAAACATAATTACAATTACAATTGTAAATATAATTATAAACACGTTACAAAAGTAGCGTGTTTTTTCATTTGTGAAAGGAGAACGTATGAGTAAATTAGGGTCGGAATTCCTGAAGGAGTTTGACCAGTTTGAGCGGCCAATCATGTTTGGTCGAACTAAGAGACAGTTGATTTTTTATATGGGAGTTGCTCTCGCTGTACTTGTTAGCGGTCTGCTTTATTATTTCAAATTTCCTCTGTTTATTGTGTATCTGTTACTGGCAGTTATTACAGTCCCTGTCTTCATCTATGGAGCAGGAAAAGATGAGGAGATGAGGGAGCGGTGGCGTTTTCGGTATACCATACAGGAGAGAGCTTATATGACAGACTTTCCTCCAGGGGAGCAACGATTGACTAAGAAAGATTTTATGAGACAACAGAAAGGAATTAACGAATTTGAAACTGACCAAGGCAGAGAAACAACGTAAACGCCGCTTGCAGCGACAGATGAAAGCCAGCACGCAAAACTCAATATTTTTCACCAGCCTGCACGAAAACGGGCTGATGCACCTGGCCAAGAATGACTGGTCACGGACCTATCGTCTTGGCGACGTGGCCTATACCTCGGCCAACAAAGAGGATAAGGTAGAGGTGATTGATACCTATGCGGAAGCTCTTAACAGCTTAGATGCTGGCAATAATTTTCAGTTGCTTGTGCTAAACAAGCGTATCGAGACAAATGCACTGGAGGGAGTCCTCTACAAGCCCAAAGGGGATGCAGAGGACCTTTATCGTGAAGAATACAATCAAATTATTACAGAGCGATTCTCAGCTGATTCTCGCAACTTTAAGGTGGAAAAGTACATCACCTTATCCACTCAAGCCTACGACTCTCTTCAAGCTGATATTCAACTGCACGAGATCGGCGGTAGTGTTCGTGATCAATTTGCGGAACTCAATATTGATTTGGACGATATGACAGGGCTGGATAGGCTCAAAATCTTGAATTGGATGCTACGGGGGCAGCTTTACTTTCCTTATAGCTACAAAGATATTGCTCTATCGGGTCTACGTGCAAAAGACTTTATCTCCCCTAGCCGTATCCACTTCCTAGAAGATCGGATGAAAATAGATGACTTTCATGCCAGTGTACTTTATGTCCGACAATATCCAACCTGGATGACAGATCGGATGATAAAGACCTTAACGGATATAGGGATTGAGCTAGCAATCACAGTCCATGCCAATCCTTATGACCCAGGGCAATTCACTCAGAAGCTACTGACAGCTCAGTCACAAGTTAAGGTGGAAATGATTAAAAACCAACGTGAAGGAGCTCAAGCAGGAATACTTGATCCTGAATTGGCAGTATCAGGAGTGGCCAAGGAAACCAACGAAACCACCAAACGTTGGAAGGAAGAGACCATGGAAAATGATCAGAAGGCATTTTCTGGGGTTATCGCAGTCTATATCATGGCAGATAGCCAGGAAGAGTTGAAGAACAACGAGGACAAGGTTAAGGCTGCTGGTCGTAAGCTAGGAGTCGTATTTGATCATTGTTACTACTACCAGGAACAAGGTCTGAATACTGTCCTACCGCTAGGCTATGCTTATCTAGATGTCAAACAGGACTTTATGCGACCTTTCACGACGGCCAATGTGGCCACGCAAATTCCGTTTACCAACGTCGATCTACAGTCAAAGAGCAAACGTGCTCTTTACTATGGCCAAAATCAGCTATCTCATAACGTGATTACTCTGGACCGCAAAGAGCTTAATGCTCCGAATGGTGTGATTATTGGCTCGTCTGGATCGGGAAAAGGTACTACAGCTAAAACAACGGAGGTTATCCCGACGATCCTCGAAAGACCGGAGGATAAAATTATCATTGCCGATCCGGAAGGAGAGTACACAAAGATTGCTGAAGCCTTTGGAGGAACGGTCATTGATATTACAACCAGGTCTAAGACCCATATCAACCTTTTGGAGCTACCAGATACAGATGAGCAACTCTTTGACGATGACGATGCGGAAATCGATGTGATTGCGGATAAGAGTAACCTCCTGATGAGTCTCTTTGAATCTGTCCTAAAAGAAGTAACAGATGATCATGTTACTATTATCGACCGTGTCACATCAGAAGTCTATCGCCGATTTGAGAAACCAACCCTTAAAGATTGGCAAACAATCCTTGAGGAACAACCAGAAGAGGCTGCACGTGACCTTGCTACTAAGGCAGAGATTTATACCAGGGGAAGCCTGGATCTTTTTGCATATCCCACCAACGTAGACCTTTCCAACAGGCTAGTTGTTTTTAACCTGAAGGGCTTGAGTAAAAAGCTAAAACCCTTTGCTCTGTTGGTCCTACAGGACTACATTTGGCAACAGGTTGTCTCTGCTCAAGGGAAACAGACAATTTGGCTTTATTGGGATGAGCTTCATTTGACCTTCAGGAATCCTACAGATGCCACTTTCTTCACGGAGGTTTGGGCCCGTATCCGTAAATACGGGGGTATTCCAACAGGGATTACACAAAACATTGGTACCATTGTGCGATATGAAGAAGGCAGAAACCTACTGTCCAACTGTGAGTTCATGATTTTGCTGAAGCATAAGCCGCAGGATTTGGAGAAACTGAAGCAAGTGTTGGATGTGCCTGAAGCCCTGGAAAAATACATCACACGGCCAAAACAAAAAGGCTCAGGCTTAATCGTAGCAGGTAGCACCATTGTCCCCTTTGAAAATCCAATCCCTAAAGATACTAAGCTCTTTGACTTGGCACAAACAGATGCCTAAAGGAGTGACCTATGAATCAACGATTCGAAAAGTGGACAATTAGTCGTAACCATGAGCAACCAGTTAAAACAATTCGTTATCTGAAGCTGGAAACTCAACATGAGTTGAAACCTAAAGTGAGGGTTGCCCCTTCTCAATCTCAGTCTCAACATATTGGAACAACAAAAAGTGTTGGGAAAATAAATAAGGTGAAGACCTGGGTTAAAGAACGAACAGAGTACCAAGAAGTTGTTCAGGAACGCACTCAAGAACAGCTTGCCTCTACGACACAAGCAAAGCCTCAACGTGCAGTCAGAACTAGCCGTTACCAGAAGCAGGTTGCTAAGGGAGAGTATAAGCTAGCTCAAAAGAACTATAGGTTGGCTAAGTCCTCCAAGGATTTGCAACTCCTACAGGCTTCCAAAGAACGCTTGCAGGCTGCTCGTATTGACTATGTTGTAGCCAAAAAAGTCCACAAAGGCACTATAAAGCGTTCTGGTGGAGGAAAATTAACCAAACTAGGCCAATCAAGTTACCAATCAGGTAGAAAAGGTGCGGAGTCTGTTTTCTCTGAAGACGAAACTCTAGGAGACATTGCAGCTAGCAGGCAACAGATGAGGCAAATCCATGCTAGTGTGGATCAAGGAAAGAAAATGGCTAGGTACTCACAGAAGGTGGTCGTTGATGCAGGAAAGAACGCCTATGGACTAGCGAATCGTACATACAATCTTGCACGTGGCCAAGGTTTTACTAGAACCCCAGTCGCAAATCGTTGGGAAACTAGGCTGAAGCAAGCAACAGAACGCATGAAGCGTCGCTTGACACGTGGGCAAATGAAGAAGGCTAAAAAGGCTAGCCAGAGCTCAGTAACGGCGTTAAAAAAGGTTGTAAAGACTGTGACCAATCTTGTGACGAATCCGCTACGTGCTCAGACCTATTTTATTGGCTTTGGATTGATCCTGGTTATCTCGCTTTTCTCTGCAGGAGCTTCTACCACAGTCCAACAGGATGAATTTGACCTCAACGATTCCTGGTTGCACTTGTCCAAAAGGGATAGGGAAAAGTCTTCAGAAAAGGTCGATTATTGGACCAATATAGATGACATTATTTTCTATATGAATTTTAGATACGGTAGCGAGTGGTCGCCCGGTAGTTCCTGGAATGAGGGCTTTGGAGGGAAAATTACAGGCTTTCTAGGATTTAATAAATACAGTGATGCCCTTAATGATATTTGGAATCACCTCAACGATGACACTGCGAATTTGCAACAAGTCTCAGATGTGGTTGGAGTAGACTCAGATTTTGAATGGGCCAAGTTAAGTGATGAGGAATGGAAAGCATACCAGGAGCAGATTGAACTGACAGATGAGGTTGGACGATATCCAAGTTACCTAGAGCTTGAAAATCCCTTTTACTCAGAAGACGAGGAATTATCTGCAGAGCCCCTCTTGGTTCTTAAACGTTATGGTTACGAGACAAGCGATACCATTTATCAGAAATCACAACTTAAGGCAAATACAGGGCAACGGTTGCTGGCACCACTAGCAGGTACTGTCACAGTGACAGGTGATGATTTGGAGATTGCTACGGCAGATGCTCGCTTCACCTTTGTAGATGTTGCAGGCATTCGCTATCAAACTGGTGACACCGTTGTTCCTGGTGATGAAGTTGGCTCGGTATCGACTGCAGGCTTTCAGGAGATTTCTTATCAGAAGCTACAAAGAGCAGATAGTGAAAAGGAAGCAGATACCTGGACCTATGTTAATCCAGGTTTCTATTTTGCTTCAGTAAAATACAATCAGACTACCAGTGTTTTGTCGGACTTAGAGTTAAGTGGAGACATGGCAACTCGTGTCCGTCAGGCATACGAGTATATCAAGAAATATGAGCCAAAGGCCACGTTAAAAGGGGCTGCCGCTATGTTTGGTAATTTTTGGACAGAGTCCATGCTTACGGCCAAACGAGCAGAAGGTGACTACCTTAATCCTCCAATTGGGGCAAGTGATAGCTCCTGGGATGACCCTAACTGGCTATCGATGAACGGACCCACGATATACCAGGGGCGTTACCCAAATATTCTTAGACGAGGACTGGGATTGGGACAGTGGACGGACACGGGAGATGGAGCAATTCGACACAGCCTCTTACTAGCTTATGCACAAAGCAAAGGTAAGAAGTGGTACGACTTAGAGCTACAGATTGATTTTATCTTCAATGGGGATAGTCCCTATTATCGTGAAACGGCCAGACAGATCCTTACCAGTGAGGATGACCTAGACAGTCTTACTCAGCGGTTCTTAGTTGAATGGGAGGGTAACTCTGGAGATAAACTTCTGGAACGTCAGAATAATGCCAAGCAAATTTTAGCCTTCTTGAGTACCCCAGCAGGAGGAACAGGGATTGCTGCGGCTTCCTGGGACTTCCCAGAAGCCTATCGTAGCCGAGTTCCTAATCCACCCTCGACAGCCTCGCTAACTACTCAACAAGGTAGTGGTTATCCTGTCGGGCAATGTACCTGGTATGCCTACAACCGTTTGGTCGAACTAGGCAGCATCACGGATTTGTCGGGTGCCTATGGCTATCTTGGAGATGGCCAAAATTGGGTACAGTCGCTTGTTGCTAAAGGTTGGAAAAGAAGTGCAGTACCCGTTGTCGGTGCTGTTGTATCAACAGCTGGAGGCTTTGATGGGACACCTGCAGCATACGGGCACGTTGCAATCGTCGGTGCGAGACGTTTCTAACTGAAAAGGTTAGACACGTTCTTGAAAAATCAATCTGTTTATCAGGTTAAATTTGAAGAGAATGGAGAACTCTTATCTTGAAAATTGGAATGAAGGGGTAACGCCCTGAAACGATTTCTCTAATACTCCGACATGCGTTTATCTGATGCAAAGGTAAAGGTATGAAGCTCGGTGAAGTCGGCTGAAAGATACCGTCATTCTTAAGGACTTAAGAATCGAAAGTGTTCCAGAGGTGGGATATGTATCTGATAGGTCGGGAGTCATTAAAAACTAAATAGGGTGAGAATGTGCATGAGCACTGACGAACCAGCGAATGTACGCTCCGAAGGCGAGTACGTAGAAATGCGTATAGCAACGTAAGTTGTTTCAACTTGAGGAAGAGTAAGAATCGACGATATGAAATTCCTTGTTATGTTACAGGCATATCAAAGTTGAAGGGGTATAGCTAGGCACCTAAGTTTAGTATTGATAAAGATAAGGGAACGTCGAAAGCTAGAGATGTGGAGGATGCACAACCAGCGAAGCAATGGAAAGGAAATCATAACTTTCCTTAATCTCTAGTGAGAGTGGTGGCACGACCTTTGAAAGTGTTGTAATGATACTGGAGGAACAGCCACTAGTCAATAGTGTATTGTTATGAACTTTATCATTTCATGGATTCTTGTAAGACATAAAAGGTCACGAATCCAAAGAGAGGAGTGATAGACCATGACGAAACCAAAAAATGATGACAAACTATTAAAACGTCAAAAACTAAGGTATGCGGAATACTATGGCATGACCGAAATATTTGATGATTTATATTCCAAAAGTCAAAATGGATTCAACTTTAAGAATTTGATGAACATTATCACATCTCCCGAAAATATACTACTCGCATATCGTACCATAAAGCGGAATGGTGGTAGTCAAACCGAGGGAGTAGATGGTGTTACCATTAAAGATTTAGAAAATTTGACCCAAGAAGACTTTATCTCTAAAGTTCAAAGAAGATTTCAATATTATAGACCCAGAAAGGTCAGAAGAGTAGAGATTCCTAAACCAAATGGAAAGAAACGACCACTAGGCATTCCCTCGATGTGGGACAGAGTAGCCCAACAGTGTATTTTACAAGTGTTGGAGCCAATCTGTGAAGCGAAATTTTATAAACACAGTTATGGATTTAGACCCTTAAGGTCGGCTGATAATGCTATTATGGACTGTATGTATCGTATGAATAAAAGTCATATGTCTTATGTCATTGACGTTGATATTAAAGGCTTTTTTGATGAAGTGAATCATACTAAGTTAATGCGTCAAATCTGGACCTTAGGTATCAGGGACAAACAACTTCTAGTGATTATTCGAAAAATGTTAAAAGCACCAATTGTTCTTCCGAATGGAAAAGTGAGCCATCCAACTAAGGGCACACCACAAGGAGGTATCTTATCTCCACTACTTGCCAATATCAATCTTAATGAATTTGATTGGTGGATAGGACGACAATGGGAAGAAAGAGATTGTAAGGAATTAGTTCCTCAATATAATTCCAAGGGAACAAGACACAAGTCACATGTTTATAGAAAGCTGCGAGCTTCAACGACACTAAAAGAGATGTATATTGTTCGATATGCGGATGATTTTAAAATCTTTTGTCGAAATAGGAATGAGGCAGAGCGAACGTTTAAGGCTGTAAAATTGTGGTTAAAAGAGCGACTTAACCTCCCTATTTCAGAGGAAAAATCTCAAATTACCAATCTGAGAAAGAAAAGCAGTGAATTCCTCGGGATTACTTTAAAGTTAGTTTCTAAGAATAATCGCTTTGTTTGCTTCTCTCATATTGCACCAAAAGCCAAGAAACGTATTAAACATCAACTGAAACAACAGATGAAATTGATACAAATTAAAGGTGTTAAAGAAACAATTATTCGTGAAATACAGAAGTATAATAGTATGGTTATCGGTATTCATAACTACTATAGTATGGCAACACATGTGAGTAAGGATTTAGAAGAAATTCATTATCAGCTTTACCTCTCTTTTAAAAATCGATTGCAGGCGAAAGGTCTGACAAAAATAGGAGAATACAAGGGAAAAGATAAAGGGGTTCTCCCTTACCTTCAATCTCAAAATATTCGGTACTTAATGGGTTATCCAATTCTTCCAATTAGCTATGTCAAGACGAGAACACTAAAAGGAAGAAATAAGAATCTGAATAGGTATACTCCTGAGGGGAGAAAATTGATTCATAAACAACAGGAATCTGTGGAAACCTGGAAATTAAAATGGCTGAGAGAACACCCAATTATAAATAAGCGTGCAACTGTTGAATACAATGATAATCGAATTTCTTTATTTGTAGCTCAAAAAGGGAAATGTGCTGTAACCGGTCAGGAATTGGATATGGATGATATTCATTGTCACCATAAGAGACCTTGGTCAGAAACAAAGGATGACTCTTATAGGAACCTTATCATTGTTGGACGAGATAGTCATCGCCTGATTCACGCAACAAATGAGAAGGCTATCAAAAATCTCTTTCAGCTTTTGAATTTGAGTAATACAGGACTGACCAAATTAAATCAGTTGCGTGAACTTGTAGGAAATCCACCATTATTGAAAGAAAATTTGAACTTAGAATAATCATGTTAATCATATTAATATAGAAAGATAAAGCAAAATCGTGATAATACACTATTGATGGAACGCCGTGTGCGGTAAAAGTCGCACGCACGGTGTGAAGCGGGGGAAAAGATGGAGATAGTATCAAAGTTTTACCTATCGCTATAGGCTGTAAATTCTGATGGGACTTTCTTGGTCTCAGAATGTAATATCAGGGGAGTCCAGGACAAAGTGCATTTTAGCGTGAAATCGCCTGCAGCTTTTTATAGCTTTGCAGTGCCAAGATAGAAAGGAAAACAACAATGACAGATGAAGTCAAAATTGAAAGACTCAAGAAGTTAGGGATAGCCTTCGGTGCTGTCCTATGCCTCTTGATAGGATATGGCTTTGGAGCTAGAGGGAGTTCAGGGGAGAAAGCGACAGAGTCAACTCAACAACAGGAAACAAAGAAAACGGTAGTAGAAGAAGCCTTAACCCAGGACTACGTGGAAGACTTTCTTATAGCCTATTACACTAAGAAGGACCTGGAGGAAAATAGAAATCGCTACAAAGTCTATATGACGGACTCCATGTACCAGAGAGAGCTATCTTTGGAGGCAGCCCCAGTCCAACAGACTTATAAGGGATTTGTGGTTGACTTCAAGTTTAAGAAGGCTGAAATCTATATCGATGAAGCCAATAAGACGGTGCTAGCTAAAGTGAGTTACACCAATACCCTACTAGCTGAAAAAAATAGCTATGAGAAGGCCCAGAAGGACGTGGCCAATCAAGCAACCTTAAGGCTGACCTACAGTACCGTAAATGGTAAATTACTGGTCAATCGAATTGAAAATATTTTATTGACAACAAATAGTACGCCAGATAGTGACTATCCAGATTATGGTACCAGTCATACAGAAACCACAGAGGGAGGAGAATAATAATGGCTAAAAAATTAACAAGCCAAGATTTGAAAAATAAATGGCAAAAAGGTGAGGAAGACCTAGATAAACTAAGGAAACAACGTGATGATCTTCAGGAAAAAATTGCGACTCAGCAGCAAAGAAACCAGGCTTTAAGAGCTGAATACGTGACTTCACTATTGACTGAAAATGATGCTTCTATTGAGGATTTGGAAGATCTATTGCTTCAAAGGATGACAACGGAAGTCCTTGAATCCTCACAAGAGCCAAATACAAGTGAGGCAGGTGGTTACTGATGTTTTTAGCGTTAAACTTAAAAAGTGGCGTTGAGGAGCAGTTTGAAACGAGGGATCAGCTCTTACATTACATTGATACTGAAAGTGCTAAGAGTCAGGAAGAAGAGGTAGAAGTGATCCTGGAGTTAAGTCATGTGAATGCGAATGGCGAGCTGGTAACTAAGACTCGTATACTCCTCCCGATCAAAGAGTCTGCAGATGCTTATCTGATCAATTTTGGTATCGAGCAGGATAAGAAAGTTTTTGTGTTTCCAGGGAGAAAAGCTGGAAGTAAGTCCCCAGGAGCTAAGGAGAAACAATCTGGGAAAAAGGAGCCTGCTGCTCCTACCCCAGCTTCAGAAGTTGCTGAACTTTCTAAGAATGACTTAGTTACTGAGGCGATGCACTCCTCCAAAAACAAGCGAAAAGGTACCCTTAGTAGCTTACTCCTAGCAGGCTTATCTGTCGCTTTAGTAGCTTCTATTGCCTATACTGGTTTTCAAGCCGTACAACTCAAGCAACTCAATGAGCAGGTTACCAGTCTTCAGAAGGAACAGGAACGGCTACGACTCTATCAGGAAGATGTGACCAAGGTAGACACCTTTAGCCGCTACTTCTTACCAACCTATTTCTCTGGAGAGAAGGAACGCCTGGCCGACTTTCTTACAGAGGAATTGTCACGGGAGGACTTCGACTTACCAGGACAAAATCTTCAGTCGGTTATCCTGGAGACAGCCACTGTAAAAGGTGGTATCTATACTATGCAATATGTGCTTGTTGTGAAACAGGCAGATGATAGCAAGAAAATGATACGCTTTACTTTTGCAGTCGTAGCAGACCAGGATAGTCTTTATGGCTACCGTGTCAGTCAGATTGATCCAGAGCAAAGTTATCCCAAATAATAGCAGCGAGTTAGAATACTTGCTGCTTTTTTGATAGTAAAGGAGATTTTATGGACCAAGAAAAAGTTAGCTACCAAATCAAGGATGTAGCAAAGTTAACAGGTGATGTACTGTTGAAAATTTTGATCGAGATAAGTGATCGAACTGCTGATTATATCAAAACTTTTGAATCTAATCGGCATTTCACAGGGGAAACCAAGTGGAATCGTCTTATGGCTACGTCTTCGGCCAAGGAAATCAAACAATTCCACACAAATGAAATAAACCTGGAGAGGCTGAAGACCTACCTAGCTGATAGAGGTATTGCCTTTGCCTTCAAAGAGGCAGCCAATGGCAAAATGGACTTTGTCTTTGAGGCGAAAAATAGGGCTGTCGTTGAGAAGGTATTTGAGGAGTTGATGAACGAGTTAACCAAGCCTGATACTGTTAAGGGCTTGAATAAGTTATTGCTGAAGACTCCTGAAAACATGAATCTCCAGGACAAGTTGGCTTATTATCGTAAACAAACTACTTTAGAGATTGCGGCACTGACCAAGACTCAATCAAAGCACCAGTAAAAAACAAAGGAACGGTAGAAAAGTCATGACAAGCGGAGTGAAGAAAAAAGCTTTCAAGCCCTATCTCTTTCTGGGATTCGTATTTTTTAGTCTGGCTTACTGGATTGTAAAACTGTATGAAGTAGCTCCAGATACACGCAGTTTATCGGATCCACTGGCCTTTGGTCGACTCCGTTGGATGATGCAAAATCCATTGGCTCCTATCGATATAAAGCCAAATCTCCCAGCAATTTTATTTGGATTTTTAGGCTTTATGCTAGCAATGTTCCTCTATCTAAGGATTGATCGCAGCGAGACCTTTCGCCCAGGAGAAGAACATGGTTCTGCCAAGTTTGCGACTGCTGAAGAACTGAGAAAGTTTCGGGATGAAATCCCTGATAATAACATGATTTTTTCTCAAAACGCCCAAATGGGACTGTATAATAAGCGGCTACCGTACACTGTACAGTTAAACAAGAATACCTGCAATATTGGTACACCTGGAGACTGGAAGACACGTGGCTTGGTGAAACCTAACATTATGCAGGCAGTAGGATCGTTTGTATTGATGGACCCAAAGGGATTGACAGTCTACGAAGTAGGTCACTTGCTAGAGAACGAGGGATATGAAATCAAAGTCTTTGACTTGGTGAACCTCTCAAATTCTAATCAATTCAATGTTTTTCATTATATGACAGATGAAACAGATATTGATCGTGTCACAGAATCCCTTATATTAGGCACAACAAAAAGTGAGAATCGAGGGGAGGACTTCTGGGTACAGGCAGAAACTCTATTGATACGAGCGTTGATTGGCTATTTATACTTTGAAGGTAAGGTCTTAAGGGAATATGAGCCTAACATTGCAATGGTGGCCGATATGTTAAGGGAATTAAAGAGAGAAAATCCTGATGTGCCAAGTCCTGTAGAAAAGATGTTTGAAGCTTTGGAAGCCAAGTTACCGAACAACTACGCTGGCAAACAGTTTAAGCTGTTTATGGCCAACTTTGGCGGTCAGACTTTGATGAGTGTCTTGGCCGTAACCTCTGCTCGATTTGCGGTATTTGATCACGATGCCGTTCGCCAAATGGTGGCTGTAGATAATATGCAGATTGAAACCTGGCACACGACCAAGACAGCAGTGTTTATTGCTATTCCTGAAACGGATAAATCTTATAACTTCATAGCTAATCTCATGTTTGTGACGATGTTTAGGGTGTTGCCTAAGGTAGCAGATGAGATTCTGCAGGGGCGGCATCCAAGGTTTACGGCTAAGGATCTTTTGCATATACGCTACCACCTGGACGAGTTTGCCCAGCTAGGTAAACTCGCAAACTTTGTGGAGACACAGGCCTCTGCTCGTTCACGAGAGGAGTCTCTTAATATCTACCTTCAGGCCCTTAATCAGCTCAAGTCTCTTTATAAAGATGACTGGCGGACTATTCTCAATAACTGTGGAGCAATTGTTTATCTAGGTACAAATGATGAAGATACCATGAAGTATTTTTCCACTAGGGCTGGGAAACAGACTTTGCAGGTGAGGAACAGCTCTAAGACCTACTCGTATCAGGGCTCGTCTAGCGAGAGCATACAAACAATCCAACGTGATTTGATGACTCCGGACGAGGTGGCCAGAATTGGAATTGAAGAAGCCCTGGTCTGCATTGCAAAGCAAAATGTATTTTTGGATAAGAAGTTTAATCTATTGTCACATCCAAGGGCGGATCAATTAGCCGATAGTCCCGAGGATGAAAATTGGTACAGGTACAGACGTTATATGTCTGATATTGACGAATGGGAGTCCAATGTCGACAAGAGCACTGTTATGGTTAGCAGCGGTCATAAGCTAGAACAACAGTCGCTCATTTGGCAAGAGGTACTTGATACAGCTGCTGCAGAGCAGGAGTATGTTCAAGAGGAGGTGGAGCCTGAAGCCAATGACCAGGATTATTTCCAAGGGTTATTGGATCAATTAGAGAAGGAAGAAGCATTTTTTAGATAGGAGGATATATGGCACGATTTACAAAAGAAGATGCCAAGGCGATGTCCATTCTTGATGTTGCTCGATCACTCGGTATGGAAATGGAGCAAAATTCTAATCAAGAATGGTACTGGGTTGAACATGATTCGTTCAAAATCAACACACGCAAAAATCGCTTTGATTGGTATTCACGGGATATTCATGGGGATGTGATTAACCTAGTTGAAACAATCAAGGAGGTTGACTACAAACAAGCTATGCATTATCTCCGTACAGGTGAATTTCCACAAGCGAAAATGAATCAACCTGTCAAAGAACCGTTTAACTATGTTTTAGGACGATTTGAGCAGCCTTTCAACGAGGCACGTGACTACTTAAAGGAAGTCAGAGGGCTATCTGATAATACAATCAATTTCTTTGGCCAAGCAGGTGTCTTGGCACAAGCAAATAAAAAGGCTCCAGATGATTACTTGGAGCCTGTTGTTGTATTCAAAAGCCTTGATAAAGATAAGCAGGTTATAGGGGCAAGTCTCCAAGGGATAGTGCCGAATAAAGAACGATATGAAGGGAAAGGTTATCTCAAACAGATAGCCTATAACTCAGACGGTTTAAGTGGCATGAGCGTTGATATTGGCACGCCTAAACGACTTGTTTTTGCGGAGGCCCCTATTGACCTTATGAGCTACTACGAGGCAAATATGGACAATCTGAGTGATGTGAGGCTGGTTGCTATGGACGGTTTGAAAGCAGGTACGGTTTCACGTTATACTATGGAACTGCTGGCCGAACTCCAGAGCAAGTCTGACTATAAACCAGACTTGAACAAAGTGGGAGAAGCTCTGGAGAAATTAGCCCAGGTCACTACTTTCTTTCAGGATGGAAAGAATAGTGATTTAATTACCCTAGCCGTCGATAATGATAAGGCAGGTCGTGACTTTATTGAGCGGCTACAAGCCAAAGGCATACCAGTACAGTTAGACCTCCCTCCTCTTCCTGAAGGAGCTATTAAAATAGACTGGAATGACCACTTGAAAAGCCAGAAAGCAGGCATGGTATTAGAAGACAGTCTCCCACGTGACAACAGTCGATTGGAAACCGTTCCTGTCAATATTCAATCGAGCGAAAAAATTCAAGAATTACTTGAGCAGGTGGAAGAGCTGGGGCAGACTGCTTATTTCTGGGTAACGGAGGAAGACCTCGAGCAACCGGAAGAGATAGTTTCTCAGCTTGACAATTGGTTTTCGTCGGAGAAAGTAGATGCAACTTATAAGAGTGACTTATTTGAGCTAGTCGCAGGTGATTATACGTATATGATTGAATTTAAGGATGGGGGCATCTCGCTTCAGAACATGGAGGATTATTCTCAGTACATCTACAATCGGATTGAAGAGCTTGGTGATGAAGTAGTCATTTCTGAATTGGAATCCGTTATACATGACTTCAACCAGGTTAAAAATTCAATAACTGAAGGAATGAATAAAGAGTTAGAAGCTCTAACCTCGGCACTTACGAGAGATACTGAACTATTGGACAAACAAACTACTAGAAACAATGAAAAGGAGCAAAATATGGCATTAGAACATGAATCAGAAAATCTGGCCCAGGCCACTGAACCTAGATTTGAGCTAGAGTTTTCGGAAATAGGCAGGCCTGAACAACCAATCACGAACCTTGATGAGTTGCAGAATTGGATTCTTCAACAATTTAACTCTAGGTATACCGATGAAGGTTATTTTAAAACCTACTTACATGTTTATTCGCTGGACAATAAGGGGCAAGAAATTGCTAGGCAAATCCGTTTTGATATTGGCCAAGGACAAGGCGATTTCAACCCGAGCAGAGAACACATCCGTGATTATTTGGTTGATAATGGATATGTTCATTTGCAGAAAGCTCCCTTAGAAACCAAAGCAACACTTGATAGTCCAAGCAAACTGTATCTGGTTCGCTTAAATTGGTCTGAAAACCTTGGAGACTCTCCCAACCCACTAGAAGATTTCTCTGAAGGCGAATTGATTCCCTATGCAGAGTTTATTTCTGTGCTCTACAGAAGGAATGAGTATAGTTCAGATAGAGGTTACGAACGAACCAGTTTTGACATTATCTCTCCAGATGGAGAAGTGATCGTTTCGGATTTTAGATATGATACGGGGTCAGAAGTTCGTACTATAGCAGAGAAGCTAGAGGATTCAGAATTAGCAAAGATTGAAGAGGCGAATAAAGAGCCGTATAAGCTCTTGGCAGCAATTGACAAACATCTGGAAATTCCTGCCAATCTCTCTCTTCCAGAGGCTGCTATCGATGCGATAAGCACACAATACGGTGAGAACAGCCCTATTCTTCCTGAAGCGGAAGAGAAGATGCTGGATTGGCTTGAACAACGCTATCCGCCAACTTCTGAATATTTCCTTGAATTACATCGAGGGTTTGGTGTTGCAGGTTTGAAGTCAACACTTACCTATGATACCTGGGAGCAGTATATAGCTGACTCACCTCTTCCTGAAACAGAGCTCACAAAGGAGGTAGAACAACGTACAGAGCGGCTCCTACAGGTACGGACTGAGATAAAAGAACGCCTTCAGTCAGAATTTGTCCCAGATGTACTTCAGGAAATACGAAAAGCCCCTGAGCAAGCTCAAGGGCAAGAAAAAAATGCCGAGGGTACAATCGGGGATTTTCCTGATAAACAGGAGGCAGCACCTCTACCTGAAGCGACAAAGTCGCAACCTTTGAATGACTTGTCACCAAATCAAACTCAGCCTCAGCCTTTACTTCATTTTAGCATAAATGAAGAGAGGAAGTCAATTAAAAAGAGGGGGTATCATCCTGCTTCAGATAGGGATCTGGTTAAATTAAATCGTTACTCAACATCTCTGAAAGAGGTAGCTCAGTGGTACCTAAGGGAATTGTCGGATAGTACAATCCATTATATCTATAAGGATAACGAAGGCGTTAATAGCCTGCAAGTAACATTTGACAAGGATAAATTTATACATTTAACGGGAATTTTTCCTTATAAAGAGGGGTATTCAGCAGATAAATTACTGATAGACTTTGCAAATGGACAAGGTAGTTTCGACGACATCCTTCTGGCAAATAAGGGGGCGGCATTTGATAAATTGAAAGTGCTCCCCGAGTTACCAGCGATAATAGAGGCAAATTCGTTTTATTTTGACGATCTATCCGATGTTCCCAAACTACACTCCTTGAATATGGATAAAGCTATAAAATCAGGAGATGAGGACATTGTATTGGCGCTGCGTACTGTAGACGGAGAAACATTTCCTGCCAGCTTAATGAAGTTGCGTAGTGGTTTACGCAACCAACTAGATAATGCAGAGGAGAAAACAATCCTGGGCATCTATCGTGAACGTGACGGAGTGATTGAGCAACTATCAATCAATGATGAGTATGTCAAGGACGAGGGGAGAGAGTTCTTATCCATTCTTGAAAATCGTCAATTTGAGCCAATCCATGATGTACCTACAATATCACTTCAGGAACGCTTTACTTCGTTATTGGATGGAGTTCGTGAATTTGGTGCAGAACATTTTCGTGGTAGAGAAGGGGAAGAATTCACAAAGTTCTTCCAGCTTTATGCACAGGCAAAAGAAAATATTGATCAAACTATAAAGCTAGGAATAGGTGAAAAATTGGTCAATCTGGACTCCTCCTTCTACAAAGAATGGATAGATGATCGGTTACATGAGACCGCAGGAATTTCCTCAGTTGATGTTCTTTCAGGACGAATTACGAGTACAGAGTATCAACAACAAATTGAACGACTTTACCAAACTTATCTACAGCAGGTAGCACCAAAAGTAGAACAAACGGAAATCAGAATTGATTCAGATGCAGATGGTTTGACAGACAAAGAGGAAATAGGCAAAGGGCAGAATCCACTTGGAGACTCAGTGCCAGACCAGGCGATAATCGCCAATGATGAACCTTCACGTGCTACCTCTCAGAAAGAACCTGCTGAGGAGAGAACGGTTGCTCAAATGGTGGCTGAATTAGATACAAAAGCCCTGTCAATCCATTTGAAAGAAGGAGTGAAGAACTACTTAAATTCGGATCAGTACAAGAATTTTCTAACTGCTATGAGTAAGCTTCATCATTATTCACCAAGGAATTTACAACTATTATTAGCACAAAATCCCGATGTTTCTGTAGTAGCTTCCTTCAAAAAATGGAAGGAAGACTACGGTCGAACTGTCAATAAGGGTGAGAAAAGTTTGCGTGTCTGGGCTCCAGTTCAAGTGGTCAGAAAGGATAAGGTTTCTGGTGAGCCGATGCTTGATGATAACGGTAAGGTTATAAAAGATACTGTCTTTAAGTTGGTGCCAGTCTTTGATATCTCCCAAACAAGTGGCAAAGAATTTCCTACACCTGTTAACGTACTTGAAGGCAAGCATGAGGACTATGCAAACCTGTATCGAGCTGCAAAACAGGTCTCAAGTGACAATGGAGTAACTATTTCAATTAGTGATACACCTGGTACGAGTAGAGGGTATTATTCCCCAATGGAAAATAAAATTGTCTTGCAGAAAGGCATGAGTGAACAACAAACACTCAAGACTTTGTTCCACGAGATGGCCCACAGTGACCTCCATAATCTTGACGCCAAAGCGACTCAGGATTTTACCAGAAGCACAAAAGAATTACAAGCTGAATCGGTTGCTTATGTAGTCGCATGTCATTACGGTTTTGATACAAGTGAGTACAGTTTTGGATACTTGGCAAACTGGACAGAGGATGCTGCAACATTAAGTGATTTGGAAGCCCAGCTTGCGATTATTCAAAAAGAAGCCAACAGCTTAATACAGCGTTTAGATCAGTCTTTAGAAAAGGTAGTGTCAAAGACACTCTCTGCAGATAAGTTTACTGAACGATTGAGTCAGTTTAAGGATGAAACAAAAACTTTACAATCAGGGCTTGATAAAGAGCCAAAAAAGAATCAGCCGTCACTCAATCTGGACCAACAGATGAAGTGATGGCCTTAACTCAAAGATTATTTAGACAACGAAAGGAAAACAACAATGACACCGACAATTGAAACGATATTACTAACTACATTCTTCCACGTAGAACCAGCAGGAAAGCTTACAATCAATGAAAGTTTTATGACCTTGAATAGAAGGGCTGCACTTCATTCTCTAAAGGAAGACTACCAAGAATTGAAGGAAAATGAACTTGATATTGCAAAAGATTATCAAGAAACCCTTGACTATATTGAAGGGCTAGATGATATTGCATATGAACAATTACGCACTGAAATACTGTCAAGTGGACAGGTTAATGTGGAACTTTTGGCTACAGCCAAAAGTGACTGACTAGGGGTTTGGGGTCTTCCCCAAAATTAGAAAAGGATAGGCAAAAAAGGTTGCAGAGGTCACACTCTGAAACCTGCCTATCGTTTTATATTTCGCAACTGGATATCCAGTTGCTTTGCTTGCCGTACGGAAGGGAGGGGTGGGTGCAGGTGCAGAAACTGGCATTCTTGCCCTGGTTATCGAGTGAGCCAGATGGATAATGAAGGGGGAATAAAAATGGACTATGAAGACAAACGAAAAAGAAAAATTCAGAAGTTGATACGTGTAGATGAGTCAGAGCTAGCACTAATTAAAAAGCGAATGGCTTCGATAGGTTTGAAGAATTTTAATACTTATGCACGGTATATGATGACTGCTGGAAGTATCACAACAATTGACTATAGCGAACTCAATCAGCTACGACTTGAGATAAACCGAATTGGTGTGAATATAAACCAGATAACCAAATACATTAACACATCTGAAGAAATAACTGCAGAGGATCTGCGAGAACTTTTAGACAGTCTTGCGGAGATAAAGAGTCTTGTCACTAGTCACATAGATATAGAGTTAGAGAGAGGAATGGAGGCTGTTAGGAAAGATTAAATGGTATATACAAAGCACAAACGTATATAGGCGGAACGTAGTCTAAAAAATGGAATCAAGTATATCATAAACGATAGTAAAACCACTTTAGATTATCATGTAGACAATGATCCACCGTATCCAACACAGCTAACACCAGATGGAGAAATTGTTACACAATTGGTGTCTGGGCACATGGTGATGGACTTGGCTGGTGCAGGTAGCGAGTTCCTTCAGGTGAAACAAATGGCCAACCTTCAAAAGGGGCGGCCACGTGATTATCACCTGCAAAAAGAAGACATGGTTTTGGCACATCACCTAATACAATCCTTCTCACCTGACGATGCCTTGACCCCAGAAGAAATACACGAACTGGGGCGGCAAACGGTATTGGAATTGACGGGAGGCAACCATGCGTTTGTCATTGCGACACATATTGACCAAGACCACATACATAATCACATCTACTTTAACTCAACAAATGAAGTGACCCTCAATCAGTTTCGTTGGCAAAAAGGCACTAAGAGAAATTTTGAAAAAATTTCTGGTCGATTAGCAGATATTGCTGGTGCAAAAGTCATTGATCGACAAACTAAATTTTTCAACCATACTCAATATCAAGCCTACCAAAAGCAGAATGTTTTTAAGAATGAGATTAAGTCAAGACTAGAGTTTCTCCTCAAGCACTCCACCTCCTTAGAGGATTTCAAACTCAAAGCACAACAACTAGACCTAGCTGTTGACTTTTCTGGAAAGTATGCCACCTACAGATTGTTGGACCAACCTCAAGAGAGGAATCGACGGGACGATAAACTCTCAAAAAAGGGGCGGTACTCACTAGAAAGTATTTCTAAGCGTGTTGGATTGAATCAAGTGGTCTATCCCTTGCAGCTTATCAAAGAAACGTATGACAAGCAACAAGCAGAGAAAGAGCAAGACTTTGAAATGAGACTTGTTATTGAACCTTGGCAAGTTGACCAGGTGACTAAGACAGGTATCTATGTCGAGGTAGATTATGGACTTAGAAACCAGGGGACAATCAAAATTCCTCATCGTTGTGTTGATCAGTTAGAAGATGGACGGTATGAATTATTTGTCAAGCGGACGGACTTCTTTTACTTTATCAATCCTGATCAAGCAGATAAAAATAAATTTGTTAGAGGAGATACTTTGCTGAAGCAACTGTCCTATCATAATGGAGAGTACATCCTCAATCGGAACCCAAATATCAGTAAGCTAGATCAACTCTTGAAAGAGTTTGATTACCTCTCAAAACATAACGTGACGGACAGTAAACAGTTCCAAGAGTTAGGAAAATCCTACCTTGAGCAGCTAGACCAAGTAGAACAAGTCTTAGAAAAAATTGATCTAGCTATCGCTAAACATCACAAGGTCATTGCCAGTTTAGAAGCGTACCAGTTGGAAGGAGGGACTAACCGCCTGTTGGCCAAGGAAAATTTAGAGGCTATGGGAGTGTCTCCACAATTATCACCTGATGTAGTCAAGAAGGAGATAACTGAATTAACTGTTGAACGAAATGCTCTGAGAGATAAATTCGATCACCTAACCAAAGGATTGAAAGAGTACAAAGAAGTGAAGGACAACAGTTATATCAGAAGCAGCAAAAAGGAGCGGGAAGAAGAACGTGAAAAATAGTTTATAATTATATTTATAAATATATTTACAAATATAATTATAAATGATATAATAGATTGGAGAACAATGAATATGAAAATTGTAAGTTTCGCAGCAATTAAAGGTGGTGTTGGAAAAACTACCTTGGCATTTAATTATGGAGAATACCTGGCAGCATCAGGCAAGAAGGTCCTCTTTATTGACCTAGATCACCAGTGTAACCTCTCGCAGATTTACAATGTCTATGATAATGAGAAGACAGTTGGGAATGTCTTTCTCGGGCGTGGAGAGGTTACTATCCTTGAAGTAAAGGAGAACATCTCTCTGATTGCTGGCTCAATGAATTTGGATTGGATAGAAGCAAGTCTTGAACATAAAACCAACAAGGATATGTTGCTCTATATGTGGCTAGAAGATAACTATGAAAAGTATAATCTAGGTCAATTCGACTATATCATCATTGATTGTCGTCCAGACTTTTCTATAGCGACTAAAAATGCGATTGCCGTCAGTCACTCTGTGATTAGTCCTATTATTCCTAGCGACTTTGGATACCAGGCAAAATTCAACATCATGAATCGAATTGAAGAATTTAGACAAACAGCTATTAACTTTCAGACTAGAGAAAGTTATATCACGGCCAAGTTACTCTTTGTCGCCAATATGATTAAGCACAACACAAATTCTTCCCGAGAGCTATTGGACAGAATTGAAAGTGATGACGATATGATCGGTATTATTCCAGCTAAAGAATTGTTTAACCGCTCTACTCTGGATAAAGTATCACTTGCAGAAATGAAGGAAGAGGAGCAGCTTTACCATAAGCACAAAAAATTCTTTGATGACTTAGACTTTACCTTCGCTGGTATTTCTGATAAAATATAAATATAATTACAAATACAAATAGATTTATATTTAGGAGAAAACGATGGCATTTGAACCAAAGCAGAATGAGATCCGCCAAGCACTAACAAAACCAGAAATTAAGACTACAAATGCGGCGGTACACGAAACCAAGAAGCAATATCAATTTATGTTGACCCCAACACATCGTGAGAAACTTAGACAGGCTTCCCAGGAGAGAGGCTACAGGTCTGACTCTGCTTTACTGGCAGACTTGATAGAAAATCTATAAATGCAAATATAAACATAATTGCATTTGTGGATATATTTATAAGATTATAACCCTTTCCTTTTGGAGAGGGCTTTTTATTTTGCTCAAAAACGAATAAAATAGTATGATGAACAATTTTGTAATTGATGAGAGAGAATTATTAGCAGAGTTTCGGGAGAATACCCAGGAGCGATTCCTGAAATATATTGAGCAGTACGAAGCTTATATAGCACCAATCATGAGAGCTAACGGCTATCGGCGGATTAACCAAGTAGAACGGACAGTCTTATTCACCTTTGGGGAAGTTACCTTTTCCAGAAGCCGTTGGACCAATGGTGTACGCACAAGAATTCCAATCGATGAGAAATTAGGGCTTAGAAAGCATACCCGATTTTCGAGAGAGTTGCTTTATTATGTTTCAAAGTTGTCAACTATGTTATCCTATCGACAAGTAGGAATAGTGATTGAAACCTGCCTTGGATTCCACGTGACTAAAGACACTGTACTTAAGGCTATCAAGGAAGCAGGAGAATTGCTCAAACAAAGAGAAGAATGTCATATAAATAAGCCAAGTAACGAACTTCAAAAGATAAAGAGTAAGTTCATCTATGTTGAGGGTGACGGGGTTATGGTTAAATGCACAGAAAAGGCAGACGAGCGTAGGAATCGGGAATTATCCCATTTTGTAGTCCATACAGGTCGAAAGCAGATTAGTCCCAACAGATATATGCTTGAAAACAAAAAAGAGATTGTCCATATCAATTACAATCAAGCTAAGGATGACTTGTTGGACTATCTCTATAATCATTTTGAAATAACACCAGAAACTGTTCTAATTACAAACTCGGATAATGGTAAAGGCTATACAAGACGCATCTTCCTTGAGATAGCCAAAGCTCTTGGAATAAAAAGGCATGAACACTTTTGGGATGCTTACCATGTGGACGAGAAAATTAGGACTATCCTTAAAAATTATCCTGAAGAATTGACGGATAGGCTATTGGCTGCCAAATACTCTCATAACAAGTCAGATGCAGAAGTTGTATTTGATACGTGTGAAGCTATGGCTGAGAATGAGGAGGAAGTGGCTAAACTTCTGCATTTTAAGTATAAGTTTTTGAAGAGATTTAGTCAGACTAAGTCTGCTGCATTAAGAGGACTACCAACACATTCTTTAGGTATTATGGAATCACAGCATAGGAAACTAACCTACCGGATGAAGAAGAGGGGGATGTACTGGTCAGAAAACGGAGCTTGTACTATGGCTCGAATGATACTACTAGATCGACTAGAGGATTTACGTGACTTATTTTTTGGAGAGTGGCAGAACTATAGTTATGGTAGAGGGATGTCGGGTGGAGAGGTAAAAAAATTACTGCCTAATGAAACAGATCATAGTTTATTAAAAATTTTTAAGCAACCGAAAAAAGGTCAACTACGAGGGCTTATGAAGTTAAACCGAACACGCTAAAAGTAGAGCATTTTTAGTGTTTTTTGGCATATTCTCGATTGCATTATCATTAATAATGTGCTATAATGATTGTATCAAAAATCAAAAAAGGTGTAGGAACGGGAATTCCTACACCACCGATTAAGACAAGTGGGCCTTGCTTAATCAGCCATAGCTTATTGTAGCATAAAGAAAACAATATCGTCAAGGCTGATACAAGGAAAAAATACTTGTATCGGCTTTTTTTGAAAAAAATCGGTAGTGAGAAATCTCTGTCAACGCTTGTATTATAAGAGGTATTGGCAAATCTCAAAAATTTAGACACATACCTTAGAATTAAAAAATATTGACAAATGAGTTGAATCATAGTAAAATGATAAAGACTTTGAAATTGAGGGGAGTGAAAATAATGTCAAAAACAGTAGTACGCAAGAACGAATCACTTGATGATGCTCTTCGTCGTTTCAAACGTGCGGTTACTAAAGCTGGTACTCTTCAAGAAACACGCAAACGCGAATTCTACGAAAAACCATCTGTAAAACGTAAACGTAAATCAGAAGCAGCTCGCAAGCGTAAAAAATTCTAATTGAATTTGAAAACGGCCGAAAGGCTGTTTTTTGTTTACTTTTTACAACAGGTAACATATAATAGGGATATAGAATTTTTGTCCAGGTGAAAAGGAGTAAAGAGATGAGTATCTTAGTTACTGGCGGTGCAGGTTATATTGGTAGTCATACGGTTGTCGAATTGTTAAATTTAGGTAAAGAAGTAGTAATTGTTGACAATTTATCTAATGCAAGCATCCAGGTATTGGATCGTATTGAAGAAATTACAGGAAAGAGACCGACCTTCTATCAGCTAGACGTAGCAGATAAACAGGGATTGCGTCAGGTATTCGAGAAAGAAAATATCGAGTCAGCGATCCATTTTGCTGCATTTAAGGCAGTAGGAGAATCAGTTCAAAAACCTGGTGCTTATTACGAAAATAATATCATGTCCATTCTCTCATTGGTTGAAGTGATGGCTGAGTTTGATGTGAAGAAAATCGTCTTTTCATCTAGTGCGACTGTTTATGGCAGTTTTAATCCCTCTCCTTATCAAGAGGATATGCCAGTAGGAGTTCCAACAAGCCCGTATGGTCAAACGAAAGTCATGTGTGAACAGATTCTTCGCGACATTTATGTTTCTGATCCAGATTGGTCTATTTCGTTGTTGCGCTATTTCAATCCAATTGGAGCTCATGAGTCAGGCTTGATTGGGGAAGATCCATCAGGCATTCCAAATAATTTGATGCCATTTGTAGCTCAGGTAGCAGTTGGTAAACGTGAATTTCTCAATATTTTTGGAAATGCATACGATACGCCAGATGGGACTTGTGTACGAGACTATATCCATGTTGTTGATTTGGCCAAAGGACACGTACGAGCATTAGAAAAATTAGATGAAGCTAATCAGGTTTATACCTATAACCTAGGTTCTGGTCAAGGAACAAGTGTCTTAGAATTGGTAAATACTTTCATTCAAGTAACAGGTGTAGATGTTCCGTATCGCTTTGCGCCAAATCGAGCAGGAGACCTTCCGTCCTTTTATGCTAATGCAGACAAAGCTCTGGCTGAACTCAACTGGAAAACAGAAAAAACAATTGAAGATATGTGTCGCGATACGTGGAACTGGCAATCGAAAAATCCAAATGGATACGAAGGATAAGAAAAGATGTGAGTGGAGGCTCACATCTTATTTTTGTAATTATGGAAGAGAAAAACAGGTATGGAGACCTGTTTTTCAATATATTATTGATTATTTTTTCAATAAATCGCGGATTTCTGCAAGCAATTCTTCTTGAGTTGGTCCAGCTGGAGCTGGCTCTTCAACCTTCTTAGGCATTGCTTTCTCAGCTGCTTTAACAACGAAGAACATTGAAGTTCCGATAATCAAGAAGTTGATAACAGCGCTCAAGAAGCTACCGTACTTAACACCGTTCCAAGCAAGATCAGCGATGTTTTGAACGTTTGCTGCTTTCAAAGCAGGGTTTAAGATCAACGGAGTGATGATGTCATCAACAAAAGAAGTGATGATAGCGCCAAACGCACCACCAATTACAACCGCAACAGCAAGGTCAACAATGTTCCCGCGGAACAAGAAATTTTTCAATTCTTTCAACATATCCTAAATATGTCCTTTCATAAATATTTTACTTAACCTATTATACCCATAAAAAAATATTTTACAAGCAATTTGTTTTAGAAATTTTACATTTTCCCGTATTTAGTATACAATAGAGTATGTTAAACTAAGGGAAGAGTGTTCACTTTTTAAATTAGCTAGTATGATATGAGGAGGGAATGTGCTTTCAAAGGATAAAATTACTGAAATAAAACAAGCTCTCAATATCGTTGACGTTATTGGTGAAACGGTTGCTTTGACTAAGGCCGGACGTAATTATGTCGGTCTTTGCCCTTTTCATGGGGAGAAAACCCCGTCTTTCAATGTGATTGAAGACAAGCAGTTCTACCATTGTTTTGGATGTGGTAAGTCCGGAGATGTATTCAAGTTTGTCGAAGAAGTTCGTGGTGTTTCTTTTGCGGATGCGGCAGCTATCTTAGCTGAGAAGGCAGGTTTTCAAGTAGATGTAACTCCTTCCTATCATCAAGAGGAGAAAAGGGTTAGTCCGCATCAGGTCCTGTATGATATTCATCGGGATGCCGCAAAGTTTTATCATGCCCTTTTGATGACAACCAAAATGGGTGAGGAAGCTAGAGCTTATCTACACCAACGTGGCTTGACAGATGATGTCATAAAAACATTCCAGCTAGGCTTAGCTCCGGCCGAACAGAATATTCTTTACCAAAAACTATCAGGTCAATATGACGAAGAAAGTCTATTGAATTCGGGTTTGTTCAATCCAAGTGAGAATAATATTATTTATGACGCCTTTCAAGCTAGGATTATTTTCCCCTTGGCGGATGAATATGGTCGAATTGTAGCTTTTTCAGGTCGGATTTGGACCGAAGAAGATCGAAACAATAAACAATTAGCTAAGTATAAAAACTCTCGTAGTACTGCGATTTTCAATAAAAGCTATGAATTGTATCATTTAGACAAGGCTAAAGCGGTTATTAAGAAGCAACGTGAAGCCTATCTCATGGAAGGTTTTCTAGATGTTATTGCTGCTCATCGTGTAGGGATTGATAATGCAGTGGCTTCCATGGGAACAGCTTTGACAAGAGAGCATGTTGCACACCTAGCTAAGTTTTGTAAGAAAATTGTTCTGACTTATGATGGGGATAAGGCTGGACAGGCAGCTACCATGAAGGCGCTGGACGAATTACAAGATTTTCAGGTTGAAATCGTGAGCTTGCCAGATAATATGGACCCAGATGAATTTTTGCAGAAAAATTCGGAAGAAGCCTTGCAACAGGTTTTAACCAAGTCACGAATCAGCGATGTAGAATTTTTGATTCAATACTTGAAACCTGAAAATCCTGACAATCTACAAATGCAGATTGAGTTTGTAGATAAGATTGCACCAATTATTGCCAAAGTATCATCCATTACAGCTCAAAATTCTTATATTTATAAGGTGGCGGATTTACTTTCTGACTTTGATTATAATCAGGTGGAACAGGCAGTAAATGCTGTTCGTCTGAACCAGCGCCAGGAGAGAACACAACAGGTATTTCAATCACAGACTGGTCAGTCTTATTTGCCACCAGTCCAAACGATTGCTCGTATAACGAGTCTTATTCGAACAGAAAACCATTTACTTTATCGGATGGTTGAACATCCTTATATTCTCAATGAGTTCCGTTTACGAGAAGATTTTTATTTTGCGACGCCAGAATTGCAAGCTATTTATGATATGTTAAAAAAATCTGGGGAAATTACCAGTTTTGAACTATCACAGTTGAACGATTCCGCTCAACAGGCTTGGTATCGTATGCAGGAAGAACGTTTACCTAATGAAGTGTCTCCACACGAAATCGAAGAATTAGAAATTCGGCGAGACAAGGAATTGTTAAAGAAGGAGAACCAGCACCTAGCACGGAAAATCCGTGAACATTCCCATGTGGGAAATGCAGATATTGCCCTCGATGAGTTGCAAAAACTCCTCGATAGAAGAAGACAAATGGAGTAAATATGACAAATAAAAAAGATAAAAAAACAGAAGTAACTACTTTTGATGTACAAGTTGCCGAATTTATCCGTAACCATAAAAAACAAGGTTCAGCTACAGACGATGAAATCAATGACCAACTGGTTATTCCATTTACGCTTGATGCTGACGGAATCGATGATTTGCTCCAACGTATTCAGGACGCAGGGATTTCGATTGTCGATAAAGAAGGGAACCCTTCTGCTCGTGCTATGCAGGTAGAGGAAGAGCCAGAATTATCTGATGAAGAATTGCTCGGAAGCACTTCTGCAAAAGTGAACGACCCAGTCCGCATGTATTTGAAAGAAATTGGTGTTGTACCTCTTTTGACCAACGAAGAAGAGCAAGAATTGGCATTGGCGGTTGAAGCAGGTGACCCAGAAGCGAAGCAACGTTTGGCTGAAGCCAACTTGCGTTTGGTTGTTTCCATTGCTAAACGTTATGTAGGGCGTGGTATGCAGTTCCTTGACTTGATTCAAGAAGGAAATATGGGCTTGATGAAGGCCGTTGACAAGTTTGACTACTCTAAAGGTTTCAAGTTTTCAACTTATGCAACCTGGTGGATTCGTCAGGCTATCACTCGTGCCATTGCGGACCAAGCGCGTACAATCCGTATTCCTGTTCACATGGTAGAAACCATTAACAAATTGGTCCGTGAACAACGCAATCTCTTGCAGGAATTGGGCCAAGATCCAACTCCTGAGCAAATTGCAGAGCGTATGGATATGACGCCTGAGAAAGTTCGTGAAATCCTTAAGATTGCCCAAGAACCTGTTTCACTTGAGACCCCAATTGGTGAAGAAGATGATAGTCATCTTGGAGATTTTATTGAAGACGAAGTCATTGAAAATCCAGTTGATTACACAACTCGTGTCGTTCTTCGTGAACAGTTAGATGAGGTATTGGATACTCTTACTGACCGTGAGGAAAACGTATTGCGTCTTCGTTTTGGTTTAGATGATGGTAAAATGCGCACGCTTGAAGATGTTGGTAAAGTCTTTAACGTAACCCGTGAACGCATCCGCCAAATCGAAGCCAAAGCCCTCCGTAAACTCCGCCACCCATCCCGCAGCAAACCACTCAGAGACTTTATTGAGGATTAAAACACCACTGACGTGGTGTTTTAACCCGAGCCTAGAAATAGGAAAGCGAGGAATAAGCCTACGGATAGGCTTTCTCAACGTCCGCCTAGAAACACGAAAGCGGACAAGGTTAACCGCTCCCCTTGAAATGAGAAAAGGAGCGCTAAGTGGACTTTTTGACACAAACTTGGTTTGTTTCATCTCCAACCTTCAACAGTCTCCCAGACTGTTGAAGCCTGCCCAGAAATATTAAAGCAGACTAACCTTTGGTGTTTTAACCTGAGCCTAGAAATAAGAAAGCGGCCAAAGCCCAGTGGGCTATTTTAACCGCTCCCCTTGAAATGAGAAAGGGAGCGCTAAGTGGACTTTTTGACACAAACTTGGTTTGTTTCTTTTCTAGTATTGAACTTGTGAACAAGAAAGAGAGAAAAATGACGTACACAGAAGATCAAATTAAAGACATTCAGGAGCGTATTTTTCATGCTCTTGAAGATGTGATTGACCCTGAGCTAGGTATTGATATTATCAATTTAGGGTTAATTTATGAAATCCGATTTATTGAGGGCAAGGCTGAAATTGATATGACCTTGACGACCATGGGTTGTCCATTAGCTGATCTAATCACCGATCAAATTCATGATGTACTGAAGGATGTTCCTGAAGTAACAGAAGTAGATGTGAGACTGGTTTGGTCACCAGCTTGGACCGTTCAAAAAATGAGTCGTTATGCTCGAATTGCATTAGGAATTAAATAAAAAAATAAAATGGTTTCGAACGTTTGAAGCCATTTTTTTATTAATGTTTGGATTTTTTGTAAAAAATATTAAAAATTATACTTGTCAAAGAGAAATTTCCGTGTTACAATAAACAGGCCTAGGAAAAGTAGTCATACCTATTCTAGCAAATATCAGACCTATATGGGATGAGTAGCTCTGCTATTGATCATAACCAAAGCCTACGGACAGGCGGGTCGAATGCCGAAGCGTGGCGTAAGCCACATTATTGATAGGGTTAAAAGCCTACATTTTATAAGTTGATTTTAGGGTTCATCCCTAATTCGTATATCAAATTTAGTGTGGTGAAAGCACACGTCATCTTGTGAAACGGTCAATAAAGTACGTATATATTTGCACTGGAGAGTAGGAAACGGTAGGCACATAAACTCAAGAGAAGAATAAAAAACGTCGATTTGGATTGTAGAGCAGGATGAACCCTGCTCTTTTTACTTGTTTAAAAAAGGGTGGGAGTCCATCGAGCAAAGGAGTTTTTCAATATGAAAAATCAACACCAAGCCCCTATTTATCAGGGGTTGGAACAGTTACGCCGAAAACGGATTGTTCCCTTTGATGTCCCAGGACACAAACGAGGGCGCGGAAATCCTGAGTTGGTCGAACTGTTAGGAGAAAAATGCGTGGGGATTGATGTCAATTCCATGAAGCCTTTGGATAATCTAGGGCATCCCGTCTCCATTATTCGAGAGGCGGAGGAGTTGGCGGCAGAAGCCTTTGGTGCCAGTCATGCCTTTCTCATGGTTGGAGGGACTACTTCGTCTGTCCAGACCATGATTTTGGCAACCTGTAAGGCGGGCGATAAGATTATCCTTCCTCGAAATGTCCACAAGTCAGCCCTCAATGCCCTTGTCCTTTGTGGCGCCATCCCTGTCTATGTGGATATGAGCGTGGAGCCACGAATTGGCATTGCTCTTGCCTTGGAAAATGCAGCCTTTGAACGGGCCATTGCAGAGCATCCTGATGCTGTTGCTGTCTTGATTAACAATCCGACCTATTATGGCATTTGCTCGGACCTGCGTAGCTTGACTGAGAAAGCTCACGCAGCGGGCATGAAAGTTTTGGTAGATGAGGCTCATGGTGCGCATTTGCATTTTTCGGACCAATTGCCAGAGGCGGCTATGGATGTGGGGGCTGATATGGCTGCTGTTTCCATGCATAAGTCAGGTGGTAGTCTGACCCAGAGCTCGCTTTTATTGGTCGGTCCAGATATGAATGTGGAGTATGTCCGTCAGATTATCAACCTGACCCAGTCAACATCCGCTTCCTATCTCTTGCTGGCTAGTCTGGATATTTCACGGAGAAATCTGGCCCTTCGTGGGAAAGAGTCTTTTGAAAAAGTCATTGAAATGTCTGAGTATGCTCGTCGTGAAATCAATGCCATCGGTGGCTACTATGCCTATTCTAAAGAATTGATTGATGGCAAAACGGTGCATGATTTTGATGTGACGAAACTTTCTATTTACACACAAGGCATTGGTTTAACTGGTATCGAAGTCTACGATCTTCTGCGAGATGAATATGATATTCAGATTGAATTTGGTGATATTGGCAATATCTTGGCTTATATTTCAATCGGTGACCGCTTGCAGGACATTGAGCGACTGGTGGGGGCTCTGGCTGACATTAAGCGACTCTATTCACGAGATGGTTCGGACCTGATCTCAGGAGAATACATCCAGCCGCAGCTGGTCTTGTCACCGCAGGAAGCCTTTTATGCAGAGCGGGAAAGCCGTTCCCTGCAAGAAGCAGTTGGTCAGGTCTGCGGGGAATTTGTCATGTGCTATCCTCCAGGTATTCCTCTTTTGGCCCCTGGAGAACGAGTGACCCAAGAAATTGTTGACTACATCATCTTTGCCAAGGAGCGCGGTTGCTCCGTCCAAGGTACGGAAGATCCAGATGTCAACTACATAAACGTTATAAAGGAGGGCTAAAGATGGAAATGTGGTTTTCAGAAGTCCAAACGCCAGATGTTAAGTTATCCATTCGCACCAGTCAACAACTTTATGCTGGCAAGAGTGAATTTCAGGACATTGCTGTGTTGGACTCGCCAGCCTTTGGAAAGATTTTGACCCTTAATGGTCGGGTTCTCTTTTCAGATGCGGACGACTTTGTTTACAACGAAATGGCCGTCCATGTGCCCATGGCAGTTCATCCAAATCCTAAGAAAATATTGATTTTGGGTGGAGGAGATGGTGGCGTTGCCCAAGTTCTCGGTATGTATCCTGAAATCGAACGTATTGACGTTGTAGAGCCAGATGAACTCCTTGTGGAAGTTTGTCGTCAGTATTTCCCAGACTATGCCTCTGGCTTGGAAGATGAGCGGGTCGAGGTTTATTTACAAGATGGTCTGCGTTTCTTGCGCAACTGTGAAAATGAGTATGACATCATCATCAATGATGCGACAGATCCATTTGGACATACGGAAGGATTGTTTACCAAGGAATTTTACGGCAACGCCTACCGAGCTTTGAAGGAAGATGGTATTATGGTCTACCAACATGGTTCGCCATTCTATGATGAAGATGAGTCGGCTTTTCGTTCCATGCATCGGAAGGCGACCCAATCCTTTCCTATCAGCCGTGTTTATCAGGCCCATATTCCGACATCTGCGGCGGGTTATTGGTTGTTTGGCTTCGCCTCTAAAAAATACCATCCTATTGAAGATTTTGACAAGGAAAAATGGAAGGCGCGCCAGCTTTTCACAGAATACTATACCGCTAACCTCCACATCGGAGCCTTTCTCTTGCCTCGATACGTGGAAGACATTTTAGAAGAAGAGGAGAAAAAATAATGAGTCGTTTGTTAGTTATTGGTTGTGGCGGAGTTGCCCAAGTTGCCATCAGCAAGGTTTGCCAGGCAGAAGATACCTTCAAGGAAGTCATGATTGCCAGCCGTACCAAGTCTAAGTGTGATGATTTGAAGGCTGCCCTAGAAGGAAAAACTTCCGTAAAAATTGAAACTGCCCAAGTGGATGCAGACAAGGTAGAAGAAGTGATTGCCTTGATTGAAAGCTACCAGCCAAAAGCTGTCTTGAACGTTGCCCTGCCCTACCAAGACTTGACCATCATGGATGCCTGCTTGGCGACGGGCGTGGACTATATTGACACGGCCAACTACGAGTGTGAGGATACCGAGGATCCAGAATGGCGTGCAATTTACGAAAAACGTTGTGAAGAAGAAGGGTTTACGGCTTACTTTGACTATTCATGGCAGTGGGCTTATAAGGAGCGTTTTGAAAAAGCAGGGCTGACAGCACTTTTGGGATCCGGATTTGATCCAGGTGTGACCAGTGTTTTTTCAGCCTACGCATTGAAGCACTATTTTGATGAAATCCACTATATCGACATCCTCGATTGTAACGGTGGAGACCACGGCTATCCATTTGCGACCAACTTTAACCCTGAAATCAACTTGCGTGAGGTTTCTGCCCCAGGTTCCTACTGGGAAAATGGCAAATGGGTGGAAGTTGAAGCAATGTCTATCAAGCGAGAATATGACTTCCCAGAAGTTGGTCAGAAAGATATGTACCTCCTCCACCATGAAGAAATCGAGTCACTCGCTAAAAACATTCCAGGTGTCAAACGTATTCGCTTCTTTATGACTTTTGGTCAATCCTACTTGACTCACATGAAATGCTTGGAAAATGTTGGACTCTTGCGGACTGACCCAATCAACTTTAACGGACAAGAAGTAGTGCCAATTCAATTCCTCAAAGCTCTCTTGCCAGACCCTGCTAGCCTTGGTCCACGTACTGTTGGGAAAACCAATATCGGCTGTATTTTCACAGGTGTCAAGGACGGCGTGGAGAAGACCATCTACATCTACAACGTATGTGACCACCAAGAGTGCTATAAAGAGGTCGGTTCCCAAGCTATTTCCTACACAACTGGCGTGCCAGCCATGATTGGAACCAAGCTTGTCATGGACGGAACTTGGAAAAAAACAGGTGTATACAACTTGGAAGAATTGGATCCAGATCCATTTATGGACCTGCTTAACCAATATGGTTTGCCTTGGCAGGTAGTAGAAAATCCAGTTTTGGTGGACTAGATGAGAATCGATCAAGTCCCAACACCAGCCTATGTCATTGACGAAGCTAAGCTGGTCAATAATTTAGAAATTCTCAAGTCTGTCCAAGACCGTACAGGCTGCAAGGTCCTCTTGGCTCAAAAAGCCTTTTCCATGTATGCCACTTACCCCCTCATCAGCCAATACCTAGCTGGAACAACTGCATCAGGACTCTACGAAGCCAAGCTGGGTCGTGAGGAGTTTGGGGGAGAAGTTCATGTTTTCGCCCCTGCCTTTAAGGATGCGGATTTGGAGGAGATTTTGGAAATTGCGGACCATATCGTCTTTAACTCAGAGCGCCAACTCTGCAAGCATATGGACAAATGCCGAGCAGCTGGAGTCAGTGTCGGCCTGCGAATCAATCCAGAATGTTCGACCCAAGGTGAACATGCCCTATATGACCCCTGCGCAGCGGGTTCTCGTTTCGGTGTTCGCATTGACCAGTTTTCAGAAGACCTGCTGGACTTGGTGGATGGCCTGCATTTTCACACCCTCTGTGAGCAAAATTCGGATGATTTGAAAACCACCTTGGAGGCTGTCGAGGCCAAGTTCGGCCCCTACCTTCACAAAGTCAAATGGCTCAATATGGGCGGAGGGCATCATGTGACCAGGGCGGATTATAATCTAGATTTGCTGATTTCCTCTATCCAGTACATGCAGGAAACCTATGGATTAGAAGTCTACATTGAGCCTGGTGAAGCCATTGCCCTCAATGCGGGCTATTTGGTGACAGAGGTTCTGGATATTGTCGAAAATGGCATTGAGACGCTTGTGTTAGACGCATCAGCCACTTGCCATATGCCGGATGTTTTGGAAATGCCCTATCGCCCACCGCTTCGTCATGGATTTGAGACTGGAGAGAAGGCATTTACTTACAGACTATCTTCCAATACCTGTCTGACAGGCGACATCATCGGCGATTATTCCTTTGAAAAGCCTGTGGAGATTGGTGACAAACTCTATTTTGAAGATATGGCCATCTATTCTTTTGTTAAAAACAATACCTTCAACGGCATCGGTCTGCCAAGTTTGGTCTTGATGGACAAGACTGGTGACTGCCGAATTATCAAAAGCTTTGGCTATGAAGATTTCAAGGGGAGGTTGTCATGATAGAAAGTCCAAAAGCGGCTGGCTACCGCATGCCTGCTGAGTATGAGCCCCATCACGGGACACTAATGGTGTGGCCGACCCGTCCTGGTTCCTGGCCCTTTGATGGTCAGGGGGCAAAAAAAGCCTTCAGCCAGGTCATTAAAACCATTGCTGAAAGCGAGCAGGTCTATCTCTTGGTCGATGAGGCACACCGTGAGGAGGCTCAATCCATGCTGGGGGCTGGCATTGCCTACCTGGACATCCCCACCAACGACGCTTGGGCGCGTGATACAGGTCCGACGGTCTTGGTTCATGAAAATGGCAGAGCTTTATCTGTCGATTGGGCTTTTAACGCTTGGGGTGGAAGCTATGATGGTCTTTATCAGGACTATGAGGCAGATGATCAGGTGGCTAGTCGATTTAGTCAGGCCATCGGTCTGCCAGTTCATGATACCCATCCCTTTGTCCTAGAAGGAGGAGCCATTCACAGTGACGGTGAAGGAACCATCTTGGTGACCGAATCCTGTTTGCTCAGCCCAGGCCGCAATCCCCATTTAACCAAGGACCAGATTGAGCAAGTGCTTCTAGATACTCTCGGAGCTGAAAAGGTCCTCTGGCTTCCATACGGAATTTTCAATGATGAAACCAATGAACACGTGGACAATGTTGCGACCTTTGTCGGCCCAGCTGAGATCGTTTTAGCTTGGACGGATGATGAGGCAGACCCTCAATATGCCATGTCCAAGGCTGATTTGGACTACTTGGAAGAGCAAGTAGATGCCAAAGGCAGAAAGTTAACCATTCACAAACTGCCTATTCCCAAACATCCTATTCTAATAACAGAGGAGGATTTGCCAGGCTATGTCTATGAAGCGGGGGAGGAAGAAAGAACTGTTGGAGAACGCTTGGCGGCTTCCTATGTGAATTTTTACGTCAGCAACGGTGCGGTTCTGGTGCCCCAGTTTGATGACGAGCATGATGCGGTGGCACTGCATCTCCTAGCGCAGCTTTTTCCAACCAGAAAAGTCGTCGGCATACCAGCCCGCGACATCCTACTTGGAGGTGGGAATATACACTGTATCACCCAGCAAATTCCCCTTTATGGGGCTAAATGTCCCTGATATAGCGTCAAGTCGGTTTGGCATACTCTAGTATAGCCTGTACCGCCTTTCCTTATCACAGGTACATTCTATCTTCCATAAAGAATTTATGAAAAGGATAAATAATATGAGAAATGTTACTGTAGCAGCTGTCCAGATGCAGTGTAGTCAGGACCTTTGGGAAAATCTGGCGACTGCAGAGCGTTTGGTCAGACAGGCAGCTGGTCAGGGAGCGCAGATTATTCTCCTGCCTGAACTCTTTGAGCGTCCTTATTTTTGTCAGGAACGCCAGTATGATTATTATAACTATGCCAAGTCTGTAGATGAGAATGATGCTGTTCAGCACTTTATTCCTATTGCCAAGGAATTGCAGGTTGTCTTGCCTATTTCTTTCTATGAAAAAGATGGAAACAGCCTCTACAATTCCATTGCGGTCATTGATGCGGATGGTAGTGTTTTGGGAGTTTACCGTAAGACTCACATTCCTGACGACCATTATTATCAGGAGAAGTTTTACTTCACGCCTGGAAATACTGGATTCAAGGTCTGGGAAACACGTTACGCTAAGATTGGCATTGGCATCTGCTGGGACCAATGGTTTCCAGAAACAGCTCGCTGTTTGGCACTGAATGGAGCAGAATTGCTCTTTTATCCAACAGCTATTGGTTCGGAGCCGATTTTGGATACAGATAGTCAAGGTCATTGGCAACGAACCATGCAGGGCCATGCGGCGGCCAACATCACGCCGGTCATTGCAGCCAACCGTATCGGCTTGGAAGAAGTGCAGCCTTCTGCAGAAAATGGCGGTCAATCGTCTAGCTTGCGTTTCTATGGCTCCTCTTTCTTGACAGATGAAACAGGAGACATTTTGACCAAGGCTGGACGTGAGGAAGAGACAATCTTACTTGCCACTTATGATTTGGACAAGGGAGCGCGTGAGCGTTTGGATTGGGGACTCTTTAGAGACCGTCGACCGTATATGTATCAGCAGATTGTAGAATAAACAAAACACCCTTGTCCGAAGATAAGGGTGTTCGTCTTTATCCTAATAATTGCTGCAACCATTGGCTTCCATAGATCCAAAAGAAGCTATAGGCCACAACTGAGAAGGGGCGACAAAGTAAAGTGATAATAATAAATTTCCGATAACTCATGCTTGTTAATCCAGTAATCATCACCACTATGTCAGCTGGAGAAATGGGAGAAAGCATGCAGAGAATAAAGAAAATTTCATAACTACGTTTATTATCAATTTTGCTTTCATATTTGTAAAACGTATCTTCAGACATGAAGAGGAGACAAAATTTCTTTCCATAGCGACGAGCCAACCAGAAAAGGATGATACTACCGATTGAAATTCCAAGATAATTGAGAAAGAATCCCCACCAAAAATGAAATACGAGGAAACCCACAACAGTCGTAACACCGCCTGGAATAATCGGAAATACAACTTGAATAATCTGAATAGCTAAAAAGGAGAGGCTACCTAAAGCACCTTGGCTTTTGATTAAATCGCTTAAGACATTTTGGTCGTTCAAAATGCCAATCTTATAGAGCCAAAACAGAAAAATAGCAGTCCCGATAAGGGTCAAAATACTTAATACTTGAATGGTTTTTTGCCAAAATTTATACATACTTTCATTTTACCATATTTCAAAATTTTTTTAAATTGTAAGGAAAATGTAAAATAATTTTGCTATTTATAAAAAATTCTGCTATAATGGTTCCTGTATCAAATCCTACGGGGTTGTTACGGATTCGACAGGCATTATGAGGCTTGTTCTGCAACTCATCGGCAGATGTAAAAATGCCAGTTAAATATAACTGCAAAAAATACAAACACTTACGCATTAGCAGCTTAATAACCTGCCTGCGTGACCAGTCGCGAATTGCTTGTGTTTGCTGATTGGTCTTAAAATAGCAAGCTACGTTGGGATTGAGTCAGGCAGTTCCAAAAGAGATTTACTGACTCGCTTGGTCTAGGTTTGAGTTATGTATCGAGTTCAAGTTAAAGCAAGACATAACCTATGGTTGTAGACGAATAAGTTAGCAGGTGTTTGGACGTGGGTTCGACTCCCACCAGCTCCATATATGGAAGATTACTCAAGAGGCTCAAGAGGCCGTGTTGGAAACGCGGTAGGCGTGTAACAGCGTGCGTGGGTTCGAATCCCATGTCTTCCGTATGTTATTGAAGAACGACTGATAGTCGTTCTTTTTTTTATGGCTTCGAGCCAGTTTTTCTCGTAGAGAAAAACAAGAAAACCACCAGCTATGCTGGTGGTTGACAAGGCTTTGAGCTTCCATTTCTTTTTCCTGATATAATCTAATTGTTCAGGTTAGATAAAGGAGGAAAAAGAAATGGCTAAAACCAGTTACAGTTTATCACATACCAAATGGATGTGCAAATATCACATAGTTTTCACACCTAAGTACCGTAGAAAATCCATTTACTACAAAATAAGGCAGGGCTTAATTGATATTTTCCGTCATCTATGTCGATACAAAGGCGTGGAAATTATTGAGGGACACATGCTGCCAGACCATGTTCATATGCTTGTCTTGATACCCCCAAAACTTTCGATTTCCGATTCTATGGGATATTTGAAAAGTAAAAGTGCTCTAATGATATTTGATAAACACGCTAATTTGAAATATAAGTATGGAAATCGAAAGTTTTGGGCTAGAGGCTACTATGTTAGTACCGTTGGGCTGAACGAAAAGACAGTTGCGAAATACATTCGCGAGTAAACAACTAATCTGGGAGATTAGTTGTTCAATGACATTGCACTTGATAAATTGAGCGTCAAAGAGTATGAAGATCCATTTTCAGATGGCAGTTTTAGAACAAGATAAAAGCCCGTTGTTACGGGCATTAGTCAAGCAATTATAGCACTAACCTGAACGAAGTTCAGCGAACGTCTTTAGACGTCGCTGGAGAGAAACGGCTTATAGCCGGTGTACAAGCCACCCGTTTTCACGGGTGGTTATGACTGTCTGTGAATGATACAACTGAAAACAAGTGAAAGTTCAGGTTTTATGGTAAAATTCTTGTTTTTCTTCAAAAATATGATATGATAGTTAACAATATACCAGACGGAGGTCGTGTTAACAGTGTTGAATGTAAATGAATTGGTCAAAACAGAGTTGCATTGTCATTTGGATGGCTCATTGTCCCTCGGAGTCATTCGACAATTGGCACAGATGGCTAAAATCACTGTTCCTGCAGAAGATGAAGCATTAAGAAAATTAGTTAGTGTTCATGGAAAAGTTGATAGTTTAATGGCTTATTTAAAGTTATTTGATTTTGTTCGCCCACTCTTACAAACTGCATCAGCTTTAGAATTGGCAGCCTATAATCTTGTACGACAAGCTGCAAGAGATAAGATCATTTACATTGAGGTTCGTTTTGCACCAGAACTGTCGACGGATCAAGACTTGACTATTTTAGAAGCGGTTTCAGCAGTTTTAGTTGGACTAAACAGGGGGCAGGAAGATTTTGGAGTGGTTGCTAAACTTTTGGTTTGTGGTTTAAAGCAAACGAAACCGAGTCAAACGAAGGAACTTTTTTCGGCTATTGCTGATTTGGCACCAAAAGGACTTGTGGGATTTGATTTCGCAGGAAATGAAGCAGACTATCCTACGGAAGAACTTCGGGATATTATTCAATTTACTCAGGCACTAGGTTATCCCATGACTTTCCATGCCGGAGAATGTGGATGTGTGACCAATGTGATTCAAGCTCTTGAACTTGGGATTAGAAGGATTGGTCATGGCACAGCACTTACTCGCAATCCTGAAGCTATCCAAGCTTTTGTCAATAGCGGAGCAACACTTGAAATGTGCCTAACATCGAATCTTCAAACTGGTGCAGCTGATTCGATTGAGTATTTTCCATATCATGAGCTAGTTGAGGCAGGAGCAAACATCACAATCAACACAGATAATCGTACAGTTTCTAATACTACACTTAATAGAGAATATCAATTATTTGTAGAATATTTTGGGACTAGCAAGGCTGATTTTTATCGCTTCAATCAAAACGCAATTCAGGCAAGTTTTGCCAGCGAAGAAGAAAAGAAAGTTTTGTTGGAACTCCTAGACCAACAGTATTAAGAAAAAAGCTCTATACCAGTCGATTAGACCAGTAAAGAGCTTTTTATTGTAGATTTAATTTCTTTGTCATAATGAAGTGGGTTCCAAAGTAGTAAGCAAAAGCTAGGATAATATTGACTAATGCTAAGACTGGACTTGGATAGAGAGAAAATGGTGTAGAATAAGTTGTTACTAGGTTGCTTAGGACAAAGAAAGTGCTAAATACTCCAGTAACGATGAGAATGCCGATATACGTCAAGATTGCAAAGAGGAAGCGATGATCCTTGAATAATTGACCGACAGATATAGAGAAGTAGATCAAAAGGATACCAGTAGTAATTTCAATTAAATAATAGACAATCTGACTGAATAGAACTGTCCAGTCGATATCTTGAACAAAAGTTTGTATTTCTGGCATAATAGCCTCTTCGCTTGCTACTAGAATGACTGCAAGGATGATTCCGATTGAAAGTAAACAAGTAATCCCTGCCAAGACATACCAAACAATAGATGCAAGCAGTTTGCTTAAGATGATTTGATGGCTAGATACGGGCAAGGTCATAGTGAGATAACCTTGTCGGCCATAAACATTTTTTCTAAAACGATTGATGACTAGGACAAATGTTGATAGGAAGAGTGCCGCAATCAAAACTCCGAAAGTCATAAAGGAGGTTCCCAATAAGACCATCTCTCCACCACCAGGTTCAGTATTACCAGCCTGTGCACGGAGGGTCAATGCTTGTAGCCAAAAACCAAGTACTGCTGATAGGGCTAGAGCTGCAATATAAATTCCCAAATACCATTTACCTACGGATTGAAATTCGTATTTCAATAATTTTTTAAACATAGCAATCTCCTTCTAACTAAGCCTTAAAATCTTGGCGGAAGAGTTCATCAATAGATTCTCCGCTTTCAATTCGCAAGTCATCTACATTTCCATGGCGAATAACACTTCCGTAGTGTAGGAAAATAACCTCGTCCAAAATTTGCTCGACATCTGAAATTAAGTGAGTAGAGATAATAACAGAGGCAGTCGGAGAGTAGTTGTTGACGATGGTTTTTAAAATGTAGTCTCGAGCGGCAGGGTCAACACCACCAATTGGCTCATCTAAAACATACAGCTGCGCTTGACGACTCATCACCAGAATGAGTTGGACTTTTTCCTTATTCCCCTTAGAGAGATGTTTCATACGACTGTTTAAATCAATGCCCAAATCTTGTAAAAGATGGAGAGCACGCTCCTTATCAAAATCAACGTAAAAATCTTCAAAAAATGTAATTGCTTCGAGCACTTTCATATGCTCATCGAGATAAGTCGTATCTGGGAGATAAGACACAATTGCCTTGGTTTCTGGCGATGGGGTACGACCATTGATCAATACTTGACCATATTCTGGTTGCAACAGACCGTTGATCAATTTAATCATGGTCGTTTTACCCGAACCATTTGGTCCCAAAAGTCCTATGATTTTTCCAGCAGTCAGCTTCAAATTGACATTATTTAGGGCGACAGCGCCACCATAAGATTTTGAAACTTGTTGTAGCTCAACCAAAGTATATGCGTTATTCATAAGTGACTCCTTTCAAATAATCATCTAACTGGCCAGTGAGGTCGTCGTGTTTGAACCCCAAATCTAACATATTGTTCACAAAATTCTCGAGTTCCTTTTGTGCTAAATGTAGGCGAGTGTGTGTAATCAATTCTTGATTATCTGTTACAAAACGACCTGTTGTGCGAACCGAATAAACAAAGCCTTCCGTTTCTAAATCAGACAAAGCGCGCTGAACGGTATTTGGATTGACGCCAGCAATTTCGGCTAAGTCACGAACAGTGGGAAGTTTATCTCCAGATTTTAATTGATTAGTCACAATCTGCAATTTAATAGTATTGCTGATTTGAATATAGATGGGGATGTTATTATCAAATTTCCAAGCCATAATCGTTTCCTTTCTAGGATGACACCCGTGTGCATGTCTTATCTTAATAATACAACAAACTATATAAATTAGCAAGAAAAATGTTTTGAATTTTTAAAAAATATTTTTGGATAAATATTTGATATAATAGAAGAAACATAAAAAGGAGAATACCATGCTGGCACAATTAGATACAAAGACAGTTTATACCTTTATGGATAGCATGGTGACGATAGAAAATTATGTAGGCAGGGCTAAAGAGCTTGGTTATCACGCATTGGGGATAATGGATAAAAACAGTCTTTATGCAGCCTATAGTTTTATGGAATCCTGTAACAAAATGGGGCTTCAACCAATTATTGGTTGTGAACTGGACTGGAAATTACAGGGAGGGGAGCAGGACGTCACTACTCAATTGATTGCTCTGACAACCAGAGGTTATCGCAATCTATTGAAAATTTCGACTGCTAAGATGACAGGGCAAGATGATTTTGAAACCATTCGTCAATATTTAGTCGACATAGCAGTGGTTGTTCCTTATTTTTCTGGCATTGAGCACCTTGAGTTAGGTGTTAACTATTATATCGGAGTGACGGTTGACACACCAGTTCAAGACTTTAAGCAAGCAATACTCCCGATTCATACGGTTCGTTTTTTTGAAGAGGAACAATTGGAAAGTCTACAGGTTCTCCATGCTATTCGAGATAATATTCCACTTAATCAAGTTGCAGATATAGATAGTCGACAAAAGCTTTTATCGGCTGATAGCTTAACCAATCTATTTTCGAATCGGTTTCCGCAAGCAGTTGATAATTTACGTGACTTGGTTGCAGGGATTTCTTATCAATTAAATACAGATTTAAAATTGCCGCGTTTTAATCGTGACAGACCTGCAGTGGAAGAATTATACGAGCGCTCCTATCAAGGATTAGAAGAGAAGGGCTTGACTAATTCACTGTATAAGGAACGCTTGGAAAAGGAATTATCCATTATTCATCAAATGGGATTTGATGATTATTTCTTGATTGTATGGGACCTACTTCGTTTTGGACGTAGCCAAGGGTACTACATGGGAATGGGGCGTGGTTCAGCTGTTGGAAGCCTAGTTGCCTACGCCTTAAATATCACAGGTATTGATCCAGTTAAGCATAATCTTCTCTTTGAACGCTTTCTCAATGCTGAACGTTATTCAATGCCCGATATTGATATTGATATTCCAGATATTCATCGAGCAGATTTTATTCGTTATGTACGAGATCGTTATGGTTCAACCCATGCTGCTCAAATTGTAACCTACTCGACATTTGGAGCTAAGCAGGCCATTCGTGATGTATTTAAGCGTTTCGGAACACCTGAATATGAGTTAAGTAATATTACCAAGAAAATTTCATTTAGAGATAGTCTTACTTCTGCCTATCAGCGAAATGCCGCTTTTCGTCAGATTATCAATAGTAAGATAGAGTACCAAAAAGCTTTTGCGATTGCTCAACAAATTGAAGGGCAACCCCGACAGACTTCTATCCATGCGGCAGGGATAGTGATGAGTGATGAGGATTTGACAGATACCATCCCTCTTAAAATAGGGGATGACATGCTGGTAACCCAATATGATGCACATGCTGTTGAGGAGAATGGTCTGTTGAAGATGGATTTCCTTGGCTTACGAAATCTGACCTTTGTACAAAAAATGGCAGAAGGGGTACGTGAACGTTATCAGCAGGAAATTGATATTGCCAAGATAGATTTAGAAGACAAGAAAACCTTGGAACTTTTTGCTGCTGGTCGGACTAAGGGAATTTTTCAATTTGAACAGCCTGGTGCGATTAGCCTGCTTCGAAGGGTCAAACCTGGTCGATTTGAAGATATAGTTGCAACAACGAGTTTGAATAGACCGGGGGCTAGTGATTATTCGGATAACTTTGTAAAACGCAAGCATGGACAAGAGACAGTTGATTTGTTGGACCCAACCATTGCACCTATTTTACAACCGACTTATGGTATCATGCTTTATCAGGAACAGGTCATGCAGATTGCACAGGTCTATGCAGGCTTTACGCTTGGAAAGGCGGATTTACTCCGCAGGGCGATGTCTAAAAAGAATGCCCAAGAAATGCAGGCAATGGAAGCGGAATTTTTACAGGGAGCACTGAAAAACGGACATGCTGAAGAGAATGCAAGGGAAATATTTGGCATGATGGCTAAGTTCGCTGGATATGGTTTTAACCGTAGCCACGCCTATGCTTATTCAGCCTTAGCCTTTCAAATGGCTTATTTCAAGAGTCACTATACGGATGTCTTTTTTGATGTCATGCTCAATCATTCTAGCAGTGCTTATATTGAAGATGCGATGCAGTTTGACTTTGAGGTGGCTCGACTCACGATTAACAATATTCCTTATCACGATAAGTTTGATAAAAGTAAGGTATACCTAGGATTAAAAACACTAAAAGGTTTGCCTAAAGATTTAGCTTTATGGATATTGGATCATCGTCCCTATAAGTCTGTAGAAGATTTTATTTTGCGCTTGCCAGATAATTTCAAGAAAAAAGATTTACTGATCCCTCTTATTCAGATTGGTTTATTTGATGATTTTGACGCCAATCGTAAAAAGATTATTGAAAATCTAGACAATCTCTTTGTCTTTGCAGAGGCGATTGGTACATTTTTTGCAGAGGAGAGTTATAGTTGGACAGATGTAGAAGATTACAGTGACAGCGAAAAATTTATGCTAGAGCAGGAATTGCTAGGTGTTGGTATTAGTCCGCATCCTTTAGTCACTATTTGTCGAGAGTCTAAGCGTAGTTTTACAGATTTGGCAGATTTAGCGGTTGGCAATCGAGCGACCGTTCTTGTGCAGATTCAAGCTATTCGATTGATTCGTACCAAAAAGACTGGGGAGCAGATGGCATTTCTTCGAGTGACAGATACCAAGGGGACGCTTGACGTGACTCTTTTCCCAGAATCTTATCGCCAATATGCTTCTATTTTGGAAGAAGGGGAAATGGGCTACATCACAGGTAGAGTGCAAGAGCGCGATGGACAGTTGCAATTGGTTCTAGAAAAATTAGAGCCTGTCAGTTTGGAGAAATTTTGGATTCTTTTGGAAAATCGAGAACACGATTATGCCGTTGCTCGTATTTTGGATAAATATAGAGGAAGCATTCCAGTAGTACTTCATTATCAAGATAGTAATCAGACAATTCAGGCTGAGCATCACATGGTTATGAAAACGCCTCAATTAGAAGAAGAGTTAAGTGAATTTGTTATGAAAACGATTTTTCGATAAAAAAATAGCAAAAAGTCAAGCAAGTTTAGGTTAAGTATGTTATAATAGGGCAGTTAAAATGAAAAGTTAAAGGAGCATTAACGAATGAAACGTATTGCTGTTTTGACCAGTGGTGGTGATGCCCCTGGTATGAACGCTGCTATTCGTGCAGTTGTTCGCCAAGCAATTTCAGAAGGAATGGAAGTTTATGGAATCAACGAAGGTTACGCAGGTATGGTTGCGGGTGATATCCATGAATTGTCTGCACGTTCTGTAGGTGATGTTATTTCACGTGGAGGAACATTCCTTGGTTCAGCTCGTTATCCAGAATTTGCCAAATTAGAAGGGCAACTTAAAGGGATTGAGCAATTGAAAAAACATGGTATCGAAGGTGTAGTTGTTATCGGTGGTGATGGTTCTTACCACGGAGCGATGCGCTTGACAGAGCATGGTTTCCCAGCTATTGGTGTACCTGGTACAATTGATAATGATATCGTGGGTACAGATTTTACAATCGGTTTTGATACAGCTGTAACAACTGCTATGGATGCGATTGATAAAATCCGCGACACTTCATCAAGTCACCGTCGTACTTTCGTCATTGAAGTAATGGGACGTCATGCAGGTGATATCGCTCTTTGGGCTGGTATTGCTTCTGGTGCAGATGTTATTGTTGTTCCAGAAGAAGACTTCAATATCAACGATGTTGTTGACCGTATTAAAGCGGGCTACGACAATGGTAAGAAACATAGCATCATTGTTTTGGCTGAAGGTGTTATGCCAGCTGCACAGTTTGCTGAAGAATTGAAAGCAGCAGGCGATACAAGTGATCTTCGTGTGACAGAACTTGGTCATATCCAACGTGGTGGTTCTCCAACAGCGCGTGATCGTGTACTCGCTTCTCGTATGGGTGCTCATGCCGTTAAATTGCTTAAAGAAGGCCGTGGAGGTCTTGCAGTAGGTATCCGTAACGAGCAAATGGTTGAAAATCCAATTCTTGGAACTGCAGAAGAAGGTGCATTGTTCAGCTTGACTGCTGACGGTAAGATTGTGGTTAATAATCCGCATAAAGCAGATTTGGAATTGGCTGATTTGAACCGTAATTTGTCAATCTAGGCATCGTTGTTTTAAAGTGTTAATTAAGGGTCATAAGACCATTGAAATAAAAGGAGTTTTGTTAAGATGAACAAACGTGTTAAAATTGTTGCAACCCTTGGTCCAGCGGTAGAAATCCGCGGTGGTAAAAAATTCGGTGACGATGGTTACTGGGGTGAAAAATTGGATGTTGAGGCATCAGCACAGAAAATCGCTGCTTTGATTACAGAAGGCGCTAATGTTTTCCGTTTCAACTTCTCACACGGTGACCACCAAGAGCAAGGTGACCGTATGGCAACAGTTCGTCGTGCAGAAGAAATCGCTGGCAAAAAAGTAGGTTTCTTGTTGGATACAAAAGGTCCAGAAATCCGTACAGAATTGTTTGAAGATGATGCAAAAGAATATGCATATACAACTGGTGACAAATTGCGTGTTGCTACAAAACAAGGTATCAAATCTACCAAAGAAGTGATTGCTTTGAACGTTGCAGGTGGTTTGGATGTCTTTGACGATGTTGAAGTTGGTAAACAAATCCTTGTTGACGACGGTAAACTTGGCTTGACTGTTGTTGAAAAAGATGCTGTAAACCGTGAATTTGTTGTTTTGGTTGAAAACGATGGCGTTATCGCAAAACAAAAAGGTGTGAACATTCCTTACACTAAAATTCCTTTCCCAGCTCTTGCAGAGCGTGATAACGCAGATATCCGATTCGGTCTTGAGCAAGGTTTGAACTTCATTGCCATCTCATTTGTACGTACTGCAAAAGATGTAGAAGTTGTTCGTAACATCTGTAAAGAAACTGGTAACGATCACGTTCAATTGTTTGCGAAAATCGAAAACCAACAAGGTATCGACAACATCGACGAAATCATCGAAGCAGCAGATGGTATCATGATTGCTCGTGGTGACATGGGTATCGAAGTACCATTTGAAATGGTTCCAGTTTACCAAAAAATGATTATCACTAAAGTGAATGCAGCTGGTAAAGCAGTTATCACAGCAACAAACATGTTGGAAACAATGACTGAAAAACCACGTGCAACTCGTTCAGAAGTATCAGACGTATTCAACGCAGTTATCGATGGTACTGACGCAACAATGCTTTCAGGTGAGTCTGCAAACGGTAAATATCCAGTTGAATCAGTTCGTACAATGGCAACTATTGCTAAAAACGCACAAACTCTTCTTAACGAATACGGTCGTTTGAACTCTGATCACTTTAACCGTGCATCTAAAACAGAAGTTATTGCATCTGCAGTAAAAGATGCTTGTCACTCAATGAACATCAAGTTGGTTGTAACAGTTACTGAAACTGGTTACTCAGCTCGTTCAATCTCTAAATACCGTCCAGATGCTGACATCTTGGCAGTAACATTTACTGAGAAAGTACAAAAATCATTGATGCTTAACTGGGGTGTTATCCCAGTTGTAACAAAACGTCCAGATTCAACTGACGATATGTTTGATTTGGCTGAACGTATTGCCAAAGAGCAAGGTCTTGTTGAAGCAGGAGATGATATTGTTATCGTTGCTGGTGTGCCTGTAGGTGTTGCAGGTTCAACAAACACTATGCGTGTTCGTACAGTAAAATAATCAAAAAGGTCCTCTTGGACCTTTTTGTTGTGATTATGGAAATAGACTATGAATTTCTTTCAAACGCTTGTTTATAAATATTTTCTTGGGGGATGTGGAAATAAAAATAAGTCGTAAATAGAATAGTTTATTCAAATTTTTGATGATAAACGGAGGAAAGATGAACATTCAAGAACGATTTTCTTTGAGAAAATCAGCGGTTGGCTTGGTCTCAGTCTCTTTGCTATGTGCTATTCATACATCCACTGTTGCTGCAGATACAGTTGTTACAGGAGTGAATGAAATAATTGAAGAATCACAAGTCAAGGATGAGGCATCTATTGAATCAGAAAAAAATGAATCCCTAGATGGTTCTAATCTTGAAATTGTAGAGGAAATAGCAGACAACATCCCATCACCTGTTATCGCTGAAGGAGAAATAGCTGTAGAGATGAAAGTTGACGGAGGGACCGAGAATGTAGTTTCTAGAAATGATACAGAAGTTACGACGAGTGAGCAAAATCAGATAGAGGTTGCTGAGACAAAAGAAATTTTGAATCAGACCAGTTATCAAACGGAGAGTGGCGAGCAACGACAAATTATATGGGCTCATGGAATTACTCCTCCTGCAATGGAACAAAGCGGTGGTTTTGTAAAGGAAAAGTATGGAGACTATTTAAACTATACAGCACCATTTGAGGCAGGAAAAGGCTATTATGATACCAATAAAAGTCTCAATGCTTCATTTATTGACCTTAACCTATGTTTTGCGGCCGTGTCTTCCAACATGGTACATTGGTGGTTGGAACAGAATAGTTCCTATGTTGAGCGATATCTCAAAGAGAAAAATGGTACAGTAAATGTTGGGGAAAACTATGCAATAACGGACTTACGTCGCTATATTGATTCGTTCCAGGATCAGCAAAATAGTCGAGTCTTTGATATGTTCAAAACTTACTACGGTTATCGTACAAATGGTTTTGTGTCAGATGCCTTAGTTGACTTGTTTATTAACGGATATAAACCTAAGGTACAGGGTGGTGTCAATCTGGAAGATAGCCAGTTAGTACCAGATAGTAGGGGTGGCTTTTTCTACGACGTTTTCAAAGAGAAAAAACTGACAAATCGTATTTTCAGTGGTAGCTATGAGCGTTTTGGTGAGGATGTTCGAACTGTTTTGGAGAGCAAAGGATTACTCGGTCTAACTTATAGAACATTAGGCTATGCAACGCATATTGTGACGGTATGGGGTGCTGAGTACGATAATCAAGGTAAGATTAGGGCTGTCTATATCACTGATTCTGATGATCAACAAGAACAAATTGGTTTGAAGCGTATGGGAATCACTCGTGACGCTTCTGGAAATCCACGTTTGAATAATCATGTGAAAAATAATTCAGCTGGGGCGCTTTTGGATTATGTTCATACGATTCGTCTTGGTCAAGACTTATGGGAAGAATATTTCAATCCGCTCGCAAAAGCCAAAGAAATAGCTAGTCAGATACTAGCTGATACAAAGAAGGCGTTGGTTCTGTCTATTCAAGGACAATCTGAATTATCCGAATCGGCACGTGTAACATATCTTGAAAAGTTAGATAGGCTATATGATCAAGGTGTGTTAGCCATTCAAAAAGCAGAAAGCTCCGAGCTACTTAATGTTGCGTTAGAGGATAGTTTAAAAAGTTTAGACTTCCCTATGTCAGCAGTTGGAGAAGCTTTGACAGCAGAGTTGCAGGCAGGCGAGCTTCCGCCCAATGCAGATGAAAATTCTCAGCTATCTCCAGAAATCTGCTCTGCAGATGGGAAAGAAGAAAAAGGGGATGTTGCCCTTGTTGTAGATAGTATCAATCAACCCGTCTTACCAGTAGACGACCAGGCGATATTGCCTGTTGCAGTCATTGGTGAACCAGTAAATGATGAACAGTTAGTTGCTAATGAAAACCAGAGCCAGTCAACTATAGCTTTAGGGGAGGAAACTCAAGTAGAGGGGAGCGATCTACCAGTAGTAGTTGCTCAAGATGCTGTGAAAAATGATGAGGTAGTCCCTGTGGAAGAACTTCGTGAATCAGAAACAGTTGAGAATCAGAGGTCAGAACTTCTATCAGGTCCCATAGGCATGGAGGGGGTAAATGTAAAAGAAGAAGATCAAGTTGCGACGACCGCTACTGAACAACCAGCCACCTCTAAAACCACAACTGTCCAAGCCTCTCTCGACGAACCAGCTGGTTCAGAAAGCGAACCAGTCTTCCAACCAGCCTCGATTTCGTCTCCAGACAGGTCAGCTATTCCCGTTCAACCAGAAGTTACAGAAGTCGCTTCTCAGGAAGAAAGTCAAGTTGCGACGACTGTTACTGAACAACCCGCCACCGCAAAAACCACAACAGTCGAAGTATCTCTCGACGAACCAGCTGGTTCAGAAAGCGAACCAGTCTTCCAACCAGCCTCGATTTCGTCTCCAGACAGGTCAGCTATTCCCGTTCAACCAGAAGTCACAGAAGTCGCTTCTCAGGAAGAAATTCAAGATGAGAGGACTGTTACTGAACAACTAGCCACCACCAAAACCACAACAGTTGAAGCCTCTCTCGACGAACCAGCTAGTGCAGAAAGTGAAACCGTCTTCCAACCAGCCCCGATTTCGTCTCCAGACAGGTCAGATATTTCCGTTCAACCAGAAGTCACAGAAGTCTCTGTGGAGGTAGGAGAAACAGCTATTTCTCCTGTTGCATTGCCCGACACGGTCTCTGCCCCAGTAGTCGAAGCCTCTCTCGACGAACCAGCTAGTGCAGAAAGTGAAACCGTCTCCCAACCAGCCCCGATTTCGTCTCCAGACAGGTCAGATGTTCCCGTTCAACCAGAAGTCCCAGAAGTCTCTGTGGAGGTAGGAGAAACAGCTATTCCTCCTGTTGCATTGCCCGACACGGTCTCTGCCCCAGTAGTTGAAGCCTCTCTCGACGAATCAGCTAGTACAGAAAGTGAAACGGTCATCCAAACTGAAACAACTTTAGTTCCTGTTGCTGAGGATATTCCAGTTTTACCTGGGCATTCAGCAATTCGTGTGGTCGAATCAGTAGCTACATCATCTACTATTTCTGAAAAACACAAGTTTGTAGATGGCGGAGTTTCTTCCGCATTAAAAGTGGATTCTGAGGGGGTTACTAATGAGTCGAATGCTCCTCGAGTTGAATTTCTGACAGAAGTAACGACAGAAAGCGTCTTGGCTGAAGCAGATAGGTCTTCAATCTTAACAGAAACAAAGGTGATTCAACCGAATACATTGATGAATGATTTGGAGAGTAAAGAAAAAATCTTGGTCCCTAAATCCAAATCATTGGACAGTGTTAAAATGGATATGAGTTCTCAGGAGATTGTATTGCCAGAAGTTCCAGAGAGAGAGCCTCAGATGTTCAGAAGAGAAATGGATGAAGAACGCAAAGAAACCGAGCTATTTGAGATGGTTGGATCTGTGGCAATTGTAGGAAGCACCTCTCAATCCTCAAATAATATGAGGGAATATGGTCAGAATCCGGCTCTTCACTCCAAAACGGATACAAAGCAAGTTTTAAGTGTGGAACAATCTTCAAAATCAGGTACAAATGCTTCTGGGCAGATTATTGGAGTTAGCCTATTAACTCTCTTACTTGGTAGTGTTTGGGGACTATTAAAAAAAGCAAGTAGAAAGCAATAATCGAGGTTTAGAGAGTGAATAATCAGCGATTATCTATTGTAAAATTTACTTCGGAAGTATATTAAGACTCATGAAAAATAGATAAAAAGCTGGGAAAATCCATTGCTATAAGTGGGGAGTTCAATTAAAATTATCTTGTAACAATCAATCGAATGCATTCAAAAAATTTGTTACGGACGAAAGAAACTATTCCAGTCGGATTAGTTCATCATATTGCTATTTTATAGTTTGAGTTTAAGCGATATGAACACAAGATAATAGAAATTGGAGACAATGTTATGAACTTTTCAAAGAAAATGAAAAATTTTGCCATGCTTTCAGTAGCCTGCATGAGTACAGGTCTTACAGCGCTTGCTCCTGTTGTTAGCGCCAATACATCTGAATCAAATACTTACGTAAAATATAATACAAAAGAGACGGTTACTTACCGTCGCAGCTCAGCTGTGGATGTGACATTATCACAAAAAACAGGTATTCCAGGTGCACGAGTAGAGGTAAAACTAAAACAGAAGTATGCAGAAGCACCAGATGTTTACTTCATTTTGGGTGAAAACTATGTTATCCCACTCGATCAAACACCATCTGGCGACTATGCAGCTAATTTGACAGATGCAGATTTGAAAGGTGCAAAAAGATTCCGCTTAGAAATTATTAGTAAAATTCCACACGGTTCAGCAAAGAACATTGTAGAGAATAAATCATTCAAATTAGAGCCAAGTTTCCGTCGCTAGGATAAGGTTTAAAATTTGTTAAAAATTAGCTCATTTTAATATGATTGTTAATGGAAACGAGGCTGGGCATAAAGTCCAGCCTCGTTTCTTAGAGTTTGCGTCAACATCTCAGCGCATTGGTTGATTGTCAGATTTGTTCGTGTTTTACACTTCAAATCTGATCTCTACGACTGATGCGAACTTTGTTCGCTATATCTCCAAGCTCCAAAAGTTCGGGGAACCTTTGGAAGTAGGAGATATAGGCTGACGGTAGTCAGCTCACATCATTCACAGTCTGGGAATAGACCGTTTCAGCTCAACAACTAGAAATAAAGACTTGTTGACGAACTCTTTTGTCAAGTCAACTTCTTTTCCACTCCTGTTTCTCATAGTCTCAGAGCTGTGGATATGAAGAAATCTGATATAGTAAATTATCTAAGGACAGTCATAAAAACTCATGAAAAATAGATAAAAAGCTGGGAAAATCTATTGCTATAAACAGAAATTTCAATTAGGATTATCTTGTAACAACCAATAGAATGCATTCAAAAAATTTGTTACGGACGAAAGAAACTATTCCAGTCGGATTAGTTCATCATATTGCTATTTTATAGTTTGAGTTTAAGCAATATGAATACAAGATAATAGAAATTGGAGAAAATGTTATGAACTTTTCAAAGAAAATGAAGAATTTTGCCATGCTTTCAGTAGCCTGCATGAGTACAGGTCTTACAGCGCTTGCTCCTGTTGTTAGCGCTAATACAGCTGAATCAAATACTTACGTAAAATATAAGACAAGAGAAACAGCCAAATACACTCGCAATTCATTTGTGGATGTAAAATTGACACAACAAACAGGTGTTCCAGGTGCACAAGTAGAAGTTTTTCTAAAAACACCGTATGTAGAAGCACCAGATGTTTATTTTGTTTTAGGTGAATACAACATTATTCCACTTGTACGCACAGAATCAGGCTCCTATGTCGCTAATTTGACAGATGAGGATTTGGTTGGCTCAGAAGATTTCCATGTTGAAATTATTAGCAAAATTCCTCACGGAACACACAAGCATATTGTAGAGAGTAAATCATTCAAATTAGAATCAAGTTTCCTTCGTAGTTTTGTTCGTTAAGATAATATTTAAAATTTGTCGAAATAAACCTTTTTAATAGATTGTTTTTGTAAAGCAACGATATCAGAAATAGCGGAAGACTGGACTCAGGTTCAGTCTTTTCATATTCAACCAATCTCGAGGATAGGAGAATTTGTAGTTTATAGTGCTAAATCATATAATAGATTAAAATCAGAAAAAGTTGACGGTGACTTTAGGGGTGTTGTTTATAATAATAGTGTAGTGGCTGGTATACTAGATAGAAGTATTCTAGTTATTACAAAAGAAAAAATTTGTGATGCGCACCACAAAGGTAATAATTCTATCAAATCTTATGTTATATTTGAAGAGAGGTAATAATATGAATAAACTCGGTAAAGCAGTTTTGGGTCTAGCCCTTGCTGGAGGCTTAGCTTTTCCTATGGCTTCTGCTTCGGCGCAAGCAATCTGTTCGTATGATGATGTTTTACTTCATCAGAATCTGACTGAAGTTCAGCGGAAAGTACTATTAGATGAAAAAGACGTCTGTCTTGCTTCGCAAAAAGCGGAGGCTGCAAGTCTCATCAATAAGAGTGATTTGTCTCCACGTCAGAAAGCCAAGTACTTATCACTGGTCGAATTTGGCAGTAGCACAGAAGTTTTAGCTCTCATAAATCACTTTTCTGAGCTCCCTAGTCAGTTCTGATATGATGTATCTAATATAGAGATAGTATTTGAATTGATATAGTCGCATGTTAAATTGTTTGAAACTAGGACAGTAGCATCCTAGATAGAAATAAGCAACGAGGTTCCCCCGTTGCTTATTGTATTTATTGATTGGATAACAACTAGTCTTAGTATCTACATTTAAAGGGTTAGTAGAATCTAAACTTATTGTATCTTATTTTTTGAGAATATATCTATTTGGAGAATATGGTGTACGGTCAAAGTTTGTTTCTTGATTGAGAATTTCTTTAGCAATTTGCCAACCGATAATTGGGCCATTTGTCAGGCCGGTAGAGCCTAGACCACTAGCTACCCAGACATTAGGCATATCCTCAATATTTCCGTAGAATGGTGAATAAGTTGAAGTGTAGGCGCGCGTTCCAATGCGAGTTCTGGCTACAGGATAGTTTGCCAAATCAGGCATGAATTCAGCTATTTTATCATGCATGGCTTGGATTTTTTCAGGGTCTAGTTCTAAATCGTACCCCATATCATCTTCATGAGTTGCACCAATAATGATTTTTCCATTTTCAAATGGTAGGATGTCAATCTCTCCGTAAGGCATACAAACTGGCCAATTATCAGTATCGAATTCTGTATCTAATTCTAACAATTGTCCTTTTTGTGGTCGAACATCCACTTGATAACCAAGAGGTTCAAGAATATGTGGCAACCAGGCCCCTGTGGCTAAGATAATATGGTCAGCAGTAAGCACTTGATTATCTACTTCGACAGTATGGTTGTCGAGCAGTTTTGCTTGTCCGTAGATACGTGTACCACCATTTTTCAAAAATTGTTCCTGAAGAATATCAATCAAACGCCCACCATCAATACGACCGCCACCTTCTAAATGGATACCAAAATAGTCTGGTTTAAGTAGTGGCAAGTACTGGTTAATTTCCGAGCCTACAAGCGGAGTAATTTCGCCAATAGTCGGAGTATCTACGCGACGTTCCTCGGCAATTTTTTGGATTTTATCAAGTAGTTCAGGCTTACTTTTTAGGCCGATGGTTCCAGTCTGTTTGAATGGAATTTCAGTAGCACCCGATTTTTCCAAATCGGCTACCAATTGACGGTAGAAAACAGCACCATCGGAAGTCAGCTTGTACCAGTCTTTATTTTTTTTCTGAGCCATCCATGGGCAGATGATACCTGCGGCAGCTCGTGTGGCTGTTCCAATACCTGAATCAATGAGAGTAAGATTGACTTGTTCTTCTTGGGAGAGATAAAAGGCTGCAGTAGAGCCAACAATTCCTCCGCCTATAATAATAACTTGTTTTTTCATAAGTTAATTATATCACAAATTCAGAAGTTTATTTATTTTTTTCAACATGATACAATAGAAAATAAGAAAAATTGAGGAGTTCGTGTGTCAGATATAATGTATCCTGAGGTCCTAACCGTTGGAAGTGGGGCCGTAAAAGTTGCAACAGTCGGAGATAGTTTGACTTATGGATATGGCTTGGAGAATCGTGAAAAAGATGCCTATCCTTGTATTCTAGCTGAGAAACTTGGGCATCACTATCAAGTTTCAAATTACGGATTGAGTGGGCGTTCACTTCAGTCAACTGCAGATTTTCCTTACTTTAAAGAGAAGAATGCCCAACTTTCACTTGAGAGTGAAGCAGATATTGTCATCATCATGATTGGTAGTAACGACAGCCGAGGACCATATTGGAATAGGGAGAGATTTATTCGAGAGTATAGGGAAATGGCCGAGCAGTATATGGCTTTAGCAAGCCAGCCGGATGTTTATTTAGTCATCCCGCCTTATGTACCAACCAGTCGTTTTGGATTGAATAATCAAATTATTGAAGATGAATTACAAAAGATTATCCCAGCTATCGGAAATGAACTTGGTTTACCAGTTATTAACCTTTACACTGTGACGGAGGGACATCTTGAATACTATAGCGATGGTCTTCATTTGACACCGCTAGGAAACCAAGTTATTGCTGAAGAGATTTACCAGCATCTCAGACACTAATAGCTCTAAATTGTGGTATAATACTAGTGAAATGGAGAGATTATGGTAAAAAGAGATTTAATAAAACAAATCAGTTTATTGGTCTTATTGATTTTTGGAATCATTGGCCTACGATTTTGGTTACTTGAGCCAGTCACGATTACCCCTGAGATGGCAAATAGTTATTTGAAGGAAAACGACTTTATCATGACGGTGCGAAATGTCCGCCCGATTCATGGAGATTTTATTTTGTATAACCATGAGGGAAAAGAGTATGTGAGTCGTGTGATTGCATTGGAAAACGAGACGGTTACCTATATGGATGATGTTCTCTATCGTAATGATATTATTGTTACAGAGAACTATTTAAAAACGCCTCATTCACAAGAAAGTTATACAGATGACTTTACATTGGAAACCTTGACAAATGGAAAGTACAACGTCATTCCAGAGGGGCACTATTTGGTGTTGAATGATGTACGAACGAATCAACAGGATAGTCGTAGTTTTGGTTTGATTTCTAGTGAGGATATTGTTGGTAGACTGACTTTTCGGATTAGTCCACTTTCAGAATTTGGTTTTATTAAGACAGGGCTGGTTCAGTAGAATCAGCTTTTTTTATTGTGTTGATACTCTTCGAAAATCAAAATTATCCGTTGTCAACTTGCCTTGATGAACTCCAGTTCTATCTTCGGCTTCGTTTCCTAGGCTACTTTTGATTTTCATTGAGTATGAGATGACTGGATCTGTATTTTGAAATTAGACTAGACCAATTAAAATGTTGACAAGGATGAAATCTTGTTATATACTGATTTCACTGGTCTTTTTAGATATAAATTAGACTAGACCAATTTTTAAAGAAATGAAAGCCGATGTTAACAAACATCGTAGGTGATATGTATGTGTGGAATCGTTGGTGTTGTAGGAAATACAAACGCAACTGATATTTTGATTCAAGGACTTGAAAAATTAGAATACCGTGGTTATGATTCAGCAGGTATTTTTGTGACGGGTGGTGAGCAAGCTCATCTTGTGAAAGCTGTTGGTCGCATTGCAGAATTGTCTGCAAAAGTTGGCGATAAGACCGAAGGGACAACAGGGATCGGTCATACTCGTTGGGCGACTCATGGTAAGCCAACTGAGAACAACGCTCACCCTCACACTTCTCAAACTGCTGGACATATCCTTGTTCACAACGGTGTGATTGAAAACTATGCAGAAATCAAGGAAGAGTATCTTGCAGGTCATGACTTGAAAGGTCAGACAGATACAGAAATTGCTGTGCATTTGATTGGTCAATTTGCAGAAGAAGGTTTATCAACTCTAGAAGCCTTCAAAAAAGCATTGAAGATTATTCAAGGTTCATATGCCTTTGCCTTGATTGATGCCACGGATGCAGATACTATCTACGTTGCCAAAAATAAATCTCCACTTTTGATTGGTTTGGGCGATGGCTATAACATGGTCTGCTCAGATGCCATGGCTATGATTCGTGAGACAAGTGAATACATGGAAATTCACGATAAGGAATTAGTTATCGTGAAAAAAGATAGTGTTGAAGTCATGGACTATGATGGCAATGCGATTGAACGTGGTAGCTATACAGCTGAGCTTGATTTATCAGATATTGGTAAGGGAACTTATCCATACTACATGCTCAAGGAAATTGATGAGCAACCAACTGTTATGCGTAAATTGATTAGCGCCTATACAAATGAAGCTGGTCAGGTAACAGTCGATGCGGATATTATTAAGGCAGTACAAGAAGCTGACCGTATCTATATCTTGGCTGCTGGAACTTCCTATCACGCAGGATTTGCTGCAAAAGACTTCTTGGAAAAATTGACAGATACACCAGTGGAATTGGGAATTTCATCTGAGTGGGGCTACAATATGCCGCTTTTGAGCAAAAAGCCACTCTTTGTCATGATTAGCCAGTCAGGTGAAACTGCTGATAGCCGTCAGGTATTGGTTAAAGCTAATGAAATGGGCATTCCAAGTCTGACCGTAACCAACGTTCCTGGTTCTACCCTATCACGTGAGGCAACTTACACCATGTTGCTCCATGCAGGACCAGAAATTGCGGTAGCTTCTACAAAAGCCTACACTGCACAGATTGCGACTTTGGCAATCTTGGCTAAGGCTGTCGGTGATGCAAATGACAATGCCTACGCGAAAGAATTTGACTTGGTGCATGAATTGTCCATCGTAGCTCAATCTATCGAGGCCAGCTTGTCAGAAAAAGATGTGATTGCTGAAAAAGTTGAAAAACTCTTATCAACCACTCGCAACGCATTCTATATCGGTCGTGGTAGTGACTACTACGTTTCGATGGAAGCCAGCTTGAAATTGAAAGAAATTTCATATATCCAATGTGAAGGCTTTGCGGCTGGTGAATTGAAACACGGTACCATTTCCTTGATTGAAGATGGTGTTCCAGTCTTGGCCTTGATTTCAAATCATCCACACCTTGCAAGCCATACTCGAGGCAATATTCAGGAAGTAGTGGCGCGTGGTGCCAATGTCTTGACAATTGTAGATGAAGCAGTAGCTAAGGAAGAAGATGACATCACTGTTACAACTGTTCATCCATTCTTGTCAGCGATTGCTATGGTCGTTCCGACACAGTTGATTGCATACTATGCGACATTGCAACGCGGTTTGGATGTTGATAAACCACGTAACTTGGCTAAGTCTGTTACTGTTGAATAAGAAGAAGGAAGGCATGGATTTCCAGCCTTCTTTTTGTACTATTGAAAAAATATACAAAATTTTGTTAAATTTATTAAAAATTCTGAAAAATTCTTTGAAATTAAAGATATTTTTTGATATACTAGAACCTAATAATTCTTTTAGGAGAGCTCTATGGATTATGTTTTGGAAGTTCTGCCCAGTCTACTAAATGGTGCAGCAGTCTCCTTGCAAGTATTTTTTCTAGTATTGATATTATCCTTGCCATTAGGAGCTGTTTTCGCTTTTTTAATGCAGATTAAATTTAAACCCTTACAATGGTTATTGCATTTCTATGTATTAATTATGCGAGGAACCCCCTTGCTTTTACAATTAATTTTTGTTTATTACGTTTTACCAAGTGTGGGTATTACATTTGACCGAATGCCTGCTGTGATTCTGGCCTTTACGCTCAACTATGCGGCCTATTTCTCTGAAATTTTCCGTGGTGGTATTGAAGCTATTCCAAAAGGTCAGTATGAAGCGGCTAAGGTATTGAAATTTACCCCTGTTCAGACCATTCGCTATATTGTCTTACCACAGGTCGTGAAAATTGTCCTGCCAAGTGTTTTCAATGAAGTCATGACTTTGGTAAAGGATACTTCTTTGGTCTATGCACTTGGGGTTAGCGATTTGTTGTTGGCTAGTCGTACTGCTGCCAATCGTGATGCCAGCTTGGCGCCTATGTTTATCGCAGGTGCAATCTACCTATTGATGATCGGTGCGGTAACACTGATTTCGAAACAAGTAGAAAAGAAATTTGATTATTATAGATAGGAGGAAGTCATGTTAGAGTTACGCAATTTGTCAAAACGCTTTGAAGATAAACAGATTTTCTCCAACTATGATTTGGTCATTCCAGAAGGGAAAATTGTTGCCATCGTTGGTCAATCTGGCGGTGGTAAGACAACTCTTTTACGGATGTTGGCTGGTTTAGAGACTATTGATTCAGGAACTTTGATGTATAACGGTCAAGAACTGCCATTAGAGGAGTTGGGAAAACGACATTTGCTGGGCTTTGTCTTCCAGGACTTCCAGCTTTTCCCGCACCTATCCGTATTGGAAAACTTGGTTCTCTCTCCTATGAAAACGCAAAATATGTCGCGTTCAGAGGCGGAAGACAAGGCCCTTAAACTCTTGGATACTCTTGGACTTGCTAACCACGCAACTGCCTACCCATTTTCATTATCGGGTGGACAGAAACAACGTGTGGCTTTGGCGCGTGCGATGATGATTGATCCTGAGATTATCGGCTATGATGAACCAACTTCGGCCCTAGACCCTGAATTAAGAAAAGAAGTTGAGAAACTGATTCTTGAAAATAGGGCTACTGGAATCACGCAAATTGTGGTCACCCATGATATGCAGTTTGCTGAGAATATCGCAGATGAAATCATCAAAATTGAACCGAAACACTAAGAAAAGGAACAAATATGATGATGAATATTAAAAAAATGATGCTTGGAGCTCTTGCTCTTGTAACTTCTTTAACTCTTGCTGCTTGTGGCTCCAATGATTCGGCTACTAAGTCTGATAATTGGACAGCCTACGAGTCTGAAAAATCCGTTACGATTGGCTTTGATAAGACCTTTGTTCCAATGGGATTTGAACAGACAGATGGTTCTTACACAGGTTTCGATATTGACTTGGCTAATGCAGTCTTTGAAAAATATGGAATTACTGTAAAATGGCAACCAATTGACTGGGACTTGAAAGAAACCGAATTGAATAACGGGAATATTGATTTAATTTGGAATGGTTATTCTATTACTGATGAGCGTAAGGAAAAAGTTCTCTTCACAAACCCCTACATGGATAACCAACAAGTTCTTGTAACCAAAAAATCTTCCAATATTAGCCAAGTATCTGATATGAAGGATAAGATTTTAGGTGCGCAAGCAGGTTCATCTGGCTATTCAGTATTTGAATCACAACCAGCTATTTTGAAAGATATTGTTCAAAATAACGATGCAAGTCAGTATGCGACCTTCAATGAAGCCTTGATTGACTTGAAAAACGATCGTATTGATGGCCTCTTGATTGACCGTGTATATGCAAATTATTACTTGCAACAAGAGGGAATTATTGCAGATTACAACATCATTGATGCAGGTTTTGAAAATGAAGCCTTCGCAGTCGGTGCTCGTAAATCAGATACTACACTCGTAGAAAACATTAATAAGGCATTTGCTGAATTATATAAAGAAGGTAAATTTCAAGAAATCTCCCAAAAATGGTTTGGTGAGGATGTTGCAACCGATGTAGTAAAAAACTAATAATATAAAGAAAAAGAGCCATGCGCTCTTTTTTAATACTCTTCGAAAATCAAAATTATCCGTTGTCACCTTGCCTTGATGAACTCCAGTTCTATCTTCGGCTTCGTTTCCTAGGCTACTTTTGATTTTCATTGAGTATAAAACCAAAATTTAAGGTAAAGGAAAAGCCAGTCATTCGACTAGGCTTGTTTTTTTGAAATCTGGTGGAAAATAACAGTCCAATTTTCATGACGGCGCCAAAGTGACGTATGAACATAATCACCAATTTCAAACGTAACTAATTTTGATTTTTGGCTAATGGAGGTCATTTGGTAATTGGATAAATACGTCGTTTGGATGGGGTGGCCGGCAAGCATCTGAGTTTTATTTCGATAGCGGCCTTTGGCATCAATTAAGAGATACTGGTCGTCAATCAATTCTTCATACCCATTAGCATGCGCTTGTATCTCTGTTTCAAAACGGAAGAGTTTATCGCACACATGCTCATACATCTCATCGTGTGGAATTTCAGATGGTTCTACGTGAATATCCACATCAAAAACTCCATGTTTGAGTGTTAGGAGTTGCTCAACCTGCTCAGTCACTTCATGACTTTCATAAACGGATAAGTCTGGGTTCATTTCTAAAACAACATCAAGATAGATATTGGCTCCATAAGTCCGACCACGTTGTGATTTGACAGAAACGATTTTTGGGAGTTTGAGAATATCTTCCTCGTACTTTTTCAATAAGTTTTCATCAAATCCATCAGATAGGGTAAAGAAGCTTTCCATAAAAATATCGTAGGCTGTTTTTAGGATAAAGAAGGTAATGATGATGGCTGCAATTTTATCGACAATAGGGAAGTTGAAAGCCGCAGCAAAGATTGCGATAGAAGTTCCTATGGAAGTGACTGCATCGGATAGATTATCCTTGGCAGCTGCTTCTAAGGCCTTGGAACGTACTTTTTTTGCCAAGCGGTTATTATATAAATAAACAGCTAACATAACTAGTGCAGAAAAGATTCCGACAATAGCCCCCATAATGTCTACTTCGATAGAAGAATTGCTGATTAGTTTTTGGAGGGTATCATAGAGTACTTGGAAACCAACGACAAACATGATGAAGGATGTAATCAAGCTTGCTAAATCTTCCATTTTCCAGTGTCCAAATTTATGATCGGTATCAGCTGGTTTCTGTGCCATTTTTAGTCCAATAAGTACAGCGATATTACCGATAATATCAGAAATATTATTGAAGGCATCTGCTCGTAAGGCATCTGAATGAAAGAGCTGTCCTGCAACGAGTTTGATACCTGATAAGATAATATAGGCACCGATAGATAGCAAGGCACCACGTTCAGCAAGTTTTAAATTGGTTACGTTTTGGTTCATAGCATCTCCTTTGATAAGTTTTCATTTTAACAAAAAGGCCCCTTATTTTCAAGGGGTTAGGCTGTTTTTTTGCCTGTTCGAAGAACCTTATAAAGGCGTAATAATATTGTTCCGCTGGCCATACCGATGGGAATGACTAAGGCTAAAGTTAAGACGGTAGTGATATTGGTTAGGGCTTGAGCGTGGTCACCAGAAACGAAATAAGTCGTGGTCATGTAGGCTCGATAGCCTGGAACAAGCGGTGCTAGGATAGCAAGTGAAAAAATAACAGATGGTGTTTTAAGTAAAATACTCATGATTTGACTAATGCAAGATCCGATAATTGCTGCAAGGAAGGTTGCAATCAGTACATTAGTTGGTCCTAATAATGAAAGATAGATGAGCCAGACTAGCATGCCTAGGAGTCCACCAGGGACCAGCATTTTTCTTTGAACATTGAGAACAATTAAGAAGGCTGCGATAGCGATATAAGAGGCGAGTGCCTGTAATAAGAAGTTAACTAGTGTCATAGATTACCTCACAAGCATAAAGGCCACAGTTGTACCTGCACCGAGCGATAAGATAATAAGCGCTGTTTGGAAAAATTTGGTCATCCCTGTATTGATATGATTGGTCATAAGGTCTCTTACAGCATTTGTAAAAGCAATCCCTGGTACAAAAGGCATGACTGCCCCTGCGTTAATTAAGTTGGGATTAATAGGGAGAGTAGTGGTTGCGCTTAATAAGTAAGAGGTAAGTGAGAAGATAAAGGCGCCAACGAAGGTGGTAACAAAATCAATTCCAACGTAGCGATCGACAATCAGTGAGATAGGGAAAGCCAAAGCCGTTGCGAGGACAGCACCTGCTGCATCTAAAAGAGAACCTCCGAACATAATGGTAAAAAATGGTGCGGCTACTACGGCAGCTAAGGTTATTTGCATATTGTTATAAGGTGGCTTTTGTTGTTTGATTGCATTTAATTGGATCCAAGCGTCTTCTAGGCTGATTTCTTTATTGGCTAGGGAACGGGAGATTTGGTTGACGTCACAAACTTTCTGCATGTCGTAATTTGAATTTACGATGCGTTTCATACGCGAAATATTCGTATGGTCGATGGAGAAAAAGATAGCAGCAGGGATGGCAAGGACATTGGCCTGTTCAATTCCTTGTGAATGTGCAATCCGAATCATGGTATCTTCAACTCGGTGAATTTCTGCACCGCTTTGTGCCAAAATGGCACCAGCGAGCATGAGCACATCTATGACCAAGTTTAGTCTAGGAGTGTTTTCCATAAGTAAGTCCCATCCCTCTGCTAGTTATTTTCTTAATTATAACAAAATATAGGTGTAGACAACATATTTTTTAAATAGTTAGGCAAAATAGTTGAAAATTGTTCGGATTGTAGTATAATTGATTTATCAACGGTTGATTAATCAATCAAAAGAGGTAGATAATGCAAGAAATGGAAGATTTGTTATACAGACTGAAAGTGGCAGATGAGACGATTTCCAATCTTTTTGAAAAGCAGTTGGGAATCAGTTTGACACGCTATTCAATATTGCAAGCATTATTAAAAGATGCACCCCTGCATCAGTTGGCTTTGCAGGAGAGGCTTCAGATAGACCGCGCAGCGGTTACACGTCATCTCAAATTGTTGGAAGAGAGCGGCTATATCATTCGCAAGCGAAATCCTGATAATCAGAGAGAAGTACTTGTCTGGCCAACTGAGCAGGCTAGGGAAGCGCTAGTCACGAGTCCTTCTGCTCACCACCTAGCTATTAAAGCTTCGATGAATCAGATTCTAACTGTTGAGGAGAGCGAGCAATTCCTAGCCACTCTTGATAAACTGTTGATTGGCTTGCAAAATCTACCTATATAATTTTTGAGAGGAGACATTATGTCTATTTTTACCACTATTCTAGCTAGTATCGTAGCTATTGAGCACCTATATATCATGTACTTGGAAACCTTTGCGACCCACTCAGACTCTACTAGTCGTGTCTTTAATATGACAAAGGATGAATTGCAACGTAAGTCTGTGACGACACTTTTCAAAAACCAAGGTATTTACAATGGTTTGTTGGCTATTTTCCTCTTATATGGAATTTTCACAGGAAACCTTGAAATTACAACTATTTTTGTCTTGTTTGTTATTGGAGCAGCAGGTTATGGAGCTGTGACATCTAGTCCAAAAATTATCTTGACCCAAGGTGGACCAGCCATCTTGGCACTGATCTCTATTTTGTTGTTTAAATAAGTTAAAAAGCCTTCCGTGAGGAGGGCTTTTTGCAATTACCGAATATTTAGTTCCCCATCTAGTGTAGAGATATCGAGGTAATTTGTAGCTTTGGGATTAATATAGTTTGGAAGGTCAATCCCGCTATTATTTTGACTGGCATCTATGTAGATGTCCTTTTTTGTTTGTGAATGAAGAGAAATGTCGATTGAGCCATCGTAATTACTGATACTATGTCTTCCCTCTAGTTTTAGGTTTTCAGCTTTAAAATCACCATCTTCAATCCTTAGGCTACTGCCAACAGTATTGGAAATGTCTTTCGGACTTGTTAATGTGGAATGATTGATTGCTACTTCTCCATTGAGGTGTGATAAATGAGTAGAGCTGATGTGACTGTTTTCAATCAACATGTCCCCATCTTCTATAGTGAGATCAAGATTTTGAATAGTCACTTTATCCAGATAGACATCTCCTTGAAGGTTGCCTGAAAGTGTTTCGATTGTGCTATTTTTAGGGACCTCTAAAACAGGTTGGTGGTAGGCAATATTTTGGTCATTGATAAGATTTAATATAGGTTCGAGTAAACCATCATAAGAAACGATACCTTGAAATGCACTAGAAATGGTTAACTTTCCATCTTGAACTTGGTGGCTGAGGAGGTCGATGTCTTTATGCTGATTTCGATAGTAGTGGAGGTGGAATTGGTTGTCAGGCGAAGGCATGATGGACAGTCGTTCATTAACTTCTATTTCCCTAATGTCACTAAAACTGGCTGTTTGGGGCTGAAAATAGTTTTCTGCAACAAGTTTCATATTTGTCCAACCGCCAGCAAAGTAGCCGATGAGGCTTAGAATGGCTCCAAGACCTAGCAGGCTCAGACTAATTTTCGTAAATGGCTTAAGCTGTTTCATGATAGCCTCCTTTGCGGATCGTTCTTTGTATCCAGTGTAAAACAAGCAAGAAGGTTTTGCTTCCAAGGTCTAGAGTGAATTTACTACCCAAGAGGGTGAGTGCCAAACAGATGAAGGCGAGGCCTGTGAAGAGGAGAGAGGAGGACCATGAGAGCGTGAAGAGGTCAAAGGCGAGGAGCATCTGGGCGATTGCGAGGCTGAGGAGGACAATCCAGAGTGAGATAAGGAGCAGAAAGAGGCTAAAGATGATTAGGAGAAGGGTGATGAAGAGGGCGACCAAAGTGATTGCTAGGGGGACGCCGATTGGTGCGGCAAGGATAGCGAGGATGGTCAACCAGACCATATTGCTTGTATTTGGCTTATCTTCAATCCTCTCTTTATCATAGAGATTTGCTAGGATTTCGCGGGCTGCTTCTTTTGGACTGCCTAGCTCTTGAATAGCTTGCTCATCGTTTTCCTTTTCGTCAAAATATTCATTGAAATAGTCTAAGGTATCCTGAAAATCTTCTTTTGGTAGATACTTTAGCTGTTTCTCGAGTTTCTGTAAATATTCCTTTCGGTTCATGATAAACTCCTTTATCCCACATTTAGCTGGCAGTCTTGACAATGAATAACTAGCTGAGCAGGGATATTTTCTTGCTTGTAGCTGAGATGAGTGATGTCCCCCTCTTTCATCATTGTAAACGCCTTATCCTTTGGAAGTTTAAGGCTAGAATCTTCCTCCCAGATGTCCAAACTGATGTCCGTACTTGGTTGATAGGTTAAGACAGAATCTTCAGCCTGACAGATAAGGCTCTTTTCAAGGACAAAATCCTTCAACTTCCAGACACAGTCTTCTAATGTTATCCTTGCATCTGAAAGGCTCATGCTTGAGAGAGTAATAACGGCATCGCTGGCTTCCAATTTTAACTCGCTGAGCTGTCCATCTGAGATAGTTAGTGTAGAGTCTTCTAACCGTAGAGCAGATCTTGGACAGCTCACTTTCGTCATGCTGATGCTGCTATCTTCTACATTGATGACTAGCTGTTCGCTCGCCTGCACAGCTGCCATCGTCAGACTGCTATCTGTCGTTTTCAGATTGAGACTAGTAAGGGGCAGGAGTCTTTTAGGGATTTTGAGAATAGCAGAGCTGGTTTGCTGGTTGGAAAAGTAGAGGTGGTCTGGGAGTGGCTTGCTAGATAGGTACAAACTATCTTGGACTAGTTGATAGTCAAAAGCCTGGTAGCTGCCATCTTCTGAAACAGGATTGTGCAATAAGACAACTTCTCCGTCGTAACTTTGAACACTAAGAGCCTGGTCTTCGAGAATAATCTGTAGATTTGAAAAATCAGGTAATTCTTCAATCTTCGCCGTCAATTCAATTCTTTCCCTAGCTTGATAGGCTGAATGTTTGAAATTGTTGAAAAAATTCTCCCAGTCAAATTGAAAATCAAAATCAAAGTTGAAATCAAATGGTTTAGATGAATGTGGACTTGCTTGGTCTTTCTCGGTGATTAGGGCATCTTCAGGTAGATTGGCAATGATTTCTTTTGCTGCTTCATCAGGTGTTCCTAGCTCTATAATAGCTTCCTCATCGTTATCCTTTTCGTCAAAATATTCATTGAAGTAGTCTAAAGCCTCCTGTCTGGCACTTGGATGAAGTTGAAATAATGCTTGTTCCAGTTGGTTCAAATAATCTGCGCGTGTCATTTTCGTAAGCTCCCTTCTATAATTCCGTCAATATGGTCTTTGTAGCTATTCCATTCACCCTGCAGGAAGGGGATGTGCTCACGTCCAGCAGGAGTGATGGTATAGTATTTCCGCTTTCTCCCTTGAAATTCTTGGGTATAGGTGGTGACATAGCCAGCCTTTTCCAATTTTTTCAAGATAGGGTAAAGCGTGGACTCCTTTATGTCAGCAACTATCTTGATGGTCTGACTGATTTCATAGCCATAGGAATCTTGCTTTTCTACAATGGCTAAGACCAGAAATTCTATCAAGATAGAGGATACGGGGTAGTACATAAACTCACCTCTTTATCTTTATAGCCATCCAGTTTATCTTTTACTACTTTGTTAACTTGCTTTGCCGTACGCTACGAGCGTCACTTACTAATGTAAGTATGATTTCCAACCTTCAACAGTCACTAAACTGACTGTTGAAGCAGCCTACAGAAATTGACACGAACTTTGTTCGCTTTATTTCCAGCCTCCAACTATCTCCCAGATAGTTGGAGCGAGTATTAAAAGCAAACTGAAAGGCTATGTATAATTATTTTATATATAAATTATATACCTATTATTTGGTAAAATCAAGCGATTATATAAAATTTTTATATATCATCAAAATTCTTTTCTATGTGCTATACTAGTTTCATGAATGAACTTGAATTATTAGCTCGTGCTCTTGGTTTTATCTTTGTTATCGGTTTAGGTTATACATTAAAAGCCAAAGGGATTGTTCGAAGGGAGGATGCGACAATCTTTTCTAGCTTAGTGATGAATATTACGCTACCAGCCTCTCTCCTTGTAGCTTCAGCGACAGCCCAAGTATCTATAGATTTATATGTTCCCTTCATATTAGGAATTCTTTGTAATCTTTTTTTGGATATGGTGGGATACTGGGAGGCAAAGAAGTCTGGTCAACAGACTTCCGTCGGTCTTATGCAGTTATCAGGCTATAATATCGGAACCTTTACACTCCCATTTGTACAAGCTTTTTTTCCGCTATCTAGTCTACTAAGCGTCATCGTATTTGATGCGGGGAATGCAATCATGGTTTTAGGTGGGAATTACAGTATCGCAGCTGGTGTGGATGAAGAGCAGGAAAGAATGACCGTTGCAACTTTTATAAAGAATCTTTCACGCTCAGTTCCACTAGTAGTCTATCTAGTTAGCCTATCGTTAGCAATCTGTTCTATCAAACTTCCACGCGAACTTATCTCTGCGCTGACGATAGCCAGTAACGCCAATCCTTTTTTAGCCATGCTCATGTTGGGAATCTTGCTTGATTTAAAATTGAATTGGAAAGAAATTAGTCGATTGGCCTATCTTCTCTCTTTGAGGCTAGGTGCGAATATTCTAATAGCAGGGGTCATTTATTTTCTTCTACCTATTGATAAAACGATGAAAATCATGTTACTGGTCTGTCTAGTCTCTCCGATTTCAGTCATGTCCCCAATATATGCATTAAAGTTAGGTAGTCGCTCAGCTGAACCTGCCAATGTTAACTCCTTATCTATTTTGGTCAGTCTAGTCATGATGGTTCTTCTTATTTTTCTATTCGTTTAAAAAAGCCTCCGCGTGTGCGGGGGCTTGATTGTATATTAATCAATAAAGAATTCTTGTGGACCTTGGTAACGACTTCCATCATTAAAGGCGATGTAGAGGTTAAAGATAGGTGTAAGAAGAACATAGAAGATAGCTTGTACAGCTGATAAACCGAAGCTACGACCAAAATTGTAAACGAGATAGATGCCATATAATGGCCCTGCTAGTGGAATCAGTAAGAATAGAATGAACCATCTTTTTTCATAGCCAAAGGCGATGCATTGTTGGATATAGAGATTGTAGATTGGAATCAATGATTTCCAACCAGCGTAGCCTGCTTTTTTGAAGAGGATGTAGTTGGAAATAGCAACAAGAATATACCAAATAAATGAAAATAGTAGTGTTGTACCCCAAATGCCAATGAGAATTCCCTGTGCTAATGTTTCTTCTGTCATAATAAAACTCCATTTCTTTTTTTATAGTTCTATTATACCAGTATTAGTTCAATAACACAATATAAAATTGCATTTTTTTAAAATTTTTTCAGAAAAAAACGACTTTCTATTGAAAGCCGTTTGAAATTTTATTTGTAAGAGACGATTCCGAGAATGACATCGACAGCTTTTTCCATGGTTTGCAGGCTGACAAACTCAAAGCGGCCATGCATGTTTTCGCCACCTGCGAAGATATTTGGCGTTGGAATGCCCATGAAGGAAATCTTAGAGCCGTCTGTTCCGCCGCGAACAGGCTCAATCAGTGGCTTGATGCCTAGATTTTCCATGACGTCCTTAGCGATATTGATTGGGGTCATGTCTTTTTCGATGATTTTCTTCATGTTGTAGTACTGATCATGTAGGTTGACAATGACACGTGGAGTGTCAAAATTGGCATTCATTTTTTCAGCAATATCTAACATGAGCTGTTTGCGGGCAAGGAAATCCTCTTCCTCAAAGTCACGGATGATGTAGGTAGTAGAAGCAGTATCGACACTGCCTTCCATGTTCATCAAATGGAAGAAACCCTCATACCCTTCAGTTTTTTCTGGGCGGTCTGTTTCAGGAAGGGCATTGTGGAAGTCAATAGCCAATTGGAAGGCATTAATCATCTGGTCTTTTGCTGAACCTGGGTGGACATTGCGTCCAAGGAAATCAATCTTGGCACCTGCTGCTGAGAAGGTTTCGTACTGGAGTTCGCCCAGCGGTCCACCGTCCATAGTGTAGGCAAAGTCCACATCGAAGTCTTCTACATCAAACTTGTCTGCACCGACACCGATTTCTTCGTCAGGACCAAAGCCCACACGGATTTCGCAGTGCTTGATGTCAGGGTTTTGGACTAGGAATTCAACCGCTGTCATGATTTCTGCAATGCCTGACTTGTCATCAGAGCCTAGCAAGGTGGTACCGTCTGTGGTAATCAGTGTTTGACCCTGGTAGTTGGCGAGTTGTGGGAAGTCTTTTGGATGCAATTGGTAGCCAGAAGTTCCCAAGGCAATTGGGTTGCCGTCGTAGTTTTCGATGATCTGAGGATTCACACCTTCTGCGTTGAAATCCGCCGTATCCATGTGGGCGATGAAGCCAATCTTACGCGTCAAACTTGGGTCGTTGGCAGGTAGTGTTCCCACAGCAAAACCATTTGGCAGGTAGTGGACATTCTGTAAGCCGATACGTTTCATTTCAGGCAGAAGGATATTCTGTGCAAATTCGACTTGGTTCTGGGTAGAAGGAGTGGTTGTCGAATTTTCATCTGAGCGAGTATTTTCTTTGACATAGACCAAGAAACGGTCTAAGAGTGTTGGGTATTTCATATTGTCTCCTTATTTGTTCAAAATATGTTTTTCAATGGCTTTGGCAACGCCGTTGTTTTCATTGGTGTCTGTGATGTCCTGGGCGATCGCCTTGACCTGCTCGTTAGCGTTGCCCATGGCAATACCAAGTCCAGCAAATTCAATCATTTCCAGGTCGTTGTTGGCATCTCCCATAGCCATGATTTCTTCTGGAAGGATACCGAGGCGGTCTGCCAGTTTTTTCAAACCAGTGGCCTTGCTTGCACCGTTTGGTAAAATTTCCAAGAGATAGTCCTGTGAACGAACGGTGGAATAGCCTTGGCTGAGTACAGGATTGTGTTGATTTTCAAAGGCATCAATATGCTCTTTTTCACCGACGAACATGGCTTCAAAGAAGCGATGCTGACCTGACTTGGCTTCTTTTAAATCAATTGGTTGAGGAGTCATTCCTACCAAACCTGCGTCTAAATTAACGCGTGCATTGGCTTTTTCTGCAAGAACGAAGTAGTCTTCCTCATCAAAGAGAGAAATTTGCACATCATCATTTTCAATAAAAGTAGAAAGATAATCAATATCAGAGATAGATAGTTCTTCCCAGTCAATCAGGCTCCAATCCTTTGTCGAATGGGTTGAACAGCCGTTATTGACAATGATAAATTCTTCCTCGGTGTCAAAGCCGAGCTGCTCTATGAAAGGCTTCACACCAGCCAAGGGTCGACCAGTACAGAGAACAATCTTGACGCCCGCTTCAACAGCCTGATGAATAGCATCAATCTGTGGCTGCATCAGCTCTTTTTTCTCGTTTAAGAGGGTTCCGTCCATATCAAGAGCGATTAGTTTAATCATATAAACCTCCTTGTTTTCAATACATCTAGTATAGCATAAAATGAGAAAGGAATGATTGAAATACTAAACTCTATTCTATATGATAAAATAAATTAGGTAGCAGATAGTTGAAATGAAAGTATAAAAAATAGAAGTGTTTCAAAAATGACAATGTTCATTATGTGGCAGGAAAGTCTAACATTGCTAAGGGATACAAAACATGGAGTATGAGCCAGATAAACAAAGGTAAGGACTGTCTATGAAAGATGTTATAAAAAATAATTCAGATTTCAAGATACCGTTTTTCGATCCTCTGGAATGAATGGCACTCATGCTTGATTATGATTAAAGAATAGAGACAATGGAAATATCGGTTATGGACCAGTATTTTTTGGTATAATAGGGGAATAGAAGAGGAGTTATGGTATGAAGATTAGTGTTCAGAAAGAGTCCGAGATATACCTGCTAACTATTTCCTATACTGTTCCAACTAGTTTGGCAGAAGCTTGGGACTTGTTGGCGACAGATAGTGGTTTTGCCCGCTGGTTTCCACAGTTAAACATTGTAGGAAATACGCTGGTTTTTGAAATGGAAGGATTCCGTGAAGTTATGGATTTACTGGAATACCGAAAAAATGAGAAAATTGCCTACAGGTGGGATTCAGCAACAGTTTCATTTACACTGTCCCAGTTAGAAAATCAGACCTTGATTACTTTTGAAGAACGAATTCCAGAAGATTTTGGTAATGGATTTGCGAATGCTCAAAAAGACATGACAGGCTGGTTGGTGCAAAATGAATGTATCAAAAAAGTCTTAGAAGGTCAGGAGTCGCCTGTACGTCAACCCTTGCAGGAAAAGTGGAGGACTTTTCTGGAGCTTGAATTAGAAGGTCTGTGATTTGAAAGGAGGCTACTATGAAAAAGTGGTGGGAACAATTGAAAGAAGAATATTATGAAACACGGTTTGATTCTAATGAAGATTGGATGGAATGGTTTATCAAACGGAAGATGACCTGGGGATGGAGATGGCCGACTGCCATAACGATTTTTGTCCTTTGGGCTCTATCACTTCCAGATGCTAGAAATGCGGTTCGTTTCTTTTATTTTTTATTGGCGCTGGGAGTAGCTACGGTTTTACATAAATTAATATCTTATTTGAAAAGAAGAAAGTGAGAGCATATGCATCAAATTACTTGTCCCCATTGTGGGACGGCCTTTCAGGTCAATGAAACAGAATATAGTCAGCTTTTAGCCCAGGTGCGTGGTGCGGAGTTTGACAAGGAAATCCATGAACGATTGGAGCGGGAACGAGAATTATTAAGCCAGAAGGCTGAAAATGATTTGCAGGCTAGATTGAGTGATAAGGATAAGGAGATTCTGGAACTGACCGCAAAACTTGATAAATTTGCTAGTCAGACGGAACTGGAAATCAGCTCTGCTATTTCCCAAAAAGACCAAGAAATCCAAGAGCTTAAGGCTCAGTTGGGGCAAATCGGTCTTGCCAAGGACTTGGAGTTGCAGCAGGCGGTAGCTCAGGTGGAAAAAGAGCGGGATGCGGCACAAAATGCTTTGGTTTTGCAGGAACAAAAGCAAGAGTTAGCCCTGGCGACCACTCGTCAGGAGTACGAAGTACGGCTCAAGGCGGCGGATGAGCAGGTGGAATTTTACAAAAATTTCAAGGCCCAGCAGTCTACTAAGGCAATTGGTGAGAGCTTGGAGCAGTTTGCTGAGGCGGAGTTTAACAAGGTTCGCTCCTATGCTTTTCCACGTGCCAAATTTGCGAAGGACAACGAAGTATCAGCGTCCGGTTCAAAAGGAGATTTCATCTTCCGTGATTTTGACGAGTCGGGCTTGGAATTTATTTCCATCATGTTCGAAATGAAAAACGAGGCAGATACGACCAAGACCAAGCATAAAAACGCTGATTTCTTTAAGGAGTTGGATAAGGACCGTCGGGAGAAAAAATGCGAATATGCTGTATTAGTCAGCATGCTAGAGGCGGACAATGACTATTACAATACAGGGATTGTGGATGTTAGTCATGAATATGAGAAGATGTATGTTATCCGACCACAGTTCTTTATCCAATTAATCGGAATTTTACGAAATGCTGCGCTTAATAGTCTGCAATACAAGCAGGAGTTAGCCTTGGTTAAGGAGCAGAATATCGATATTACTCATTTTGAAGAAGATTTGGAAATTTTCAAGAATGCTTTTGCAAAAAACTATCAATCGGCCAGCAACAATTTCCAAAAGGCTATTGATGAAATCGACAAGGCAATCAAGCGGATGGAAGCTGTCAAGGCAGCCCTGACCACCAGCGAAAACCAGCTTCGCCTAGCCAATAATAAATTAGACGATGTCTCCGTCAAAAAACTAACCCGCAATAACCCAACCATGAAAGCCAAGTTTGAGGCGTTGAGGGAGGATTGAGATGATTGTTCCGCTACAATTTGAGCATATACTTCAACTTGATGAGGCCTTCCAGAAGCAAGGTTGGCCCTCCCGCAAAGAGATTTTAACCAACTATCTAAGGGAACAAGAAAAGGGAGAACGTATCGTCCTAGTTGCCGAAGAAGCAGGAGTTTGCAAGGGCTACATTACCTTGATTAAGCAAGTGAAGGAGGGGCCGTTTTACCAATCTGGAATACCTGAAATTGCTGATTTCAATGTTTTTGAAGACTTTCAAAAACAGGGGATAGGTTGGCAACTATTAGATGCTATCTGTCAGCTTGCCTCAGAATTCACGGATATAGTAGGTATTGGAGTTGGTTTGAATGCAAATTATGGAAAGGCTCAACGGCTCTATGTAAAACATGGTTTTATACCAGACGGAAGCGGTGTCTGGTACCGAGGGCGCTCTTTGCCGGTAGGTGCTAAAGCCTATAACGATGATGAATTGGCCTTGTATTTTACAAAAAAGTTATAGAGGAAAAGTAAAATGAACACCATCGACCTAAATCTGCCTGTTGCAGAGATTATCAACCAGCACCCAGAAGTCAAGGAGATTCTGGTGGAGCTTGGTTTCAAACCTTTGGCAAATCCAGCCATGCTGAACACAGTTGGCAAGGTGACCAGTCTGAAGACAGGCTCCAAGATGACCAAGATTCCATTAGACCGTATTCAACAGGTCTTGGAATGCAACGGCTACGAGGTAATAGGAGGAGAAGCATGACAGACCAACGGATTGACATTTTGAAGAATATTCTCTTGGACTTGCACAATGGTGCCAGTCCAGAGTCTGTTCAGGACCAGTTTAATCAGCATTTCACAGGAGTTTCTGCCCTCGAAATCTCCTTAATGGAGCATGAGCTCATGTCCAGCGACACGGGCATCACTTTTGAAGACGTCATGAGCCTTTGCAATATCCACGCTAACCTTTTTAAAGGAGCCATTGCAGATGTGGAAGTGGCGGATATGGACCAGGAAGGACACCCTGTCTATGTCTTTAAGCAGGAAAACCTAGCACTGCGAGCGGCTCTTTTACGCATCCGCCGTATTCTTGACCAGTATGAGCAGACAGAAGATGCGGAACTGCAAGACCAGCTCCAACAAGGCTTGACACGCCAGTTTGGCCTCCTCGGTCAGTTTGAGAACCACTACACGCGCAAGGAAAAGGTCTTCTTTCCCATTATGGAACGCTACGGTCACGATGCACCGCCCAAGGTCATGTGGGGCGTGGACGACGAGATTCGAGACCTCTTCAAGACGGCTCGCAAGGCACTTGAAGGAGGTGACCTAGTTGCGACACGTGCTTACTTTGAAAACTTCGCCAAGGAGTTCGAGGAGATGATTTTCAAGGAGGAAGCCATACTTCTCATGATTTTGCTGGAGACATTCACTCAGGATGATTGGCTTCAAGTGGCAGAGGACAGCGACGCCTACGGTTACGCCATTGTCAAGCCGACAGCCAAGTGGGTGCCTCATCGGGAGGCTTTTGGGGAAATAGCAGAGCAGACAGCCGGTAGTCTTGCTCCGCAGCCAGCTGGATCAAACCAGCAGATTATCGATACGCCAGAAGGCCAGTTCACCATTACCTTCACGCCCAAGGAAAAATCGGAATCTGTTCAGGACAGGACCAGTCCGCAGACCTTTGGCAATGGGTACTTGTCTGTTGAACAGGCCAATCTTATTCTCAACCATTTACCGTTGGAACTCACCTTTGTCAACAAGGACGACATTTTCCAATATTATAATGACAGCCACCCTGTTGAAGACATGATTTTCAAACGGACGCCAAGCCAGATTGGACGTCATGTGGAGCTCTGCCATCCACCCAAAATCTTAGACAAGGTCAAGAAGATTTTTGAATTGCTCCGCACTGGGCAAAAAGACCAGGTGACCATGTGGTTCAAGTCCGAGAGTATGGGCAAGTTTGTCTATGTGGTCTATAAGGCCGTGCGTGATGACCAGGGAGAGTTTCAGGGCGTCTTGGAATACGTCCAAAATATCCAACCATTTTTTGAGATTGACAGCGATTTTCATCGGGAAATTTAAAGGTCCCCAGTGGATGATAGAGGAAAATAGAGGATTTTTTATGAAAAATTTGAAAGAAAAAAAGAATCAAGGAACAGTTATTCCGCTTGGAATAGCCAGTTTTAGTTTGTTAATGGGAGTGTCGTTATTACTGTTTGCAGGAACAGCAGGTGGACTGAATATTATTTTATCTGTACCGCCTTTAATCGTAGCTGGTCTTGGATTTTTCTATATCAAGTATCGTAGGGAAACAACAATTAAGATGTACAATAAAATGTATGACAGGTACCCAGAATTACAGAATAATTTGCAATTATTAGTTGACAAGGCAGATTATTATGATTCTGCAATAGGGATAGTCGTTTATAAGCATCTCATTGTTAGCCTCAAAGATGGTATTAAGGTTTTCCATCTCGATGAAGTTGTATGGCTTTACCTCCATATATTAAGGGGCGGCTTTGCCTCAATTTATTCTCAGACTTTAATGGTCGGTACAGTTTTGAATGATCGCCATACCTTGTTGAGCTTACCAATTTTAGGTACTTCCAGAGTTGCAGATCCTAATATAGAAAAGTTATTTGAATTTATCGGTGCCAGGCATCCTAAAATTATGTTAGGGTATACCAATGAAAATAACCAATTTTGGGGTGTTCTTAGGAGCGAGGATAAGAACCAAAAAACAGACTATTTTGATTTTTTACGATGAGTGATTGTTACCGGACCGCCCACAAGAGCGGTCCTTTGTGTTATAATGAAAACATGATTTCAGGAATTATTAATTTAAAAAAAGAGGCGGGGATGACCTCGCATGATGCAGTTTTTAAACTCCGAAAGATTCTGCAGGAGAAGAAGATTGGGCACGGTGGGACGCTAGATCCAGATGTGACTGGGGTTCTGCCAATTGCAGTCGGCAAGGCTACTCGTATGATTGAGTACATGCAGGATGAGGGGAAAATCTACGAGGGGGAGATTACTCTGGGCTACTCGACCACGACCGAAGATGCGTCGGGCGACCTTGTTGAGCGGACACCGGTTTTGGACATAGCAGAGCAGGTAGTTGATGAGGCTATGGCTAGTTTTGTCGGTACTATTACCCAGATTCCGCCTATGTATTCCGCCGTCAAAGTAAATGGCCGCAAGCTATACGAATACGCACGGGCGGGTGAAGAAGTCGAACGTCCCCAACGCCAAATTGACATATATGGTTTTGAACGTACCAGTCCTATTGAATTGGCAGATGACTGTGCACGATTTACCTTCCGAGTTCGTTGTGGAAAGGGCACCTACGTCCGTACTCTTTCTGTTGACTTAGGGGCTAAGTTAGGCTACGCCAGCCACATGTCTAAGTTGGAACGAACTGGGTCAGCAGGAATGGACCTAGCGGACGCCTTAACTTTGGAAGAAATTTCTTTACTGGTAGCAGAAAATGATTTTTCATTTCTCCAACCTATTGAACGTGGTATCGGGGATTTACCTGTTGTAGAATTGAAAGAAGAGCAGGTGCAAGATGCTACATTTGGTCGATTTGTAGAATTGGATGCAGAAGCAGAGCGCTTAGCAGGCTTTCATGATGGTCAGTTGATTGCTATTTTTGAAAAACGCGACCAGCTGTATAAACCGAGCAAGGTTTTGGTCTAAGAAATTTCTCAATAACTGTGATAAAATAGAAAACATGAACATTAGAACAATTAAAGATTATAGTGAATTGAATCAAGAGGAGCCGACGGTTTTAGTACTAGGCTACTTTGATGGGATTCATCTTGGGCACAAGGCTTTACTTGATCGAGCAAGAAAAGTAGCAGATGAGCAAGGTTTGATAGTAACTGTTCTGACCTTTCCAGAGTCACCTCGGTTGGCTTTTTCTCGCTTTAGCCCAGAACTTTTACTGCATTTGACTAGTCAAGAGCAACGCTACCTCTTATTGAAAAAATATGGTGTTGATAATCTTATTTTGACTGATTTTACTAGTGAATTTGCTAACAATACTCCTCAGCAGTTTTTGGAGCGCTATATCAAAGGTCTCAATGCCCAGATTTTGGTCGCAGGTTTCGACTATCATTTTGGAAATTGCAGAGCAGATGTCAAAGATTTGGCAGAGCTATTTGATGGCCAGGTAGAAATTGTAAGTGAAGTGAGCCTGGACGGAGAAAAAGTTTCTTCAACTCGCATTCGTCAGGCTATCCAGTCAGGGGATGTCTCTCTAGCAAATCAACTTTTAGGTTATCCATTTATGACGGAGGGAATTGTTGTTCATGGAGATGCCAGAGGGCGCACTATTGGTTATCCGACTGCAAATCTGGCTCCTTTTGACCGTGTCCATTTACCATCTGAGGGAGTCTACGTCGCTGATGTCGAAGTAGATGGAAAACGCTATCGAGCTATGACAAGCGTTGGAAAAAATGTGACCTTTGATGGAACTGAGATGCGGATAGAAGCTCATATTTTTGGGTTTGACCGCTTTATCTACGGAGAAAAAATAACTATTTTTTGGCTTGAAAAAATTCGAGATATGGTCAAATTTGATGGGATTGAAGGTTTGATGGAGCAGATGAAATCTGATGAGGAATTTGCCTTGCAATGGGGGAAATATGCTTAAACGATTGATTCGTCATCCTTTTTACGAGAAGGCTATGACCTACATAGCTGTAGTCTATGTATTTCTTATCGTACTTGAATTAATGGATGCTAGTATTGCCAATTCTAGTGGCTATCGGGTACTGGATTGGCTCCTGTGGTTTATCTTTGTCTGCGATTATTTTGCTCAGCTTTATTATGCGGATGACATACTTGAATATGTACAGGGGCATATCTTGGAATTAATTGCCATTATTCCATTTGATTCATTCTTCAGTTTTCTTCGTTTGGGAAGACTTGCACGACTCTTTAGATTGGTCAAAGTAACGAGAATATTTGCCCTGTCTAATCGATTCTGGGATACAATCAACAAGCTTTTGCATACCAACAGTTTATCCAAAGTGTTGATGTTAAATATCTCAGCGGTGCTAGTTGCAAGTGTCTTATTATCAGTGATTGAAGGGAAATCATTCTTCGATGCACTTTGGTGGTCCATTGTAACGATGACAACTGTAGGGTATGGAGATATTGTCCCCCAAGATACGATTTCTAAAATTATGGCCATCCTCCTGATGTTGGTTGGTATTTGTACTTTTGGTATGGTTACCTCCACGATAACTCGTTTTTTCTCTGAAACAGAGCGAGAAACGAAGTTGGATATCTTGATGGCGAAAATTGATGAACAAAACGAAACATTATTACGCTTAGAGAAAAAAATAGAATCTTTGGAAAAATTACAGGGAAGAGATTAGATTTACTATTGAAAACTCTTTTAAGTTAGAGTATAATATAAGAAGAAAAATGTTTTTAGAGGGGATGGAAGACATGATTACTTTATTTTTGTCACCGAGTTGTACCAGTTGTCGTAAAGCTCGTGCTTGGCTGACAAGTCACGAAGTCCCTTTTATTGAGCACAATATTATGACTAGCCCTCTAACTGCTGAGGAATTGAAGAACATTTTAGCATTGACAGAAAATGGGACAGATGATTTGATTTCTACCCGTTCAAAAGTTTTTCAGAAGCTAGATATTGATGTTGATGAGCTTTCTGTGAAGCAACTTATTGGGTTAATTGAAACCTATCCAAGTCTCTTACGACGTCCGATTATTTTGGACGAGAAGCGGATGCAGATTGGTTTTAACGAAGATGAAATTCGTGCATTTCTTCCGCGCAAGTACCGTAAACAAGAATTGAGAAATGCCACATTACGAGCAGAAATAGGATAAAAGATATGAACAAAAATTATTCATATCCACTTGATTTTTCGTGGAGCACAGAGGAGATTTCCTCCGTGCTTTCTTTTTTGAATCAGGTGGAGGCAGCTTATGAAAAAGGAGCAGATGCGGTAGCTATATTAGCTAGTTATAAAAGCTTCAAAGATGTTGTTAAAAGTAAGGGACAGGAACGTCAAATTGATCGTGACTTTGAAGCAGTTTCTGGTTATTCAACCTATCGAGTTGTTAAGGCTGCTCGAGATAAGGGGAAAGGAGTTATTCGTTTTGGAAACTAAGTATCACTTTGCCCAAACGATTGTTCTGGAGGCTGGAAATTTTCTCCGACAGCATCTACATGATGATCTTCAGATTGAAGAAAAGGGTGACTTTACAGACTTGGTAACGCACCTTGATAAACAAGTGCAAGAAATGCTGACTCAACAGATTCAATCTCGCTATCAAGGTGATGGGATTTTAGGTGAGGAAGGTGGAGACGTTTCTTCTATTCATGAGGGAAATGTTTGGGTTATTGATCCAATTGATGGCACCACAAATTTTATTGCTCAGAAAACTGATTTTGCCATTATGATTGCCTATTTTGAAAATGGAGTAGGAAAGTTTGGTATCATTTATGATGTCATGCGAGACAAACTTTTCCATGGAGGAGATTCGTTCCCTGTTTATTGCAATCAAGAACGCTTAAAGAAACCAGAGCTGCGCCCTCTTCGCCAGAGTTTGATAGGAATCAATGCACAGTTGTATGCAGCCAATGCACATGGAGTGGCAGAATTAGCAAATCAAAGTTTAGGTACAAGATCTGTAGGAAGTGCTGGAATTGGTTTCGCCCACGTTCTGGAAGGAAGATTATTTGCCTATGCTTCTTATCTGTGTCCATGGGACTACGCAGCAGCCAGTATTATTGGTTCCTCTTTAGGCTTAGTCATGTTAAGTTTTGATGGTCCGAGTCTGGCCTATGATAAGCGAGAGTTTGTCATGCTAGTATCAGAATCCCATCTTGAGGAAGTGAAGGGGTATATATTCTAATGCAATTACCACAGGATTTTATAGATAAATATAATCATTTGCTTGGTAGTGAAGCCCAAGCATTTTTTGAGAGTTTTGAACAAGACCCAATCTCAGGCTTTCGCACAAATCCTCTTAAAGAAAGCCAATTGGACTTTGAGCAACCAATCCCTAATATGACTTGGTCATACTATGGTAAGGTCTCAGGAAAGTCTCCAGAACATGTAACTGGCTTAGTCTACTCACAAGAGCCAGCTGCACAGGTTGTCGGTCAGATTGCAGCTCCGGAAAAAGGGATGAAAGTGCTGGACTTGGCAGCAGCGCCAGGAGGAAAGTCTACTCACTTGCTTTCATACTTAGAAAATACGGGGCTCTTGGTTAGTAATGAAATTTCCAACAAACGAGCAAAAATCTTGGCTGAAAATATTGAGCGTTTCGGAGCGAGGAATGTTGTTGTAACAAATGAATCAGCAGACCGCTTGGAAAAGGTCTTTCCAGGATATTTCGATATGATTGTCCTAGATGCTCCCTGTTCAGGTGAAGGGATGTTTCGAAAAGACCCCGATGCGATTCAATATTGGTCCAAACATTATCCAGCACAATGTGCAAGCTTACAAAGAGAGATTTTAGAATCGGCCTTGAATATGTTGGCTCCAGATGGTCAATTGATTTATTCTACTTGCACTTGGTCACCAGAGGAAAATGAAGAAGTAGTGACTTGGCTCTTAGAACAATATGATTTGGAACTGATAGACATTCCTAAAATCAATGGAATGGTAGAAGGAATCGGCTATACAGAAGTTGCTCGTATGTATCCGCACCATTTTGCAGGAGAAGGTCAGTTCGTTGCCAAATTTAGATTTCTAGGTGAAGCCAGTCAGAAAAAATTAAAACCAGGAAAATCCAATTTGAATAGAGAACAGCAAGCTCTCTGGAAAGAATTTGAACAGAAGCATTTAAAGGTTCAATTGGATGGTTTACTGCAGGTTTTTGGCGACAATCTCTATCTACTGCCACATGGCCTTCCTGATTTATCAAAAGTAAAGATTGCTCGAAATGGCCTTCACTTGGGGACGTTTAAGAAAAAAAGATTTGAACCAAGTTTTGCTTTAGGTCTAGCACTCCATAGTTCGGAGGTTAAAAATCGAGTGGAAATCAGCTTAGAAGAATTCTCGTCCTATACTGCTGGACATACAATAGCTGTGTCCAAGGATTTAGCTAATGGCTGGTATCAGGTAGCAGTTCAGGGGAACGGTCTTGGTTTCGCAAAAATTGTATCTGGAATGCTTAAAAATGGCTTTCCAAAAGGGCTGAGATTTTAAAATAAATCAGCAGATTTTTTTTGCAACTTGTCTTTTTATATGATATAGTGGATGAGTGGAAATATCTTGTAAATTCTATGTAAAATACAGAGTTAATTTTAGGAGATTCCACTGAAAAATGTAAAGGAAAAAACGAAATGAAAAAAAAGCAGAAGCTTGGAATTGCAGCTTTGTTTCTTTTGAGTAGTATGGCTCTTTCTGGTTGTTCTTCTTGGATCGATCGAGGAGAGTCTATTACAGCCGTAGGTTCGACAGCGCTTCAACCACTTGTTGAGGCAGCAGCAGATGAATTTGGTAGTGTCAATATCGGTAAATCCATCAACGTTCAGGGTGGAGGATCAGGTACTGGCTTGTCACAAGTTCAGTCTGGAGCTGTTCAGATTGGTAACTCTGACGTATTTGCTGAGGAAAAAGATGGTATTGATGCAAGTAAACTTGTTGACCATCAAGTAGCAGTAGCTGGTTTGGCCGTTATTGTAAATGAGCAAGTATCGGTTAAAGATATTACTACAGAAGATCTGCGTAAAATTTTTACTGGTGAGGTTACCAACTGGAAAGAACTGGGTGGTAAGGATTTGGAAATTTCAATCATTAACCGTGCAGCTAGTTCAGGTTCACGTGCGACCTTTGATAGTGTTATCATGGATGGACAAACCGCAGCTCAGAGTCAAGAACAAGATTCTAACGGTATGGTAAAATCTATTGTTGCTCAGACACCAGGTGCAATTTCCTACCTATCATTTGCTTATATAGATGATTCCGTTAAAACAATTAAGCTAAACGGTTTTGAACCAACTGCTGAAAATGTAGCAACAAATGATTGGCCAATTTGGTCCTATGAGCATATGTATACGATGGGAAAAGCGACTGATTTGACAGAAGAATTTTTAGATTACATGATGTCAGATGAAGTTCAAAATGGTATCGTTGAAAGTATGGGATACATTTCTATCAACGATATGAAAGTTGTGAAAAGTGCTGATGGCACGGTGACTGAGAAGGAGTAAGCATGAAAAACGAACAACTAGCAAAAGAGTTATCGTCTCCATCTAAAAATTCTCGATTAGAGAAGTTTGGTAAGGTAATTACATTCCTTTGTCTATCATTGATTGTCTTTATTGTTGCAATGATTTTGATTTTCGTTGCGCAGCGTGGATTATCGACTTTCTTTGTTGACGGTGTGAGCATCACTGATTTCTTATTTGGAAGCAAGTGGGAACCAAGCTCGAAAATATTTGGTGCTCTGCCAATGATTTCAGGTTCTTTCATTGTTACGATTCTGTCAGCTGTTGTTGCGACCCCTATCGCAATCGGTGCAGCGGTCTTCATGACAGAAATATCACCAAAACGTGGTGCAAAAATCTTACAACCTGTTATCGAACTGTTGGTTGGTATTCCATCGGTTGTATATGGTTTCATTGGTTTGCAAGTAGTTGTACCATTTGTACGTTCAATCTTCGGTGGAACAGGTTTCGGTATCTTGTCGGGTGTATTTGTACTTTTCGTTATGATTTTGCCAACAGTAACCTTTATGACGGTTGACAGTTTGCGTGCAGTACCTCGTCACTACCGCGAAGCAAGTTTGGCTATGGGAGCTACCCGCTGGCAGACGATTTGGCGTGTTATTTTGAACGCGGCTAAGCCAGGTATTTTTACGGCCGTTATCTTTGGTATGGCGCGTGCCTTTGGTGAAGCCTTGGCTATTCAGATGGTAGTGGGGAACTCTGCGGTTATCCCGACTTCCTTGACAACGCCAGCAGCGACTTTGACTTCTGTTTTGACAATGGGTATCGGTAATACGGTTATGGGAACTGTTCAGAACAACGTCCTATGGTCCTTGGCCCTAGTCTTGCTCTTGATGAGCCTTATCTTTAACATGATTATGAAATTTATTACGAGAGAGGGTAAGAAAAACTATGCACGCTAAAAAATTTGATAAATTGGCGACTGGTATTCTTTACTCAATCGCTGGTGTGATTGTCGTTATCTTGACGTCACTGATTCTTTATATCTTGCTACGTGGTCTGCCACATGTAAGCTGGGATTTTTTGACAAGTAAATCTTCATCTTACAAAGCTGGCGGAGGTATTGGAATTCAGCTCTACAACTCATTCTTCCTATTGGTTGTGACGCTCTTGATTTCTGTTCCCTTGTCAACCGGGGCAGGTATTTATTTGGCTGAATATGCTAAAAAAGGTCCATTGACTAACTTTATCCGTACCTGTATTGAGATTTTGTCATCCCTACCGTCCGTTGTCGTTGGTTTGTTTGGTTACTTGATTTTCGTTGTTCAGTTTGAGTACGGTTTTTCTATCTTATCAGGTGCCTTGGCTCTTACAGTCTTCAACTTACCACAGATGACGCGTAACGTAGAGGACAGCCTTCGTCACGTTCACCATACACAACGTGAAGCAGGATTGGCTCTTGGTCTATCACGTTGGGAAACTGTTCTCCATGTTGTTATTCCAGAAGCACTTCCAGGGATTGTAACAGGTATCGTCTTGGCATCTGGTCGTATCTTCGGTGAAGCAGCAGCTCTTATCTACACGGCTGGTCAGTCAGCTCCAGCTCTTGACTGGTCAAACTGGAATCCATTGAGTGTTACTAGTCCGATTTCTATCTTCCGTCAATCAGAAACCCTTGCGGTTCATATCTGGAAGGTAAACAGCGAAGGGACAATCCCAGATGCAACCCAAGTTTCTGCTGGTTCAGCAGCAATCCTCTTGATTTTCATCTTGATTTTCAACCTTTCTGCACGATATATCGGTAAGAAACTTCATGCGAAAATGACTTCAGCAGCCTAGAAGTCTGACTTATAAGGAGAAAAAATGGCAGATTACAACTGGAATGAACGCCATATCATTACTTTTCCAGAGGAGAATATCGCCCTTTCGACAAAAGATGTTCATGTTTACTATGGTAAAAATGAAGCGATCAAGGGCATTGATATGCAGTTCGAAAAAAATAAAATTACAGCCTTGATTGGACCATCAGGGTGTGGGAAATCAACCTATCTTCGCAGTCTTAATCGTATGAATGATACTATTGATATTGCTAAGGTAACCGGTCAAATTCTTTATGAAGGAATCGACATCAATAGACCAGACATGAACGTTTACGAAATTCGTAAGCATATCGGAATGGTATTCCAACGTCCCAACCCATTTGCAAAATCTATTTATCGTAACATCACATTCGCACATGAACGTGCAGGCGTGAAAGATAAGCAGGTTTTGGATGAGATTGTTGAAACTTCTCTGAAACAAGCAGCCCTTTGGGATCAGGTAAAAGATGACTTGCACAAGTCAGCCTTTACCTTATCAGGTGGACAGCAACAGCGTTTGTGTATTGCACGAGCTATCTCTGTAAAACCACAAATCTTGCTTATGGATGAGCCTGCATCAGCCTTGGACCCGATTGCGACTATGCAGTTAGAAGAAACTATGTTTGAATTGAAGAAGGACTACACCATTATCATTGTTACGCACAATATGCAACAAGCAGCTCGTGCAAGTGATTACACAGCTTTCTTCTATCTGGGTGACTTGATTGAATATGATAAGACAGCAAACGTCTTCCAGAATGCAAAACTCAAGTCAACTAGTGACTACGTTTCAGGACATTTTGGATAGAAAGGGAACAAATGACAACACCTATTTTACAAGTAAAAGATTTGTCTGTTTACTATAACAAGAAAAAAGCCTTGAATAATGTGTCAATCGATTTCTATCCAAATGAAATTACTGCTTTGATTGGACCATCTGGTTCTGGTAAGTCAACCCTCTTGCGTTCTATTAACCGTATGGGAGATTTAAACCCAGAGGTAACATTGACAGGTGCGATTGATTACAACGGAAAAAACATATACAGTCCTCGTACGGATACTGTTGATCTTCGTAAGGAAATCGGTATGGTCTTCCAACAACCAAACCCATTCCCTATGTCTATCTATGAAAATGTTGTCTACGGTCTTCGTATCAATGGTATTAAGGACAAGCAACTTCTTGATGAGACTGTAGAGCGTGCCTTGATTGGTGCTTCTATTTGGAACGAGGTTAAGGATCGTTTGCACGATTCAGCAGTTGGTTTGTCTGGTGGTCAGCAGCAACGTGTATGTGTGGCCCGCGTATTGGCGACAAGCCCAAAAATTATTTTGTTGGATGAGCCAACTTCAGCCCTTGACCCAATCTCGGCTGGTAAAATTGAGGACACACTTTATGGTCTGAAAGATAAGTATACAATGGTGCTAGTAACACGTTCTATGCAACAGGCATCACGTATTTCAGATCGAACAGGTTTCTTCCTTGATGGCGATTTGATAGAATACAATTTGACAAAAGAAATGTTCATGAACCCTGCAAACAAAGAGACAGAAGATTATATTACAGGTAAGTTTGGTTAGGCCTGTTAAAAAGAAAAGAGGTTTATATGTTAAGAGCGCAGTTTGAAGAAGAATTAGGAAAACTTCACAATCAATTTTACGCCATGGGAAATGAAGTTTTGGCTCAAATTAATAATGCTGTTCGTGCCTTTACAACTCATGATCGTGAATTGGCTAAAGAAGTGATCGAAGCCGATAAAAAAATCAATGATTTTGAAATTAAACTCGAAAAGAAATCTTTAGAGATTATTGCTTTGCAACAACCAGTTTCTACAGATTTACGTCGAGTAATCACTGTCTTGAAAGCAACAAGTGACTTAGAACGTATGGGAGACCACGCAGTTTCGATCGCAAAAGCTGCTATTCGTATGAAAGGCGAAGTCCGTATTCCAGTAGTTGAAGATGAAGTGAAGAAGATGGGGCGCGAAGTTCGAAAACTTGTTGAAGAAACTTTGGAGCTTTATCTTGGTGATGCGGATATGGAAGTCGCATATGAAGTAGCTGCTCGTGATGAGGTTGTTAATGAGTTTTATTCAAGTATCCAAGAATTGACAACGGAAGAAATCAAGAAGAATCCAGAATCCTTGGTTGCTGGTCGCGACTATTACCAAGTTTTAACCTACTTGGAACGTGTCGGTGATTATGCTAAAAATATTTGTGAGTGGGTTGTTTATCTACGCACAGGTGATATTACAGAGTTGTAATTCAGAAGTCCGAGAGGGCTTCTTTTTTATGTAATAAACTTTTATAAAAATGCTGGATTTCTTTAGCTTGGTTTAAGTTTTTAGTAATATACTATTATCATCAGGTAAAGAGGAGTTATTTAGTGGGCCTCATTCTGATAATATTCTATTGAAAAGAGGAATTTCATGTCATTTATTAATCAATTTAAGTCACAGTCAAAAACAGTACTAGCTGCTGTTGTGATTTCAGCTGCTACCTTGGGCTTTGCAGGGGGAATGAGTATTTCGAAAAGCTCAACAGGAGTTTCAACACAAAGTCAGGCAAGTTTGGCGCAAAATAATTCTGCAGCAACGAATGGACAGGTAGCCGCATCTGCGAATACCCAAGGTATGCCACCAGGTCAAGGTGGAGCTCCCCAAGACATGCCACCAGGACAGGGTGGAGTACCCCAAGGCATGCCACCAGGTCAGGGTGGAACTAGCCAAGGTATGCCACCAGGTCAAGGTGGAGCTCCCCAAGACATGCCACCAGGCCAAGGTGGAGCTAGCCAAGGCATGCCACCAGGTCAAGGAGGTCCTAGCCAAGGTACAACCCCTCCTGATGCAACAAGTGGAGCAACCCAGTCAAACTCGAGTACTTCTTCTGATGAAGTGAATGCTTTAAAAGAGAAGAATCAAGAAATTAAAGCTCACATTTCAGGGGATAGTAGTTCTTCTAATCAATAAACATTGAGATTTTGGTTTCTACTTGTTCCATGATATAATGAACACGTATCAATAAATAGTTAGCTAAAGCCTACCCGATCATTCATTTTTAAGATGGTCACAACGGGACTTTATCTAACCATTTCTATTAAAGACCATGCCCTGTGTCCAGGTCTTTGGTTTGTTTATTAAACCGAAACATAAGGAGTATATGATGATTAAAATATTGTTAGTGGAAGATGATTTAAGCCTATCAAATTCTGTTTTCGATTTCTTAGATGATTTTGCGGATGTTATACAGGTTTTTGATGGCGAAGAGGGCGTTTATGAGGCGGAAACAGGCGTTTATGATTTGATTCTTTTGGATTTGATGTTGCCTGAAAAAGATGGCTTCCAAGTTTTGAAAGAGTTACGTGAAAAAGGTGTTACGACCCCTGTTCTGATTACAACAGCCAAGGAAAGTCTAGAGGATAAAGGCCATGGTTTTGAATTGGGAGCTGATGACTACTTGACAAAACCGTTTTATTTAGAAGAATTGAAGATGCGAATTCAAGCTCTATTAAAACGAGCGGGTAAGTTTAATGAAAACACACTAACTTATGGGGACGTGACCGTTGACTTATCGACAAACTCTACAACTGTAAATGGCGAAGAAGTTGAATTGCTAGGAAAAGAATTCGATCTACTAGTCTACTTCTTGCAAAATCAAAATGTTATCTTGCCAAAAACTCAAATTTTTGACCGTATTTGGGGATTTGACAGTGACACTACTATTTCAGTAGTAGAAGTATATGTTTCTAAAATTAGGAAAAAGTTGAAAGGAACGACCTTCGGGGAAAATCTTCAAACCCTGCGTAGTGTCGGGTACATTCTAAAAAATGCCTAAGCGAATCAGAAAATTAGTGTATACGGATAAATTTTCCTTCTTTATCCGTTATTTTGCAGTATTTACCCTGATTTTTGGCTTGATGACAGCTATCATTTTTCAATTAATGCGTTCAACTATGTATCAAAATTCCGATAATACCTTGAAACGGATTAAGGAAGAACCAGCGATGGCTGTTGGTTTTGCAATCGCAAGAACCTATGAGCCCAACTCTGTCTTTATACTTCAAGATAGCCCAACTAGTGAAGAAACGACGAGCTCTAGCTCAGATAGCATGCCTGTTTCTAAAGATCAAAAAAATACTAGAGATGGAGATCAGCTGAGATTAGGTGTCAATACTCATGTCTTACTCTATAGTAAAAGTGGAGAAATGGTCAATCCGGATACTTTTACTGGTTTGGCCGACCTACCGTTAGATAAGGAAAAATTGGGCGAAATTAAGGAAGCAACGGTTGAATCAAGCTTCGGTATGTCTGAAGATTATCGCTATGTGACGATTGAGCTGGCTACAGATGAACTAGGTTATTATTCGTCCTATGATATAAAATATGCGACAATTTTAGTGAATGTCAGCCAGATAAAATCCTCCATTGAGACCTATGAATCGACAGTTGCTATTGTTATGGTATCAGCTTGGCTCATTTCTATCTTGGCCAGTATTTACCTATCAAATCTTAGCATGCGTCCAATTCTAATCAGCTATCAAAAACAAAAGGACTTTGTCGAAAATGCTAGTCATGAGTTGCGTACGCCGCTGGCTGTTCTCCAAAATCGTTTGGAGAGCCTGTTTCGCCATCCCGAAGCGACGATTTTAGAGAGTAGTGAAAGCATCGGATCTAGTTTGGAAGAAGTTCGAAATATGCGATTATTGACAACAAACCTGCTCAATTTGGCTCGTCGTGATGATGGCTTAAAAGTCGATATGATCGATGTCCAACCGAATTATTTTGATGAAATCTTTGCTAATTACCTTATGATTGCCGAAGAAAATGGAAAAACACTAACAGTTAATAATTTGATTCATCAGCCGATTCGAACAGATAAGGTCCTGATTAAACAGTTACTTACCATTTTATTTGACAATGCCATGAAGTATACCGACGATGATGGCAGAATTCAAATTACAGCTAATATCAAGGATAAATCTGTCTACTTCACAGTTACCGACAATGGTTTGGGAATCAGCGATGCCGATAAGAAGAAAATCTTTGATCGCTTTTATCGAGTTGATAAGGCCAGAACACGTCAAAAAGGTGGTTTCGGTCTAGGATTATCGTTGGCTCAGCAAATTATTAAGACACTAGGTGGGAAAATCTCTGTTAGAGATAACCAACCGAAAGGAACTATTTTTGAGGTAGGATTACCTAAATAAAACAATATTATTAGGCTAGGAAAATTCTAGTCTAATTTTTTTGTGTAGTTTGTCAGAAGCCTCCTAATTATGTTATACTTAAACAAGAATGGAGGTAAATATGAGGAAAGTTTCTCGTGGCGTTTTAACCATATTATTGTCGGCGACAGTCCTTTCTGCTTGTTCAGGAGGAGGACAAGAGCTGAGTGAACGTTTGGAAGCAGCTAAAATTGAATTTTCTAAAGAAAAAAAGCAACTAGAAGCAGAATTAACAGCATTAAAAGAAGAGGTTCAAGGAAATTTCTACTACCAACAATTGGATACTGATAAGGAACGTCGTGTCTATCTCCAATTTGTTAATGGACTCAGCAAGTGGATGCAAGTGATTGATATTGATTCTGTTAATGATGAAATATATTCGCGCGTCTATTTTTCTGTCGCTCATGATTATCCAGAATTTTACTGGCTAACAGATGAAGCGGCAATGACTGGCGGAGTGGATATATTGGATTTAGAAGAGCCAGCGTATCCGACTGATTTATCTCCGACACGAAATAAAATAGAAGAGGAAGTGAATAAGATACTTGCTCAGGCACCAACAGGGTCGGACTATGAGAAGGTTAAATATTTTTACGAGGTGATTATAAAGCAAACGGATTACGACCTTGAAGCCCTACAGACCAACTCTGTCACGTGGAGAAGCCAAGGAATTACCAGTGTACTCTTAGATAAGAAATCGGTTTGTGCTGGCTATAGTCGCACCTTCCAATATTTATGTAAAAAAGCAGGCATTGATTGTATCTATGTCACAGGGCTTGCAAAAAATGGGCAAAACGGTGAGTTTGGGCATGCTTGGAATCTAATCAAGATAAATGGACAATACTATGGAGTTGATACGACTTGGGGAGACCCAGTTTTTGATCAAGCTATAAGTGGAGAAGCACATACAGATATTTCATACGATTATCTATGTGTCCCTGATGAAATCTTAGAGAGAAGTAGAATTGCTGATACCGACCTCCTCGACTACTGGGGAGAAGAACAATATTACGAACCTAGAGCATTGACCTATCCAAAGTGCACAGATAATTCATTGAATTACTATGTTCAAAAGGGAGTCTATTTCACAAGCTTTGATGAAGCTGCAGTTTTACAGTCCATCACTGATCAGCGACTACAAGGTACGGATAAAGTAGTCTTGCAATTCGGAACAGCAGAAGCAATGCAACAAATGATTACATTGGCCTCTACTGAAAATAATGCTATTTTTCAGGCTTTGGGCGATGTAGGAGAGTATCAGTACTATTATAATGATCAAACCTATACATTTGAACTGGCAGATTGGTTCTAACGAATTAGTTTGAATCTCAAGGAGCGTATTCTTCCCTAATAATAAAAAAATAGGGAGTGGGAAAGACATCCATGATGGCTCCGCCTCACCCACAGAATAATGAAAACGAACATAAAGCCCTCACTAGGTGTAGAATCTTAGTGAGGGCTTTGTGGTTGACGAGTTAATGATGTTATTCATCGAGGGAAAAATTGATCCACTTTGTCTCGCCTCCTTATGGTGGAAAAAACAAAAAAAAGGAAACCCAAAGGTTTCTTTTTTAATTAAGCAAGTTTTGATGCAAGACGTGCTTTATCGCGGCTTGCTTTGTTTTTGTGAATCAAACCTTTAGTTTCTGCTTTATCGATTGCTGAACTAGCAGCACGGAAAAGCTCTTCAGATGGGTTAGCTTCAAATGCTTTGATTGCAGTACGCATAGCTGATTTTTGTGCTGAGTTTTTCTCGTTTTGTTTAACGTTCAATTCAGCGCGTTTGATAGCTGACTTAATGTTTGCCAATGGTTTCACCTCCACCCTTTCTTGTACTAACTATACCATTATATCTGAAAAGAGTATTTTTGACAAGTGAAATTTATTTTTTTAGATAAATTTTATCAATCTCATGGTTTTCGGCCTTATGAAGAATAATATCAGCACGGTTTCTGGTTGGTTCAATGAATTTTTCTAAGTTAGCTAGATTAATGTTTTTCCAAGTATTCTGGGCAATAGATAGAATCTCAGGGTACGTCATCTGGGTAAAACGATGGTAATAGTTGTTAGGGTCATTTTTTGCCAATGTCAATAATTTTTGGAATCGCTCCAAGTACCAGGTTTCAATATGCTCCACATCAGCGTCAACGTATATAGATAGGTCAAAATAGTCACTGACATAGAGGCGTTGGTTTTGTGGATTTTGAAATACATTGATTCCTTCAACAATCAAGAAATCTGGAGACTTAATCTCCTGAGTTTTGTTGGGGACAATATCATAGATTTCATGTGAATAGACAGGAATTTGGCAGTCGTAGCCGTTTTTTATCTTATCAAGGAAATCAATCAATTTCTCCATGTCATAGGACTCAGGAAACCCCTTTTTATTTAACAGTTGCCGTTCTTCTAAAACCGCATTTGGATGGAGAAATCCATCTGTTGTTACTAATTCAACCTTGGCGTGTTTAAATGTCCGAGCGATAAGAATTTGCAGCAATCTACTAGTTGTTGATTTGCCGACAGCAACACTTCCAGAAACGCCAATGATAAACGGTTGAGGCTTGATAGTTTTCTGTAGAAATAAACTCTTCGTAAAATTTAGGTCTTTGCGTGCTTTCCGATAGATATGGATAAGATTAACCAAAGGAAGATAGATGTCAGAAACCTCATGTAATTGGATGCGGTCGTTAAAACTTTTAATAGAATTTAGTTCGCTTTGACTAAGTGGAATGGTAGTCTTACGATGTAGTTGTTGCCAAGTGGCTCGGTCAATTTGTTCAAAATTTAAAAATTCATTTTTCATACATAATTCTTCCTATAGGTAAGCGTTTCAATATCGATTTCATTTTATCATATTTTTCATGTAAGAAAAACTCTTGAAAACGTTTTTAGGAAATGTTATAATAAGTACATGTCCAATATGTATTACGAAAAAAATCCTACAGTAGCACATGATATTCATGAAATCCACGTAAACTTACTAGACACCCCAATGTCTTTCATGACAGATGCAGGTGTTTTTAGCAAGAAGATGGTTGATTATGGTAGTCAAGTGCTTTTAAAAACCCTTCATTTTGAAAAAGGGGCATCGGTGTTGGATGTTGGTTGTGGTTATGGCCCAATTGGTTTGACACTTGCTAAGGTGTTCAGCACCAAGACAACACTGATTGATATTAATAGCAGAGCTTTGGATTTAGCTACAAAAAATGCTGAGAGGAATGGTGTTACCGCTAAAATTTATCAATCCAATATCTACGAAAACGTGGACGAAACATTCAATCATATTGTTTCAAATCCACCTATTCGGGCCGGAAAATCGGTTGTACATGAAGTAATTGCTGGAGCCTTTCAACGCTTAGAGGTAAACGGAACCTTGACCATTGTCATTCAAAAGAAACAAGGTGCACCGAGTGCCAAGGCTAAGATGGAAGAGGTGTTCGGCAACTGCCAGATTATAAAGAAAGACAAGGGTTACTACATCCTTGAAAGTGTGAGAGAATGAGAGCAGTTGATTTAATTCAAAAAAAGCGTGATGGCTTAGAACTATCGTCTGAAGAAATCAAATGGTTGATTGATGGATATGTAGCCGGGACAGTACCGGATTATCAAATGTCAGCCTTGGCGATGGCGATTTATTTCAAAGGGATGTCAACACGTGAGATTTCTGATTTGACAATGTCCATGGTTGCAACAGGTGAACAGATTGATTTGTCTGCAATTCCAGGCATCAAGGTAGATAAGCATTCTACAGGTGGTGTCGGAGATAAGGTTACACTCATCTTAGCGCCATTGGTAGCAAGTTTTGATATTCCAGTTGCAAAGATGAGCGGTCGTGGACTTGGTCATACTGGCGGAACTTTGGATAAGTTAGAGTCAATCAAAGGATACCAGATTGAAGTTAGTCAAGAAGATTTCATCAAGCAAGTTCAAGATACTGGTGTTGCAGTTATTGGACAGTCAGACAATCTTGTCAAAGCTGATAAATTACTCTATGCCCTTCGAGATGTGACAGCAACCGTTGACATTATTCCACTGATTGCCAGCTCGGTAATGTCTAAGAAAATTGCTGCAGGTGCGGATGCGATTCTTCTAGATGTAACAGTGGGAGAAGGCGCCTTCATGAAGACCGTTGAAGAAGCACGGGTTCTAGCTCAAACCATGGTGGATCTTGGGAAGGCGGTTGGGCGTAAGACAGTTGCAGTTTTGACTGACATGTCTCAACCAGTTGGAACTTCGATTGGAAATCGTTTGGAAATTTTAGAGGCTATTGAAATTTTACAGGGTAAAGGTCGAGAAGATGTTACCGAATTTATCTGTGAACTAGCCCAAATTATGTTGGGGCTTGCAAATGTTGAGAAAAGCATTGAAGAAGTACGCCAACATATTGACAATGGTGCAGCTTTGAAGAAATTTGAAGAGATGGTCCTTGCCCAAGGTGGTGACTTAGAAGATTTATATCGTCCAGTTCAGGTTACACAGCAAGTTCCAGTTCTTGCGGAGGAGGATGGATACCTTGTGGGGCTTCCTGCGTTGGAATTCGGTCTCTTTGCAATGAAACTTGGTGCAGGTCGCGCAGTCAAGACAGACGATTTAGATTATGAAACAGGTATTGTTTTCCATAAGAAAGTAGGGGAAGCTGTTTCTAAGGGTGAACAAATCGCAACGATTTATGCCAATGAAAATATTTCGGAAAACATGCTTACAAATTTCCAAAAAAATGTTAAAATAGATAAAGAAAGTGTAAAAACGAAAGAAATCATAGAGATTATTTCTTAATGTACGGAGAAAACCATGAAATTGAATAAATATATTGACCATACAATCTTGAAACCTGAGACAACACAAGAGCAGGTTGAAAAGATTTTGGCAGAAGCAAAAGAATATGATTTTGCAAGTGTCTGTGTTAACCCAACTTGGGTCGCTTTAGCAGCTGAAAGCTTGAAAGATAGTGATGTAAAAGTGTGTACGGTTATTGGTTTCCCTCTCGGAGCAAACACACCTGCTGTAAAAGCATTCGAAACAAAAGATGCAATTTCAAATGGAGCAGATGAGATTGACATGGTTATCAATATCGGTGCTCTGAAGACTGGAAATTACGATTTGGTTTTGGAGGATATTAAAGCTGTTGTAGAAGCAAGTGGTGATAAACTAGTCAAAGTTATCATCGAAGCATGCCTTCTTACTGATGATGAGAAAGTGAAAGCTTGTCAATTATCTCAAGAAGCTGGTGCGGACTATGTTAAAACATCTACAGGATTTTCTACAGGCGGTGCTACAGTAGCGGATGTTGCCTTAATGAGAAAAACAGTAGGTCCTGATATGGGAGTGAAGGCTTCAGGTGGTGCACGTTCGTATGAAGATGCTATTGCTTTTATCGAAGCAGGAGCGTCTCGTATTGGTGCGTCATCAGGCGTGGCAATCATGAATGGAGCACAGGCGGATGGAGACTATTGATTTAATTGAATTAGCTGTAAAAAACAGTCAAAAAGCATACGTACCGTACTCAAAGTTTCCAGTTAGTGCAGTTCTTGTAGCTAAGACAGGGGAAATATTTACGGGTGTAAACATTGAAAATGCGAGCTTTGGTTTGACCAATTGCGCTGAAAGGACAGCTATTTTCAAGGCCATTTCTGAAGGTGTGAAAGATTTTTCTGAGATCATTATTTATGGTGAAACAGAAAAGCCAATATCTCCTTGTGGAGCTTGTCGCCAAGTTATGGCAGAATTTTTTGATAAGGATTTAAAAGTGACCTTGGTCGCTAAAGATAAATCGACAGTCGAGATGACAGTCGGGGAATTACTTCCATATTCCTTTACAGACTTAACCTAGTCTGTATGACAGTCATTTGACTGTAGCAATATTACTCTGCAACAATGTAGTTGCAAAAAGATTTTTAGGAGGGTTCAGAAATGAACAAGAAACTTGTTGGACTTGGTCTAGCAGCTGTTGCGGCTGTATCTTTGGCTGCATGTGGTAACCGTGCTTCAAAAAGCAGTAGCTCAGAAGCATCTTCATCAGCGGACACATCTGTGAAAGCTGCTATCGTTACTGACATTGGTGGTGTTGATGACCGTTCATTTAACCAATCTGCATGGGAAGGTCTTCAAGAATGGGGTAATGCAGCTGGTCTTTCTAAAGGTAATGGCTACGATTACTTCCAATCAGCTAATGAATCAGAATACATCACAAACCTTGATTCAGCTGTTGCTGGTGGTTACAACCTTGTGTTCGGTATTGGTTTTGCCTTGGAGAGTGCGATTGCTGAGGTTGCACCAAATAATCCTGACACACACTATGTAATCGTGGATAGTGTTGTTCCAGATCAAGACAACGTAGTTAGCGTAGGTTTCGCAGACCATGAAGCATCATATCTTGCTGGTGTTGCTGCAGCTAAGTCAACTAAAACAAACCACGTAGGTTTCATCGGTGGTATGGAAGGTGTTATCATCGATCGCTTTGAAGCTGGTTTCGTTGCGGGTGCTAAGTCTGTAAACAAAGATATCAAGATTACAGTTGACTATGCAGGTTCATTTGGTGATGCTGCTAAAGGTCAAACTCTTGCAGCTGCTCAATATGCTGCAGGTGCAGATGTTATCTTCCACGCTTCTGGTGGTACTGGTAACGGTGTATTTGCTGCTGCTAAAGCAGAAAATGAAACTCGTAATGAAGCAGATAAAGTTTGGGTAATCGGTGTTGACCGTGACCAATCAGCAGAAGGTGAATACACTTCTAAAGATGGTAAGTCTTCTAACTTTGTATTGGCTTCAACATTGAAACAAGTTGGTACTTCAGTTAAAGATATTGCAACTAAAGCTGTCGCAGGTGAATTCCCTGGTGGTCAAGTACTTCAATTCTCATTGAAAGATAAAGGTGTTGAATTGGCAGAAACTAACCTTTCAGAAGATGCTTCTAAAGCAGTTGCAGATGCTAAGCAAGCTATCTTGGATGGCAAAGTAGAAGTTCCTGAAAAACCTTAATGAATTTCTTTTCGACAATTCCGATTCGGCGACCCGACGGGGTCGCCGTTTTCGGGCTGAGATTTTTCTCAGTAAAGCCTATCAGCTATGGTAGGTTTTACTGACAAAAATGGTATAGTTGATGAAGAATTTTAAGTACTAAAGTGGTACTGAAGAATTTTCAGAAGGCTATAGTCAGAAAGGATAATAGATTATGACTAAGGATTATGTCATTGAAATGCGCAATATCACTAAGATATTTGGTGAATTTGTAGCAAATGACCACATCAATTTGAATGTCAGACGTGGTGAAATCCATGCCCTTCTTGGTGAGAATGGTGCGGGTAAATCTACTCTGATGAACATGCTTGCTGGCTTGTTGGAACCTACAAGCGGTGAAATTGTTATCAACGGTCAATCCGTGAAGATTGACTCTCCATCCAAAGCAGCCCAATTGGGTATTGGTATGGTGCACCAACACTTTATGTTGGTTGATGCTTTCACAGTTGCTGAGAACATCATTCTTGGTTCTGAAACCACCAAAGGTGGCGTGATTGACCTTAAAAAAGCTATCGCAGAAATAAAAGAACTTTCTGCTAAATATGGTCTTGAAGTTGATCCAACTGCAAAGGTTGCAGATATTTCTGTGGGTGCACAGCAACGTGTAGAAATCCTTAAAACACTTTACCGTGGAGCCGACCTTTTAATTTTTGATGAGCCGACAGCTGTATTGACCCCTGCGGAAATTGCAGAGCTCTTGAAAATTATGAAAGCCTTGGTTGAAGAAGGTAAATCTATTATTTTGATTACGCACAAATTGGATGAAATTCGTGCAGTTGCCGATAGTGTAACAGTTATTCGTCGAGGTAAATCAATCGAAACAGTTGCCGTTGAAGGAGCAACAAACCAAGATTTGGCTGAGTGGATGGTTGGACGTTCCGTTTCCTTTAAAACAGAGAAAGTTGAAGCGAGTCCTAAAGAAGTCATTTTGTCAATTAAGGATTTGGTTGTCAATGAAAACCGTGGTATCCCAGCAGTTAAGGGCTTATCGCTTGATGTTCGAGCAGGTGAGGTTGTTGGTATTGCCGGTATCGACGGAAACGGTCAAAGTGAGTTGATTCAGGCAATCACTGGTTTACGTAAGGTAAAATCTGGCTCAATCACTATCAAAGGTGAGGAGGTAGTTGGTAAAACTCCACGTAAAATTACAGAAATGCAAGTGAGCCACGTTCCCGAAGATCGCCATCGCGATGGACTAGTTCTTCCGATGACTGTTGCTGAGAACTTTGCGCTTCAAACTTACTATAAAGAACCGATTTCAAAAAATGGTATTTTGAACTATAATATCATTAATGAAAAAGCACGCGCATTAATGGAAGAATTTGACGTTCGTGGGGCGAGTGAACTCGTTCCAATCAAGGCTCTTTCAGGCGGTAACCAGCAAAAAGCTATCATCGCGCGTGAAATCGATCGCAACCCAGACCTTTTCATTGTTAGCCAACCAACACGCGGTTTGGACGTTGGTGCTATTGAGTATATTCGTAAGCGTCTCATTGCAGAACGTGATAAGGGTAAGGCTGTTCTTGTTGTCAGCTTCGAATTGGATGAAATTTTGGATGTATCAGATAGAATTGCTGTTATCCATGATGGTGTCATCCATGGTATTGTTGAACCTGCTAAGACCAATAAACAAGAGTTAGGCGTCTTGATGGCAGGTGGACATATTGAGAAGGGAGAAGAACATGCTTAATAAATATAAGAATTTGGCCCTTCCATTAATGGCTGTGGTCAGTGGTATCCTACTTGGAGCGATTGTCATGCTTGTTTTTGGCTACGATCCAATTTGGGGCTATGAAGAGTTATTCTATTCAGCTTTTGGTAATATCAAATCAATTGGTGAAATTTTCCGTGCAATGGCACCACTTGTTTTCACTGCTCTCGGTTTCGCAGTAGCTAGTCGTGCAGGTTTCTTCAACGTTGGTTTGTCTGGTCAGGCCTATGTTGGTTGGGTTTTTGCTGGATGGTTTGCCTTGGCGAATCCTGACTTACCACGTCCAGTTTTGATTTTGGGAACAGTCTTGATTGCTATGTTGGCAGGCGGTATTGCTGGAGCTATTCCAGGTATTCTACGTGCCTATTTGGGAACAAGTGAAGTTATCGTTACGATTATGATGAACTACATCTTACTCTATTCATGTAACTATATCATTCGTGATGTATTTGCAGATAGTTTGATGAAGAATACAGACTCGACAGTTAACGTGTCAGCAAATGCCTCTTACCAAACAGAGTGGCTCCGTGCATTGACAGATAACTCACGTATGAATATTGGTATTTTCTTTGCCATTATTGCAGTTTTTGTGATTTGGTTCCTATTGACCAAAACGACTCTTGGTTTTGAGATTCGCTCAGTGGGGCTTAACCCAACAGCATCGGATTATGCGGGTATGTCTGCGAAACGTACAATTATTCTATCTATGATTATTTCAGGTGCTCTTGCGGGTCTTGGGGGAGCTATCCAAGGTTTGGGTACTTTCCAAAACGTTTACATTCAAAGCGGTAACTTAGATATTGGTTTTAATGGTATGTCAGTAGCGCTTTTAGCTTCTAATTCACCGTTAGGTATTCCATTGGCTGCCTTTCTATTCGGTGTTCTTTCTGTCGGTGCTCCAGGTATGGTACGTGCACAGATTCCACCTGAATTGATCAACGTTGTTACGGCATCAATCATTTTCTTTATCGGTGTGAAATTTATTTTTGAACAATTATTAAAATCTAGAAATAAAGCGAAAGGAGCGAAATAAGATGAATGTTTCAATTCTTGCCTTACTCATTTCGCAAATGTTGATTTATTCAGCACCCTTAATCTTTACCAGTCTTGGAGGAGTTTTCTCTGAACGCGGTGGTATTGTAAACGTTGGTCTAGAAGGAATCATGGTTATCGGTGCCTTTGCTGGTGTTGTTTTCAATATCGAATTTGCAGGGACATTTGGTAATGCTACTCCATTATTAGCTGTTATTGTAGGAGGTCTTGCTGGTGTTATCTTTGCCGCTATTCATGCGATGGCGACGATTAATTTCCGTGCAGACCACGTTGTCTCAGGTACGGTGTTGAACCTTTTGGCTCCAGCTTTGGGAGTTTTCCTAGTCAAGGTTATCTATAATAAGGGTCAAACTGATAGTATTACTGAATCATTTGGTAAATTTTCATTCCCTATCTTGGCAGATATTCCAATCATTGGTGAAATTTTCTTCAAAAATACAAGCTTGATGGGTTATGTAGCTATTGCAACAGCATTTCTTGCTTGGTTCATCCTTTATAAAACCAAGTTTGGTTTGCGCCTTCGTTCAGTAGGTGAACATCCGCAGGCAGCGGATACTTTGGGAATCAATGTCTACGCTATGCGTTATGCAGGTGTGTTGATTGCTGGTTTCCTTGGTGGTGTTGGTGGAGCTGTAAGTGCTCAATCAGTGAATATCAACTTCTCTGCAACAACAATCGTAGGTTCAGGTTTCATCGCTCTAGCAGCTGTAATTTTCGGTAAGTGGAATCCAATTGGCGCTATGCTTGCCAGTCTATTCTTCGGTCTTTCGCAAAGTTTGGCAGTAGTGGGTGGACAATTACCAGGATTGAAAGATATTCCAACGGTTTATCTTCAAATTGCACCATATTTGATTACTGTTATTGCCCTGTCTGCTTTCTTTGGTAAAGCAGTCGCTCCTAAAGCAGACGGTATCAACTATATCAAATCTAAATAAATAAAAAGGTCCAGTGGACCTTTTTATCATGAGCTTGAAAATACGAAAGCGAATAAGGTCCAGTGACCTTTTTATCATGTTCTTTGCTGTATAGGAAATGAATAATTGTCCTATTCAAAGGAAGAGGAGTTATAGGGACTTTTGGTTGAGAATAGGAAGAATGACTGGTATAATAGTTTGTCACTAAGGTATGAAATGAGGTTAATTGTGAGACGATTGGTGTTAAATATTGCAATGAGTTTAGATGGATTTATTGCACGTAAGGATGGAAGCTACGATTGGATTGAAGGACATGGTACCGATAAATACGATACGGTCTTACAGTTTGATAATCAAAATTTCTTTAACAACTGTGATACAGTTGTGATGGGGAGAAAATCATTAGAAGATTGTCCGTTGGAAATGATTGAAGGACATCAGGAAAAGCAATTTATCGTTGCGAGTCATACTGAGCAGACGGACTATGGTAATGTGCGTTTCGTAAGGGACGTCATCGGGGAGATTATGGAACTTTGCTCTCAAGAAGGTGGAGATATTTGGTTGTTTGGTGGGGCAAGTCTGGTTCAGGACTGTTTAGAGGCGGGAGTGATTGATCACCTTATTATTGGGATTATTCCTACTATTTTGGGTGACGGTATTCCACTTTTTGCCTCACTTTTGGAAGAAAAGAAATTGCTCTTGGTAGAGTCAACTGTCACAGATGGAATTGCTATGTTACGTTATGATATTAGAAGGTAAAAAAGGCGAGCTATTGCTCACCTTTTTTACTATTTTATATAATTAGTTTTTTACACCAGCTGCAATTTCTGGGTTTGCGAAAGCATCATCGATGATGTCTTTCAATTGTTTAGCAGATGCTTGCATTTTTTGCAATTCAGCTTCGCTCAATGGGATATTGACTGGACGAACGATACCGTGGGCACCGATGATAGCAGGTTGACCGATGAAGACATCTTCAACACCTTCGTATTGACCAGCTTGGTAAACTGACAATGGAAGTACTGCATTTTCATCATCAAAGATTGCTTTAGTGATACGTGCAAGTGCAACACCGATACCGTAGTAAGTTGCGCCTTTTTTGTTGATGATTGAGTAGGCTGCATCACGAACAGATACAAACAAGTCAACAAGACCTTGCTCATCAATATCGCGGTTATCTTGCAACCAGTCGTACAATTTCACACCAGCAACGTTGGCATGTGACCAAACTGCAAATTCTGAGTCACCATGCTCACCCATGATGTAAGCGTGAACTGAACGTGCGTCGATACCGATTTTCTCAGCCAATGCTTGACGGAAACGAGCTGAGTCAAGAGAAGTACCAGAACCGATAACACGCTCTTTAGGGAAACCAGAGAATTTCCAAGTTGAGTAAGTCAATACGTCAACAGGGTTAGCAGCAACAAGGAAGATACCGTTGAAACCAGAGTTAACGATTTCTGTAACGATTTGTTGGTTGATACGAAGGTTTTTCTCTACCAATTCAAGGCGAGTTTCACCTGGTTTTTGTGGCAAACCAGCTGTCAATACAACCAAGTCTGCGTCATGAGCATCTGAATACTCAGCAGAGTAGATTTTTTTAGGGAATGTGAAGGCCAATGCGTGGCTCAAGTCTTCTGCATCACCTTGAGTACGGTCTTTGTTGATATCGATAATACCCAATTCTTGACCAATACCTTGGTTAACAAGAGCATAAGCATAAGCAGAACCTACGGCACCGTCACCGACAAGGATTACTTTTTTGTGTTGTTTAGTTGCAGTCATTGCTAAACATCTCCTTAGTTTTATTTGGGGATGACTTCATCCCGACCATAATACATTCTAGCATGTTTTAAGCTTTTTGTCACTTGTGAAAGCGCCTTTGAAAATGTTTACATGCTAGTTTCCAACAAAGAAATTTATTCGCCAATATGGTATAATAGAAGCACAATGACTGTTGAAAGAGGCATATAATGCAAGATAAAAATTTAGTAACGGTTAATCTGACCAATGAGATGAAATCATCCTTCATCGACTATGCGATGAGTGTTATCGTTTCGCGTGCTCTGCCTGATGTACGTGATGGTCTGAAGCCGGTTCATCGCCGTATTTTGTATGGGATGAATGAATTAGGAATTACACCAGATAAACCACATAAAAAATCAGCCCGTATCACAGGGGATGTTATGGGTAAATATCACCCGCATGGAGATAGTGCGATTTACGAAGCAATGGTTCGTATGGCACAATGGTGGAGCTACCGTCACATGTTAGTTGATGGTCACGGAAACTTTGGTTCCATGGATGGCGACGGAGCAGCCGCTCAGCGTTATACAGAAGCACGCATGAGCAAGATTGCGCTTGAAATGCTTCGTGATATTAACAAGAACACGGTAAATTTTGCGGATAACTATGACGCGAGTGAACGTGAGCCTGAGGTTTTACCTGCTCGTTTCCCTAACCTTCTGGTTAACGGAACGACTGGTATCGCCGTTGGTATGGCTACCAACATTCCTCCACACAACTTGGGTGAGACTATCGAGGCAGTTAAGCTGGTTATGGACAATCCCGAGGTAACAACACGTGAGATTATGGAAGTCTTGCCTGGACCAGATTTTCCGACAGGTGCCTTGGTTATGGGGAAATCTGGAATTCACCGTGCTTATGAAACTGGTAAAGGTTCAATAGTTCTTCGTTCCCGCACAGAAATTGAAGAATATGGAAATGGTCGTGAACGCATTGTTGTTACAGAGTTTCCATACATGGTCAATAAGTCCAAGGTTCAAGAACATATTGTCAAATTAGTCCAAGAAAAACGTATTGAAGGAATCACTGCTGTTCGAGACGAATCCAACCGTGAGGGTGTACGATTTGTTATCGAAGTTCGTCGTGATGCCTCTGCTAACGTTATTTTGAATAACCTATTCAAGCAAACACAGCTTCAAACCAACTTTAGTTTCAACATGTTGGCCATCCAAAATGGTGTACCGAAAATCCTTTCTGTACGTCAGATTCTAGAGTCTTATATTGAACACCAAAAAGAAGTAGTCACTCGCCGTACACGATTTGATAAAGAAAAGGCTGAAGCGCGTGCTCATATCTTAGAAGGCTTGCTGATTGCACTTGACCATATTGATGAAGTCATTCGTATTATCCGTAATTCAGAAACTGATGCTATTGCTCAAGCTGAATTGATGGAGAAATTTGACCTTTCTGAACGTCAGAGTCAGGCTATTCTTGATATGCGTCTTCGTCGTTTGACAGGTTTGGAACGCGACAAGATTCAATCAGAATATGATGAGTTAGTGGCATTGATTGCAGATTTGGCTGATATTCTAGCTAAACCTGAGCGTGTTGTTCAGATTATTAAAGACGAATTAGAAGAAGTCAAACGTAAATATGCTGACCCACGCCGTACAGAATTGATGGTTGGTGAAGTTCTTTCCCTTGAAGATGAGGACTTGATTGAAGAAACGGATGTTTTAATCACCTTGTCAAACCAAGGCTACATCAAGCGTTTAGCACAGGATGAGTTTCAAGCTCAGAAGCGTGGAGGACGTGGGGTTCAAGGAACTGGCGTCAAGGATGATGATTTTGTACGAGAATTAGTTTCTACAAGCACTCATGATCGCTTGCTCTTCTTCACTAACAAGGGACGTGTTTACCGTCTCAAAGGCTATGAAATCCCAGAATATGGTCGTACTGCAAAGGGACTTCCAGTAGTCAATTTGCTTAAATTGGAAGAAAACGAGGCAATTCAAACTATTATCAATGTAACTAAGGACCAGGAGGCAGATAGCTATCTCTTCTTTGCAACCCGCCAAGGTGTTGTAAAACGGACTAGTGTGTCAGAATTTGCCAATATTCGCCAGAGCGGTCTGAAAGCTTTGAATTTGAAAGAAGACGATGAACTCATCAATGTTTTCTTAACAAATGGTCAAGCAGACATTATTATGGGGACTAAGTTCGGTTATTCTGTACGTTTCACTGAAACAGATGTTCGTAATATGGGCCGTACAGCAACAGGTGTTCGTGGTATCAATTTACGCGAGGGAGACCAGTTAGTTGGCGCTACTATGATTTCTGATGACCAAGAAGTACTCGTATTGACGGAAAAAGGTTTTGGTAAACGTACACCAGCCAGTGAGTATCCAACCAAAGGTCGTGGTGGTAAGGGTATCAAGACTCTTAAAGTTGCTGATAAGAATGGCTCTCTAGCAGGTTTGACAACGGTATCTGGTGATGAAGATATTATGGTTATTACCGATACTGGCGTGATTATTCGTACAAGTGTTGCCAATATCTCTCAAACTGGTCGTTCAACCATGGGTGTAAAAGTGATGCGCTTGAATGATGAAGCGAAAATCATGACCTTTGCCTTGGTAGATGCTGCCGAAATAAAAGAAGAAAAGGAATAAATAATCATGTCAAAACGTGAAAAAAAGAAGAAGCGTAAAGGTTCTTTTTGGCGCAATCTTTTAACAGTTGTATTGATACTGATTTCCCTAGCGTTGATATTCAACACCTCTATCCGTAATTTTATTATCGGCTGGAATACGAATAAATACCAGATTAGCAATGTTACGACAGAGGATATCGAAAAGAATAAACAGGCTGAAACAACATTTGATTTCGATCAGGTTCAGTCTATTTCTACAGAGGCTATTTTAGCAGCTCAGTGGGATGCACAACGCTTACCTGTAATTGGTGGAATTGCGGTTCCCGAGCTTGGCATCAACCTTCCTATTTTTAAAGGGGTCTTCAATACTTCGCTCATGTATGGAGCTGGTACCATGAAGGAAAACCAAGAGATGGGGAAAGGAAATTATGCGTTGGCTAGCCACCATATTTTTGGTGTAACTGGTGCGGCAGATGTTCTCTTTTCACCGCTTGATCGTGCTAAAAACGGCATGAAAATCTATATTACTGACAAGACCAATGTTTACACCTACGTTATTGATAGTGTGGAAATTGTTTCGCCTGAAAGTGTCTATGTCATTGATGATGTAGAAGGACGTACAGAAGTTACCTTGGTAACATGTACGGACTATAATGCAACACAACGTATCATTGTAAAAGGAGTTCTTGAATCAACAACTCCATATAATGAAACTGCAAAAGACATCTTAGATTCCTTCAATAAGAGTTATAATCAGTATGATTATGGACAATAAAACATCTATATATTAAGGATAAAGAAGTGGTATAAGACTGAGGAGATATTCTTTGGTTTTATATGGCTTCTTTTTTTTGCGAGATTTTACGAATAGATAGGTGAGGAGGAAATTATGTATCAAATTGAATTTAAAGAAGAGGCCATTCTACCTAGAGAACGTTTAGTAGAAGTTGGAGCTGAGCGTCTCAGTAATCAGGAATTACTAGCAATTTTTATTAGAACTGGGACAAAAAAAGAACCTGTTTCTATTCTCTCCAATAAATTATTGAATCGTTTGGAGAGTTTAGCGGCTCTAAGAGAATTATCAATTGAAGAATTGCAAAGTTTGACTGGAATTGGGCGCGTCAAGGCGATTGAAATTAAGGCTATGATTGAACTTGGAAAACGTATCAATCAATCAGAGCTACTCTTAAATGAGAGAATTTTGGGAAGTGAGAAGTTGGGACGTAAGATGATTCATGAAATCGGGCATAAGAAGCAGGAGCATCTTGTTGCACTTTATCTCAATACACAGAACCAGATTATCAGTCAAAAAACGATTTTTATTGGGAGTGTTAATCGTAGCATTGCAGAACCACGTGAAATTTTGCATTACGCAGTAAAATGCATGGCAACATCGATTATCATCGTTCACAACCACCCGTCGGGTTCAGTACAACCTAGTAGGAATGATTTGCTATTTACGGAGAATTTAAAAGAGTCCTGCGAAAAGCTAGGACTGGTATTATTAGATCATTTAATTGTTGGAAATAAGGATTACTATTCTTTTAGAGAAGAAAGTGAGTTATTTTAAAGTTTATTGACAATATAGTGGAAGAGGTCTTTTTCAATCTCACGTTTACCGTAGAGTAGTTCAGGATGCCATTGAACCCCTAAAAATTTAGTTGGGTAGGCTGAATGAACAGCTTCAATAATCTGTTGATTATCCGATAGTGCAATGATTTCTAAGTCAGATGCTAAGTCTTTGATAGCCTGACGGTGAAATGAGTTTACAGTCAGATCGGACTTATATATGTCGTAAAGTGGACTATTTTGAGTCAGTTGAATCGTTTGACTGACTTCTTGTCCGTCTATGTCTTGCCAATGTTCAGAAATTGATTGATGAAGGCTACCACCTTGAGCTACATTGTAGAGCTGTAGACCTCGGCAGATACCGAAGATAGGTTTCTGATTTTCTTGGGCAGCCCTTATGAGGGCTAATTCAAACTCGTCACGCTTTGGTAGATAATTATCGCTGTCAATAGTCCTTTCTTCGTGATAGTAACTTGGCTGGACATTTTGTCCTCCTGTTAGGATGAGTTTGTCAATAAGATGGATATAATATTTTGCCACATCAGGCTCTGTAACAGGAAGGATGAGTGGGAGTCCGCCAGCATCTTCAATAGCTTGTACGAGGCAAGTCTGGGTATAAGAAAGCAGGGGTTCTGTATGATCCCCTGTTTTATATTCATTTCCAGAAATACCAATAACTGGTTTTTTCATTGCTTATCCTTTTCGCATAAAGTAGAGTAGTGTTTGTAATTCACTAGTCAAATCAACATACTGAACAACGACATCTTTTGGGACAGACAAGTTAACTGGCGAAAAGCTCAGAATCCCCTTAACACCAGCTTCAACAAGAATATCGGTCACTTCTTGCGCCTTGACGCTGGGTACCGTTAGAATGGCTGTCTGAGAGTTTGCTTCGCTGATACGTTCCTTGATTTCTGAGATTGCATGGATTGGGATATTTTCATCTGTCGTTCCAACAGCTGGATTATCATCTGCTTCAAAAGCCATGACTATTTTCATTTTATTTCGTTCGTGGAAGCGATAGTGTAGCAAGGCCCGCCCCATATTCCCGACTCCAACAAGCATAACATTGGTGATGGAGGTATCATTTAGAATATCCGCAAAGAAATCCATCAACTCTTTGACATTGTAGCCAAAGCCACGACGACCAAGCTCTCCAAAATAGGAAAAATCTCGGCGGACGGTAGCCGAATCGATTCCGATAGCTTCAGCAATTTCTTTTGAACTAGCTTTTTCAATATTTCCTGCATAGAAACGTTTAAAAATGCGATAGTAGAGGGATAGACGTTTGGCAGTTGCGCGTGGAATATCAGATTTTTTATCGTTTTTCACTTTAGACTCCTTTATTTCGATAGAATACGCTTTATCGATTATTTATATATTAAACAGTTCTTTATTCTATTCTAGTCCAAGTTTGTGAAAAAATCAACAGATTGATTTTAAAAAAAGATTAAACAGGAAACTGTCTAATCTAGTGTTTGTAAATAGCGATAGAGATCCCCGATTGTCCCTTTGTAATCCAGAGCTTGTCCGTCTTGTGTAATGCTGGTAACTGGATAATAGTCTGGGAGGGTTAAGCAACCGGAAAAAGCCAGAATGGCTGCATCTTTATTCTCAAATGTTTGGATACGTTCTTGCTTGTAAGCGTCAAGATAGTGAATTTCAATCATACTAACCCTCTTTTGTAAAGATGTCACGGTCAATCAAGCTATCCATGAGGAAATAGAATTTTTCTTGAATAACCTTGTTACTTTCTGGCTTAAAGATGTTTACCAGATGAAGACCAGACTTGTCGGTAATGTTAATTTTAAAACCAGTTAGGTCTTGATTGATAATAATTTTCAAGAGGAATCCTTGGTTTGAATTTGGAATTTCTTCCAGAAGACGTGTAAGCTGATAGTGACCTGCTTTGCTTTGTTCAAAGGTGTTATCACGGAGTGTATATTTTTTGATAGCAGGGCTAATGTGATAAGTAAAATTACAATCTTTTAAGGTAACTGATTGTTGGAATGCCATTTTAACCTCCAAGTATTTTCTTTAGTTCGATGATAAGAGTATCTATCTCTTCTTTTGTATTGATTTCAGATAGGCTGATACGAATGGATTCTTTCAGACGATGGGAGTCTTTTCCATACATAGCTTCTAAAACATGGCTATTTTGGACAACACCTGCCGTACATGCGGAACCGCTAGAAACAGCGATACCTGCCAAATCTAGTTGCATGAGTAGTTGTTCATTAAGTTTACCAGGAAAACCGATATTAAGGACATGAGGGAGATGAGGTCCAGCCTGATTGAGATAATAGTCTAAGCCAGACAATCCCTTGATAATATGTTGTCGCAGTTCACTGACATGCTTATGATGCGTATCTAAGGACTCATATTGTTCTGTTAGGGCAGTAGCCATAGCAGCAATAGCAGGGAGATTCTCAGTACCTGCTCGATGTTGCTGTTCCTGCTTTCCGCCGTGGATCAAGGAATCAAATTTATGAACTTTACTATACAGGAATCCCATTCCCTTTGGACCATGGAATTTATGGGCAGAGGCCGCGAGGAAGTCAATTCCGTAGTCAGAGGGAGAAATTGCAATTTTTCCAATTGCTTGGACAGCATCTACATGAAAGACGGCCTGATGATCGGCTAGGAGCTTTCCAATTTCCTTGATGGGAAGTAGCTGACCGGTCTCATTGTTAGCAAACATGACGCTGACTAAAATAGTATCTGGTCGAAGGGCATCCTGAATTTGTTGAGCGGTGATTACTTGATCGACTGGTTGGATATAGGTTACCTCGAACCCAAACCGCTCCTCTAGATATTGCATGGTATGGAGGACAGCATGGTGTTCGATAGCCGTAGTAATCAGGTGTTTTCCTTTGGATTGATGTGCAAGTGCATAGCCTTGAATAGCTAAAGTATCAGCTTCGGAGCCTCCAGATGTGAAAATAATTTGTTCAGGAGAGGCGGAGAGAATCTGAGCAATCTCTTGACGACTTTGTCTAAGAGATTGATTGGCTTTTCGACCGCTTTGATGGATACTGGAGGGGTTTCCATAATTTTCTTGAGCCACTTCGATCATCCGTTGGAGTGCAGCAGGAGATAGAGCAGTGGTTGCTGCATTATCTAAATAAATCAAAGAGTTTACTCCTAGTTTTCTTTTTCAGGACTAGTAAATTTGAAAAGTGGGCTGAGTGGCTGATGTTCTTGGATGCGGTGGATGGCATCTGCAATCAAGTCACTAGCTGTTAGGAAGGCGATATTTTTAGGATGCTGTTCTTTGCTTGCAACAGAATCGGTAACTAATATTTCTTTGATTGGTGCTTCATCTAAGAGTTGGGCTGCAGTTCCCGCAAAGAGGCCATGGCTGGCAACTGCATAAATTTCAGTAGCACCACCTTCTTGGACAATTTTTGAAGCTTGTGAGAAAGTGCGACCAGTATTGAGAATATCGTCCACCAAAATAGCTTTTTTACCAGCAACATCACCAATAATATAGCCTTCAGAACGTTCAGAATCATCTTGAGCGTAGTCGATAATCGCAATCGGTGCATTTAGAAATTCAGCGATATTACGAGCTCGTTTGATACCAGAATTTTTAGGACTCACAATGACGACATCTTCTCCGCAGAGTCCTTTTTCCATGTAGTAGGCTGCAAAAAGTGGTTCTGTAAGGAGATTGTCCACTGGAATGTCAAAGAAACCTTGAATTTGTGAAGCGTGCAAATCAAGAGTCAATACACGGTCGACACCAGCTTTAACCAGCATATTTGCAACTAATTTAGCTGTAATTGGTTCGCGTGGAGAAGCGGTACGGTCTTGGCGAGCATAGCCAAAATAAGGGATGACCGCTGTAATGGTGTTGGCACTAGCACGTTTACAAGCATCGATCATAATCAATAATTCCCACAAGTGGTTATTGACCGGATAGCTTGTTGATTGGATAATGTAGACGTCTACGCCACGTACAGATTCTTCAATGTTAATTTGAATCTCACCATCCGAAAACTGACGAGAAGACAGTTTTCCAAGAGGAATTCCAGCAGAATCAGCAATTTTTTCAGCAATATCACGGTTGCTATTGAGTGAGAATAATTTAATGTTATGTTCACCGAGTGGTTGTACCATTTTAAAGTAACTCCTTTTACACACTGAGCTTTTATGATGACATAAAAGTATTTTTTACAATAGATAGTTCTATTCTATCAAAAAAATGAAAAATTTTCAGTAGTGAAACTAAAAAATCAACCTTATTTGGCTGATTTTTTATAGTTATTTCATGTAGGCAGCTGTTCGTGCGACCTTACTACTAGCATATTTGAATTGAATTGATTTCTTCTTAAGGAATTCATCAAAAAGAATTTTCCCTGCATCTGCATCGGTCACTTCGACTTCTAATTCGTAATCTTTTTGTCCCACATAATCATTTTCATCGAGGGCCATAAGGCCTATAGATGTCTGTTTCTCATAGCGTTTTGTCGTGAGGCTACCCCAGACAGCAAGTTTATCAAGTGGAATTTCGGTTGCAGAAATAATATCAGAAATTTGTCCTGCAGGTAGTTGAAAATTTTCCAATAAATCATGAGCAGTTTGGATGTCTAGAACTTGGTTATATTCTTGATTTCCGACTTCTTGTGGAATTTTTAAGGTTAGTTCTGCTGAGTCCTCAAATGTACGAATACGGAGTGAAAAGCGGTGATTCTTCATATCTAGGTCTGGGGTATCAATGTAGTGGTTTGTTTGAAGAATTGGGCTCACATCTGAAAAGTCAGTAAGCAGGCGTTTGTATTCGGATTTGGTCAGTAAGGTTTTATACTCAATTTCAAGGTGGTTTTTCATGCAGTAAACCCTTTCAATGTGTTATAATAGATTAGTCTTTGTGTTATTCTAATACAATTTAAAAGTTTTGACAAGAAAGGGGCCGTATGGACTTTAACTGGGAAGAATTTTTAGACCCCTATATTCAGACAGTTGGTGAATTGAAAATCAAACTGCGGGGGATTCGCAAGCAGTATCGCAAGGCTAATCGGCATTCTCCAATTGAGTTTGTCACAGGACGGGTAAAACCGATTGAATCCATTAAAGAAAAAATGGCCCTGCGACATATCAAATTGGAAAATCTTGCTCAAGATATGCAAGATATTGCCGGTCTTCGGATTATGGTTCAATTTGTGGACGACATTGAAGAAGTATTAGCTATTTTGCGGAAACGCAAGGATATGCAAATTGTGCATGAACGGGATTACATCAACAATATGAAAGCCTCTGGCTACCGTTCATATCATGTGGTGATTGAGTATCCTGTGGATACTATAAATGGCAACGAGACGGTTCTGGCAGAAATCCAGATTCGAACCCTTTCCATGAATTTCTGGGCTACAATTGAACATTCTCTGAATTATAAATATAAGGGGAATTTTCCAGAAGAAATCAAGAAACGCTTGGAAGTTACAGCAAAAATTGCCTATGAATTAGATGAGGAGATGCGAAAAATCCGCAACGACATTCAAGAAGCGCAGGCCTTATTTGATCCTGCCTATCGCAAACTGAATGACGGTGTGGGCAACAGTGATGATACAGATGAAGAATACAGGTAGAAAAAAAATCGCTCTGCTCGCTAGTCGAAATCCTAAGAGCGAAGCGGTGTCCAAAGAATTATGGACAAAGTTAAAAGAAGCAAATTTTATTTTGACTCCTAAAAATCCAGATATTGTCATTTCTATCGGTGGAGATGGGATGCTTTTATCTGCTTTTCACAAATATGAAAAGTTGATTGATCGTGTACGTTTTGTAGGAATTCACACGGGTCATTTGGGGTTTTATACAGATTATCGCGATTTTGAAGTGGACAAGCTGATTGAAAATCTTAAGCTTGATACAGGTGCTAGAGTATCGTATCCGATTTTAAATGTTAAGGTCAAGATGACAGATGGCCGCATTGTCGAGGCGCGTGCCTTAAATGAGGCGACAGTAAAACGTCTTTCTAAGACCATGGTCGCAGATATTATTATTAACAATGTGCCCTTCGAACGCTTTAGAGGGGATGGAATTTCGGTTTCAACGCCAACAGGCTCAACAGCTTATAACAAGTCATTAGGTGGTGCTGTTTTACATCCAACAATCGAGGCATTGCAGATTGCAGAAGTGGCAAGTTTGAACAATCGTGTTTACCGCACCTTGGGTTCATCCGTTGTTGTCCCTAAAAAAGACAAGATTGTGATTGAACCAAAGCATAGTGACCGTTACTCGATTGCGGTAGACAATAAGACTTTTGTCTATGATAGTATTGAAAGTATAGAGTATCAGATAGACAATAGTAAGATTCATTTTGTTGCAACACCGAGTCATACTAGTTTTTGGAATCGGGTTAAGGACGCCTTTATTGGAGAGGTGGAGTAATGCGGTTTGAATTCATTGCTGACCAGCATACGAAAATAAAGACTTTCCTTAAAAAACACGGTGTCTCTAAAGGCCTATTAGCAAAGATTAAGTATACCGGCGGCAATATCTGGGTCAACGATATTGAGCAAAATGCAACTTACTTGCTTGATATTGGAGATAGGGTTACAATTGACATACCTGCTGAAGAGGATTTGACTGGTAGTTTAAAACCGATTTTCTTTCCGTTGGATATTGTCTATGAAGATGATCATTTTCTGGCGATAAATAAGCCGGTTGGCTACGCCTCCATTCCTTCTGCCTTGCATTCATCCACAATCGCAAATTTTGTAAAAGGTTATCTTATTGAGCAGAATTATGAGAATAAGCAGGTTCATATTGTGACTCGTCTGGATAGGGATACATCAGGCGTTATGCTGTTTGCCAAGCACGGCTATGCCCATGCACGACTCGATAAGCAGTTACAGGCCAAGCTTATTCATAAACGTTATTATGCTTTGGTGAAGGGGAATGGGCAGCTAGAAGAGACAGGGGATATTATTGCTCCTATCGGTCGTCCAGAAGATAGCATCATTACCCGTTGTGTGACAAAGAATGGAAAATATGCTCATACTTCCTATCGTGTTGTGCAATCGTGGGGAGATATTCATTTAGTAGATATTCAACTACATACTGGGCGGACTCATCAGATTCGTGTTCATTTTTCTCACATTGGATTTCCGTTGTTAGGAGATGATATGTATGGTGGAAGTTTGGAATGTGGGATAGAACGTCAAGCCTTACATTGTCATAATTTAGCCTTCGACAATCCTTTTTCAGCCGAAAGGATTGATTTGGAAGCACCGCTTCCTGAGGATTTTCAGGCTGTTATCAATCAGTTAATAAGTAAATAAATTTAAGGAGTTTGTTCATGAAAATTTTTGAGCAATTAGCTACAAAGCTAGAGGGTAAAAAAGTACGTATCGTATTGCCAGAAGGTGAAGAACCACGTATCTTGCAGGCGACAAAACGTTTGGTAAATGAGTCGGATGTAGTACCCGTCTTGCTTGGAAACCCGGATCGTATTAAGATTTACCTTGACATTGAAGGGATTACAGAAGGTTTTGAAATTATTGACCCAGCTCATTATGATAGATATGATGAGATGGTAGCTGCTTTGGTAGAGCGCCGTAAAGGTAAGGTATCAGAAGAGCAGGCACATGAGTTGTTGAAAGATGTTAACTACTTTGGTGTTATGTTGGTATATATGGGCGTAGTAGAAGGTATGGTATCTGGTGCGATTCATTCAACCGCTTCAACAGTTCGTCCAGCTCTTCAAATCATTAAAACAGAGCCAGGTGTATCGAAAACATCAGGTGCCTTCTTGATGGTAAAAGGTGAAGAGCGTTATATTTTTGGTGACTGTGCTATCAACATTGATCCAGATGCTCAAACCTTGGCAGAAATCGCTATCAACTCAGCACGTACTGCTAAAATGTTTGGTATTGATCCAAAAGTTGCAATGCTCAGCTATTCAACAAAAGGTTCTGGCTCAGGTCCTAAAGTTGATAAGGTGGTTGAAGCAACTAAAATTGCTCAAAAATTGCGTCCTGAGTTGGATTTGGACGGTGAATTGCAATTTGATGCTGCCTTTGTCCCTGCTACAGGTAAATTAAAAGCACCAGGTTCGAGTGTTGCTGGTCAAGCGACTGTATTTATCTTCCCAGGTATTTCAGCTGGTAATATTGGTTATAAAATTGCCGAACGTATGGGTGGATTTGCAGCGGTAGGTCCTGTTTTACAAGGTTTGAATCAGCCTGTAAACGACTTGTCTCGTGGTTGTAACCCTGATGATGTTTACAACTTGACCTTGATTACTGCGGTTCAGGCTTTGGAGCACCGTTAATATGAAATTTTTATCACGATATTTTAAGGACTATATTAAGGAATCCATATTAGGTCCAGTTTTCAAACTATTGGAAGCTTGTTTTGAGCTTTTGGTACCATTAATTATCGCCTATATCGTTGATACAATTATTCCAAATGGCAGCCAGGGAAACCTGGTTGCTATGCTTTTTTTACTGGTTGGTCTAGCATGTATTGGAATTATTGTTTCACTAATAGCGCAATATTATTCAGCTAAAGCAGCGGTTGGAGTGACTAAAGAGCTGACGAATGACTTGTATCAGAAGGTTCTTTCCCTTCCCAAGTCTAGCCGAGATATTCTTTCCTCATCCAGCTTGCTGACACGATTGACCAGCGACACTTTACAAATTCAAACGGGTATTAATACTTTTCTTCGTTTGTTTTTACGTGCTCCAATTGTCGTATTTGGTTCGCTCATCATGGCATTCTATATTAGCCCAAGTCTATCTGCCTATTTTCTAGGAATGATTATCCTATTGATTTTTATAGTGACAGTCATTTCTGTTATGACCAGCCGTATTTATCAATCGATGCGAAAAGAATTAGATGGTTTGGTGGGGCAGGTACGTGAGACAGTGACTGGTTGGCGAGTGATTCGTGCATTTGGACAAAGAGAGCGGGAAATTAAGGCTTTTCAAGGCATAAATCAGATTTATAAGAAGCAACAGTTGCAGGCTGGTTTTTGGTCTAGTCTTTTATCACCATTGACATTTTTAGTGGTCAACAGCACTTTACTCATTCTCATATGGCAGGGAAATATAGCCATTTCACACAATTTGTTGGAACAGGGGATGTTGGTCGCTCTTATCAACTACCTTTTACAAATTTTAGTAGAATTGGTCAAGATGATTATGGTCGTGTCTACTCTCAACCAGACCTACATTTCAGCACAGCGTATTCAAGAGGTGTTTGAACAAGAATCTGAGGATGTAGAGTCTAGTTTGCCAAAAGTGGTTAGCGAGGATAAGGAGATCATCTTTTCTGTGCGCCATCTTTCCTTTTCTTATCCAAAATCTGCTGAGGAGTCCCTGTCTGACATTGCTTTTGACTTACGTAAGGGACAGTTTATGGGAATTATCGGGGGAACTGGGTCAGGTAAGTCCACCCTAGTAGATTTATTGCAGGCACTCTATTCAGTGCCAACAAATCAGCTCTCTCTCTTCATTGATGGAAAAAGTCCCAAGAATTTAAAAGAATGGCGGCAGCGAATTGCCATCGTTCCGCAACAGGCTCAGCTTTTTGCTGGAACTATTCGTTCTAATCTATCTTTAGGATTGGAAGAAATATCTGATAGTGACCTATGGTCTGCATTAGAAATTGCACAGGCTAAATCTTTCATAGAGGATAAAGGTGGTTTGGATAGCCCTGTCGAAGCCTTTGGGAAGAATTTTTCTGGTGGACAGCGTCAACGTTTGACCATTGCACGTGCTATTTTACAGAAAGCACCGATTTTAATCTTGGATGATGCAACATCTGCTCTGGATTATCTGACGGAGAGTCGGTTATTGGCTGCGATTTGTCGTGAATTGCCTGAGCAAACCTTAATAATGGTATCTCAGAGAACCAATAGTTTACGGACAGCTGATCAGATTTTAGTCTTGGAACAAGGGCGTCAAGTGGGACTTGGCCGTCATGAAGACTTGCTGAGAAGCTCTGCTATTTATCAAGAAATTCACCAATCGCAACAACAAGGAGAGGAGGATAGCTATGGGACAATCTAGTTTTAAGGAACTGGTCAGATTGGTTTTACAACAGCCCCTTCGAATGTCCTTGATGTTGGTGGGAACTTTGGTGCAAGTGCTTCTGACAGTTTATCTGCCTATCTTGATTGGTCAGGCAGTCGATGCCGTATTGATAGCGGATGGTCAGGTCTTGCTAGGGATAATTGGCAAAATGGTGATGGTTATCTTGCTTAATACGCTGGTGCAATGGTATCTCCCACTAGTAACCAATCGCTTGGTTTACGGAATGGTGGCCGACTTGCGTGAACAGGTCTATGTGAAGCTGCACCAGATGCCCCTATCTTATCTGGATCGTCATTCAGTTGGTGATTTGGTGGCTCGTTTTTCAAGTGATAGTGAGCAATTAACAAATGGTCTCTTGATGATTTTCAATCAATTTTTCATTGGTATCTTGACTATTTTCCTAACTATTTTCACTATGGCTAGGCTTGACTTGACGATGATGTTGCTGGTTGTGGCATTAACTCCAGTTTCTCTGCTTGTGGCACGCTATATCGCTAAGAAATCCTATGGTTATTATAGACAACAGACTCAGGTACGTGGGAAGCAATCTCAGCATTTGGAAGAGTCCATCAGTCAATTGACACTGGTTCAATCTTTCAATGCTCAAGAGCAATTTACGAAGCATTTTCAAGTTGTGAATGACCAGTATGCGACCTATTCCCAACAGGCTATCTTTGCCTCTTCAACGGTCAATCCAAGCACTCGCTTTATCAATGCTATTATTTATGCCTTACTTGCAGGACTTGGAGCTCTGAGAATTATGGCAGGAAATTTTACAGTGGGGTCTCTGACAACTTTTCTCAATTATGCTAGTCAGTACAGCAAGCCTTTTAATGATATTTCCTCGGTCCTATCGGAATTGCAGAGCGCCTTAGCTTGTGCAGACAGGCTGTTTGCTATCTTGGCTCTAGATAGCATTGACGATCAGGCTGAGCGGAAAATTGATTCAGAGGAGCTGAAGGGAGCTATTTCCTTTGAAAATGTGTCTTTTTCCTATAGTCCTGATCGTTCTCTGATTGAACATCTGGATATTGCTGTCAAAGCTGGCCAAAAGGTAGCCATTGTTGGACCTACTGGTGCTGGTAAATCAACCATGATTAACCTGCTTATGCGTTTCTACGATGTAACGGCTGGTCAAATTGCTTTAGACGGGGTTCCGATTAGCCAGTACAGTCGTGAGAATCTTCGCAGACAGATTGGGATGGTTTTACAGGAGACATGGATCAAATCTGGTACCATTCATGATAATATTGCCTATGGCTATCCAAATGCCACGCGGGAATTGGTCATTGAGGCGGCTAAGGCGGCTAATGCAGACTTCTTTATTCGTCAGCTTCCGCAGGGGTACGATACAGTTTTGGCAGATGGAGGTGAAGCCTTATCCCAGGGACAACGTCAGCTTTTGTCTATTGCGCGTGTCTTTGTTAAAATACCTAAAATCCTGATTTTAGATGAGGCGACTTCCTCTATTGATACACGGACAGAAATTTTAGTACAGGAAGCATTTGCCAAATTGATGGAAGGACGGACCAGCTTTATTATTGCTCATCGCCTATCAACCATTCAATCAGCTGACTTGATTTTGGTCATGGTGGACGGAAAAATTGTTGAACAAGGGAATCATAGAGAGTTGATGAAGAAGCAAGGCGTTTATTATCAAATGCAAACAAGTCAGCAGACAGAGGAGGATGAAAGTGTTAGATAAATTAAACTTACAACCGATTACGGTTTTAGATGACTATCAAGCTACAATGCTCAATGAGAAAGAGGTGCTACTGACTACTACGGTGACGGAAAAATCTCTCAATCCATACGGCATAGCACATGGAGGCTTTCTTTTCACATTGGCAGATTCAGTTGCAGGTCTGACAACGGTAGCAAGGGGGGCTTATTCTGTTACCCTACAGTCCAATATCCATTATATGAAGGCAGCTAATCTTGGTGATACCTTATCCGTCACTGGTTCTTGCACACATGATGGAAGCAGGACAAAGGTCGTCGAAGTTAAGATAGAAAACCAAGATAAACAGCTACTTGCTTCAGCAAGCTTTACCATGTTTGTAACAGGCAAAGTAGAATAAAATTCTTCGAACATCAAAAACAGACAGTCTTGGCTAGATTTAGAGAAACAAATTCATTCGCTCAATCTCCAACCTCCAAAGGTTCCCCAAACCTTTGGAGCTAGTTTGATTTTGATTATAAACGATATAAGGGAGTTGGCAAAAGCTGACTCCCTTTCTTTGTGTTATACTAGATGTATGTTAGATTTGAAAGAATATGGAATCGAAATGTGGCCGGAGGAAAAGATTCAAGCTTTTCGCAAGGCACTCTTAGATTGGTATGATGCTAATAAACGTGACTTGCCTTGGAGAAGGACAAGGGACCCATATGCTATATGGGTTTCTGAAATCATGCTTCAACAGACAAGAGTAGACACGGTCCTTCCTTATTATGAACGTTTTCTCCATCACTTGCCTACGATTAGTGATTTAGCACAAGCACCAGAGGAGGTCATTCTCAAACTCTGGGAGGGATTGGGCTATTATTCGCGCGTGCGGAATATGCAAAAGGCGGCTCAGCAAATGGTGGAAGATTTTGATGGGCAATTTCCGACCACGCATGCAGTCATTTCAAGCCTAAAGGGCATTGGTCCCTATACTGCTGGAGCAATTTCCAGTATTGCTTTTAATTTGCCAGAACCAGCGGTAGATGGCAATGTGATGCGGGTTCTCAGCCGCTTGTTTGAGGTTGATTATGATATTGGTTTGCCTGCCAATCGCAAGATTTTCCAAGCGATGATGGAAATCTTGATAGATCCTGACAGGCCGGGCGATTTCAACCAAGCCCTGATGGATCTGGGGTCGGATATTGAATCGCCAGTTAATCCACGTCCCCAGGACAGCCCAGTCAAAGCCTTTAGCGCAGCCTACTTAAACGGTACAATGGATAAGTATCCAATCAAAGCACCAAAGAAAAAGCCGATTCCCGTGGCCTACCAGGGATTTCTCATTAGAAATAAAGACAATCAATTTTTATTGGAAAAAAATAATGAAGCAGGTCTTTTATCAGGTTTCTGGTCTTTTCCGCTTTTGGAAAAAGGAGCAATTGTTGACAAACAAGTCTCTCTCTTTGAAGTTGCAGAAGAAGTTGTTGAGCCAGATATTCGGCAGAGCTTTACGGAACTTTATGGTCTGACTGTTGATTGGCAAGAGCAAGAATTTGATACCGTCCAGCACATTTTTAGTCACCGCAAATGGCAGATAGAAATGGTAGAAGGTGTGGCAGAAACACTTAACCTTCCAGAATCAAAAGAATTGAAATGGGTTTCTGTAGAAGATTTTCCTACCTACCCATTTGCTAAGCCGCAACAAAAAATGTGGGAAACCTTCATCAAGGAAAAAGAAAAGTAAAAAAGTTGACTTTGGAGCACATAATTATTTGAAAGCGTTTTATAATAGTGGTATAATCTAATTGAAAAAAGGAAAGAGTTAGTTAAGATGTTGAACGCCATCTGAATTACTGAAAGGAGTTCTTTAGCGTTCGTAGAAGTGTATATACTATTAGCCATCTTTCTCTAATAAAAAGAGAGGGATGCTAGTAGGGGGAAAAGTCCGTTATCCCTGTTTTATATCTATTTGTGATATCCATTGTCAAATGCATAGCATTAACTCATTATTTAGCCTTGCTACCCGGTTCAATCAGAAGTAGGCTAAGATTATTCGTGTCGTAACTACTATGTGTTCAAGATGTTGTAACTTTTGAACATAACCTTAGAAAATCACAAAAACCTCTAGCGATTTTCATCATAATAAGCAATCTCCACACTTTAGACAAATAGTAAGAGGACAATCAGAGACATAAGGGTAGCAGAATAATTATTTAATCATTAACTTGTTGTCAAATAACTATCTGGTAATGGACTTTTCCAATTTGACATATAAAAGGAGGCTGTCATAGCCTCCTTTTACTGTGCTTTTCAGTTTGTTTTCAGTAGGAAAAAAAGCCAGCTATACGAACAGACTTTCCAAAACTAGATGGAGGAATGTAGCCAATATAACTAGTGATTAACTAGGCTTAGAAATCAATCTGGACTATAAATATCTACAACTTGACCAATAGGTCGAATATCGTCTTCTGGGCTAAAATAGATGTCATCATAGTCAGAATTGAGTGATTGCAAATAGTCACCTTTGAACTTTTTAACAAAATTTTCGCCATTGACTGAAAAAATTCCAATCGTATTTAGAGGAATATGAGGAGTTAGGCGAATGAAGAGATAGTCTCCATCCTTGATATGCGGAGCCATAGAATCTCCCACAACCTGAGCGATTGTATCATAAGATTGGTTATTCGGAATCTCATCGTTATAGAACGATACAAGATTGTTCATATCTGTATCCTGCCAGTAACCTGTACCGGCAGAAACCTTACCAGGAACAGGTAATTCGATTCGCTCCCGGTAGTCATCCAAGTGAAGAATAGAAGCAGAAGGAGTAACTGAGGCAGTTTGCATAGCTGCTAACTGTTCTTGACCAAAAGTTAACCATCGTGCATGGAAATCACCTTTTAATTCATTGTCCAAGGTTTGAACCTCTGGATGAATAGGCTGTTGAAAGAGTTTAAATTGGGAAGGAGTAATCGTTAAAGCTATATCCTGATTGGAATCTAGTTGCTCGATTAGCTCACCAACCGATATAGCCATGCCCTTAGCGACTTTTTCTAGTGTATCCATCGTTGGCAGGAGAGCTTTTTTGGTTTTGGGATGCTGGTTCTTTTCCAACATAGAAATATAGCCTTTTGTTAAACCAGATAATTCAGCGAATTTATCCATTGATAATTTATTCTTGCTTCGGTATTCTTTTAAAATATCACCTAAAATCATGGTTGTCTCCTTATCTGTTTAACTAATTATACCATTAAAAAATATTTTTTGCAATTTTTGTTTAACGCGTTTGACAAAAAATCAAAACGGTGTTATGATAATCTCACAAAAAGAAAAATAGGAGTCGCAAATGAAAAGGATGACAGAGATTTCTTGGAATGATATTTATAAAGAGTGGGAAACCTATGCTAATCATTTTGGTTTGACGACTCCGATAAATGCTGAAAAATTGCGAAATCAGAAATCGAAGGATTTTGGAAAAGGAGGTCTGATTACGCTGGACTTATTAGCCGATTACGATGCTGATTCTGAGAAGACCGCAGCTATTTGGGTAGCTTCATTTTGTAGAGATTTAATACAAGATTATGCATATTTACTAAATGGTAGAGCCTATCTTACAGTCAATCAGATTTATTTTCAGGCACTCAAACAATTCCAGTCAGAAGCAGTAATATGGTCAAAACCTCTCACACGATTGCAACCGAAGTTATTTGTATCTTATCGTTTGTTGGAAAATCTTGATTTAAGTCATTATTCTTGTGTAGTTGAGTTAGCAATGTTGCAGGCTAGTATGGTTCGGACACAGATATTAGAAAAGTAATTATAACAGGAGAATGAAAATGTTTAATTTGTTGAATAAGAAAGCTGAAGTATCGAAAGTTGCAGAGTATTGGAATGATACTTTGATAGAAAGAGGAATTTTGAGCGCTGATGAATTGCTTGAAGGAAAATGCTGGAGATGTAAAAGTTCTCATGGTGTAGCTGTGTGTCAGATTGTATCAAGCAAATGGAGCAAGGATACGAGCCTGGCTAATCAGATGGTCCTCTGTCTATCCTGTCAGCATGAAAAACCTAATGTAGCCGATACAGAAATTGTGTGGCAATGGTTAGAAGTTGAGAATAATGAACGTTACTGGACACTACAAGGTATGGCAGAATATGAGAAAATGTATAAAAAATCAGTACTTCAAGAGTTATGGGATATGGGAATTAGAGATGGTGAAGAAGTCGAGATGCTTGTAAATAAAGTAACTAGCCTTTCTCGTAAGAATGATATTGTTTTAAATAGAGCAACCTTAGCAGGATTATTTCGCTGTGAAATTGAACAAATGCGTCGAAAGGCATTTCTAAATTGGACAGGAATTTTTAAGCTAGTCAGTTAACCGATACAGTTGTAGGAAAACATCTCATGCTGATTGGAGTAACAGATAAATAAAAAAACGCATCAGATTAGAATCTTAAAGGAAGAAGTCTGATGATGCGTTTATGGGATTATATTTCAGCTAATAAAAATTGGAGTGAATGCTTTTGAATTATAGCTATTAAAATTATGGCGGTTATTCGATGTTAGAAATAAAACGATTCTCCTTTCTAGAAAATCGGTAACCGCAATGTTGACAACGATAATAAGTCCGATCAGCTTCATAGAGCATTGCAAACATAGCTCCCTCTATGCCATTGATTGCATGACCAATCATACCGGCTTTACGAGAATATCTTTTTTGTGTTGGAACGTAAGTTTGCAGTTTTATTGACTTACATTTTGGACATTTGAGCGCTTGTTTAGTGTCCATATTATTAGGATGGCATCTGCGATAGATGCTATAAGAGATTATTAGTGCTATGAGGATAATCGGACCGATATATTCTATTAAGGTATTCATAATCTTATTGTAAATCTTGTCCTTATTTTATTCAAGGAAAATGAATATTATTTTTCTAGAATAACTGATCCTATGGCTATAGTTGTTAACTATACATATCTCTAATATTTAAGAATTAGTCAAGATGGTAAAAATGAGGTAGAATACAGAAAAAGACCAAAGGAGTACCTTTATGACTAGAGAATTTTCATTTGAAACCCTTCAACTCCATGCTGGACAAGAAGTTGATTCTACTTCAAAATCACGTGCTGTACCCATCTATCAAACTACTTCCTATGTTTTTGAAGACGCTCAAGAAGCAGAAGATTTATTTGCCTTGCGTAAATCAGGGAATATCTATACTCGTATCACTAATCCGACGGTCTCTACTTTTGAAAATCGTGTGGCAGCTTTAGAAGGTGGTATTGGTGCCTTGGCCACTTCTTCAGGAATGGCAGCTATCACATACACTATTCTAGCATTGGCACATGCTGGCGATCACATTGTGGCGGCAACGACACTCTATGGTGGGACTTTTAACCTATTCAAAGAAACTCTTCCTCGCTATGGTATTACAACAAGCTTTGTAGATATTGATGACTTTGAAGCAGTAGAAGCTGCCATTCAAGATAATACAAAACTTGTATTTATTGAAACCTTGGGAAATCCTGTTATCAATATTCCTGATCTTGAAAAATTGGCAGAAATTGCACACAACCACCACATCCCGCTTGTTTCAGATAATACCTTCGCAACTCCATATTTGATTAATGTATTTTCTCATGGTGTTGATATTGCCGTCCATTCAGCAACCAAGTTTATCGGTGGGCATGGTACGACCATTGGCGGTGTGATTGTCGATAGCGGCAAGTTTGATTGGGCGGTATCTGGTAAGTTTCCGCAATTTGTTGAAGAAGATCCAAGCTATCATAACATTAGTTATACTCGTGATATTGGTGCAGCTGCATTTATTGTAGCAGTTCGTGTACAATTACTTCGTGATACAGGTGCTGCCCTTTCTCCATTCAACGCCTTCTTGCTTTTGCAAGGGTTAGAAACCTTGTCTCTCCGTGTAGAGCGTCATGTATCTAATGCTGAAAAAATTGTTGACTTTTTACTTAGTCATCCTCAGGTAGAGTCGGTCAATTATCCATCACTTCCAGATAGTCCTTATAAGCCTTTGGCGGATAAATACCTGCCTAAGGGAGTTGGCTCTATTTTCTCTTTCCAAGTAAAAGGTGGAGCAGAAGAAGCGCGTAAGGTTATTGATAGTTTGGAAATCTTTTCCAATTTAGCAAACGTCGCGGATGCCAAATCACTAGTAGTTCATCCAGCTACAACCACGCATGCTCAGTTAGCTCCAGAAGATTTACTTGCTGCTGGTGTCACACCAAATCAAATCCGCCTATCCATCGGACTTGAAAATGTCAATGATTTGATTGAGGACTTACAGCTTGCTCTTGATAAACTATAAGCTGTAAAGCGAATACATTCGAAATACTATTAGAAAAGGAAATTTGGCATGTGCGCCAATTTCCTTTTATTATTTATTGTAGTTCTTCCAGTCCAGTCTCAGTTAGTCGGTAGATTCTTTGACAAACTTCTTTCAAAAAACGTCTGTCGTGTGATACACATACCAAGCCACCTGGATAATCGGCAAATAGTTGACGAATATATGGCTGAGAAGTAGGAGAGAAGTTTCGACTGGGTTCATCTAACAAGAGAAAATTGGCTTGTTCAAGAACCATTTTTAACAAGAGTAACTTGGCTTTTTGTCCCCCTGAAAGTTCACAGATCCTGTGTTGAACTTCTTGTCGTGTAAACTGCAGACTGGCTAGATGTGTTAAGATGAGTTGTTCCTGCTCACGATTGCCATTTTCAAATAAAAAATCAAGTGGAGTTTTAGACTCATCAAGGACTTCTGAATAGCGCTGGGGCATGTATCCCAAGTTTATATCTGCTCGTTGCCTGAGTTCTTGATAGATTAGCTTTAGAAAACTGGATATACCAATTCCATTTTTTCCAATGATGCCAATTTTCTCTTGTCCATTTAAGTTGAAATGGATATTGCTAACTAATTGTCGTTCTTCAACGTTCAATTGGAAGTTTTCTAAGTGAAGCACTTGCTTTCTAGCTGGTAGTGGTGAAATGTCCGAGAAGAAGAGGGCAATGGCATCTTCATGAAAAGGTACTTCTGTGAGATTTTTCTTCATTCTTTCATAGCGTTTTTCACGTGATAAGACATTCTTCATCTTCTTGGCAATGAGGCGTCCCATAGTAGCATCATGTGTATTGAGCAAGGTATTGCGCACCTGTGATTTTTGTCGTAGATGCTTGTTCATGGCTTTGTCAAATTCTTTTTTGTCGTTCCGAGCTTGTTGGACTTGCTTCTTATAGGCTTGTTGGCGTCTCAATGCGTAATCTTGGTAGTCAAGATTTTCAACCTTGGTCTGAGCAAGTGTTTTCTTTTTTACTGATTCTAGGTGAATGATTTTTGTAGCTGTTCTGCTAAGAAAGTCTTCATCGTGAGAAACAAATAGGATGGTCTTTGGGCTCGTGATGATATAGTTTTCAAGCCAAAGTAAGGTATCTAAATCCAAGTCATTGGACGGCTCATCCAGAAAAATAATATCAGATGGAGTTGCTAGAGATTTGATTAACTGAATTTTTAATTTTTCGCCACCTGACAGGCTTCCAATCAATTGTTGACTGGCAAATCGCTCACTGTCAAACTGGAGCTGGTCAGCATAGAGGTAGAGTAGGCCGTAATCAATATTGCTCTCTATATCTCCAAAGAAGTAGTCGTTCAAGGTTAGCTCTGCCATTTCCAGTGAAAGACTTTGGGGAATGTAGACTGGCGAGTGAAAATATCGGTGAATGCTGCCTGATATGAGCAGGTAGTCGGCGACAAGAGTTGAATCCATCAAGGTGAGTAATAGACTGGATTTTCCATTTCCTTCTTCGCCGATGATGGCTATTTTATCGCCAGGGTTAACAATGAGGTTTAGGTCATGAACCAGATTTCTCAAATCTTTTTGATGGTCGAGGGTTAGGTGTTGAGTGGTTAGTAGCATAAGGCCTCCTTTACAAGAAAAAACACACTACCTATTTAGTAGTGTGTCGAAATCTGCTCAAAAAGACCCTATTCAAGGAATAGAGGGAACAGAAAAATGGACGCAAGAAAACTACTAAATAAGTATAGAACTTAAATTGAGTTTACTTGTTATTGTCCATTTCTCCTTACCTCGCATGCTTTATTTGTTTTAATATAGCATATCGATAGAAGCTTGTCAATCGTGTGCTATAATATTCATAGATTTTGATAGAGATATATGTTAAAATGAACTTATTGTAAATGAGAGGGGATCCGAAATGGCAATCACTGGAATTGAGCAAGCAGACATTTTAGAAATAGACAAACAAGTCCGTTTACGTCGGTATGATGGTCAGCATGATTTTGCTTTTGAATGGCACCAAGATCTAGAATTGGTCTGGCTGGTTGATGGAAATGAGGAACCTTATACTTTTGATCGGCTCAATCGTATGTATGGCTATTTGGCAACAAATGGCGAATGTTACTTTATTGAAATTTTTGAAGACGAACAGTTTATCCCAATTGGTGATGTGACGTTGTTTGCAGATGATTTTGCCATTGCCATTGGAGATAAGCGGTATTGGAACAAAGGAATTGGAACCAAGGTATTGCAGCGAATGGTAGAACGTGCAAGGGAGCTTGGCTTTGTAGAAATACTTGTCGAAGAAATTTACGATTGGAATCTTGGTTCACGAAAGCTATTTGAGAAATGTGGTTTTGAAGCAGTAAAGAAGAAAGAGAAAGGTTGGTCTTACAAAAAGATGTTATAGGTATTAATTGTGAGATGTTAAAAAGCCTCTGACACACTTGGTCAAAGGCTTTTTGTATTTTTACACGTTCAATACTTTATCTAGGAAGTCTTGTAAACGTGGATGTTGTGGGTTGTCAAAGATTTGCTCTGGTGTACCATCTTCAAGGAACTCGCCGCCATCCGTGAAGATAACGCGGTTAGCAACCTTGCGGGCGAAGCCCATCTCGTGTGTGACGATCAACATGGTCATACCTTGCTCAGCCAAGTCTTTCATTACGTTAAGAACGTCTCCGACCATTTCAGGGTCAAGGGCGGAAGTTGGTTCGTCAAAGAGCATGATGTCTGGGTTCATAGCGAGGGCACGAGCGATGGCAACACGTTGCTTCTGACCACCTGAAAGGCTGTCTGGCATAGCGTCGCGTTTGTCTGCCAATCCAACTTTTTCCAATAATTCCATGCCGACTTTTTCAGCTTCAGATTTGTCCATCAATTTGTGTTCGATTGGCGCAAATGTGATGTTATCAAGTACAGACATATGTGGGAAGAGGTTGAAGTGTTGGAATACCATTCCGACATTTGAACGGAAGGCGTCAACATCTGTCTTAGGATCGGTTAAGTCATATCCATCGACTGTTACTTGACCACTTGTAATGGTTTCAAGTAAGTTCATTGTACGAAGGAAGGTCGATTTACCTGAACCAGAAGGGCCGATGATACAAACCACATCCCCTTCATAGAACTTAGCAGTAATACCTTTGAGGACCTCGTTTTTTCCGTAAGACTTGTGTAAGTCATGGACGTTGATTTTTAATTGAGCCATTATTTGCCTCCTTTTTCGAGTTTGCGTGCTAAGCGAGTCAAGAGTGTGATAACTACCAAGTAAATGATGGCAAGAATTGCATACATACGGAAGGATTGGTAGTTACGTGCAATAATGATTTTACCTGCTTGGAAGAGTTCTACCAAACCAATCGCAGAAATGATAGTAGTATCTTTCAGAGTAATAACAAACTGGTTGATAAAGTTAGGCAACATAATTTTACCAGCTTGAGGTAGGATAATCTTACGCATGGTTGTTCCGTAGGAAATACCCAAACTGCGAGATGCTTCCATCTGACCAGCTGGAACTGCCTGAATACCACCACGAACAATCTCAGCAATATAGGCACCAGAGTTGAGGGATAGGGCAATCGTACCAGCGACAAAGTCATTGATTGGAGATTGTTGACCAGTGATCGACTCGATTAAGTTTGGAATACCCCAGAAGATGAATGCAGCGACAATCATGAGCGGAATACCACGAACAACATCTACAAAAACAGATGAAGTAACACGGAGTGCTTTAACTGGGCTGACTGCAAACATACCGAAGATAATACCGATGACAATTGCAATAGCAAATGATAGAAGGGCAAGTCCAATTGTGATACCAAGACCTGAGAGCAACTGACCGTAGTTGTTTTTCAAAAGACCAACAATCGTTGTCTCATCAACAGTTGAAGTTGTTGCGCTTGCTTCTTCAGTTGAGTTGAAATACTTATTAAGGATTTCATCATACTTGCCTGATTCAACTAGGGCAGCTAAGCCGTTGTTAAACATTTCAATCAATTCTGGGTTGGCACCTTTTTTAACGGCAAATCCGTATTCACCTGATTTTTCGCCAGGGATTGGTGTTGCAAAGTCGCGACCTTGTTGGATGGCATATAGAAGAACGGCTTCGTCATCCATAAGAGCATCGATAGAACCAGAGTTTAAACTGTCATACATACTTGAAGCTTCGTCGAAGGCTTTTAGGGTGTAACCATATTTTGCCTTGTTTTCTTCTAAGAAGCTATATGAAGCAGTACCGTTTTTAGCCCCAACAGTTTTCCCTTTTAAGTCTTCGTAAGAAGCGATGTCACTACCATTTTTAACAGCTAATAGGATGTTTGAAGTATAGTAGGCGTTTGAGAAGTCGAAGATTTCCTTACGAGCATCTGTGATAGACATACCTGCAATAACTGCATCAGCTTGTCCAGCTTGAACAGCATTTAGTGCAGCATCGAAACCAGGGTTTTGAATGGTAATAGTAAATCCTTGTTGTTCAGCGATTGCCTTGATTAATTCCATGTCAATCCCGACATAGTTACCTGATTCATCTTGGTATTCAAATGGAGCAAAAGAAGAATCTGCCACAATTGTATAGCTTGATTTGACAGGTGTTGCTTTAGCTGATGCGTTTCCTGTTAAGCTTAAACGAGATGAGTAGTCGGCACTTTCGGTAGAAGTGGTAGAAGCTCCCAACCATTTGTTCATGATTGTTTCGTAGGTACCATCCTTTTTCATCTCAGCTAAAGCTTTGTTAAAGTCTTCAACAAGATATTCATATTGGCTACCTTTTTTGACAGAGAAACCGAATGAACCGATGGCTTCGCCGTCAATATCAATGCTTAGATCTTGACCTTGTTGAATAGCGTACTGAATAACCGCTTCGTCGTCCATTACAGCATCAACAGCACCAGCAGAAAGGCTATTATACATCAAATCGCCAGTATCAAAAGTTTTTACGTTGTATCCGTACTTGTCTTTGTTTTCTTCTAGGAAGTTTTGGGCTGCGGTACCGTTTTTGACACCGACAGTCTTGCCTTTAAGGTCCTTATATGAAGAGATGGTATTTGCCTTTGTGGTAGCGATAACGATTTTGGTGTCGAAGTAAGGGTCTGAGAAAGTAAATACTTTCTTACGCGCTTCGGTGATAGTTGTACCTGCCATTAGGGCGTCCGCAGATCCAGCCTGTACAGCGTTGACAGCTGCATCAAATCCTGGGAAGCTTTGATTCATGGTCCAACCTGAGCGCTTGGCTACTTCGTTGATGATGTCAACATCTAATCCTTTATAAATTTGATCTGAGTCTTTAAACTCGAATGGGGCGTAAGCATTGTCAAATACGACATCAATAGTATCGTCAGCTTTAACGCCAGTAAAAATAAAGAATACTGGCAGAATGCTTGCCAATAACATGAGTAGTTTTTTCTTCATTTCCATACTCCTTCTATTATAAAATAACTGTCCTAGTATATCATATTCTGAAAATTAATGCAAAATTGAGGTTTTTGCAATGTTAGAATTTCTGACATACAAAGTCATTAAAATGTGAGAAAATTTAATATTTTGGACATGGTCGTGAATGGTTTAGAATGTTTCTCCATTAGTCGAACTTATGATAAAATAGGAGTATGATCAATCGAAATACTGAAAACCAATTTAAACTAGTGTCAAAATATGCACCGTCTGGTGACCAGCCCCAAGCCATTGAAACTTTGGTTGATAACATCGAGGGGGGCGAAAAAGCCCAGATTCTCATGGGGGCGACTGGTACTGGTAAGACCTACACCATGAGTCAGGTCATTGCCCGTGTCAATAAGCCTACCTTGGTCATCGCCCACAACAAGACCTTGGCTGGTCAGCTCTACAGCGAGTTCAAAGAATTCTTCCCGGAAAATGCGGTCGAATACTTCGTGTCTTACTATGATTACTACCAGCCAGAAGCCTATGTACCGTCTAGTGATACCTATATTGAGAAGGACAGTTCGGTCAATGATGAGATTGACAAACTCCGTCACTCAGCGACCTCAGCACTTCTCGAACGAAATGATGTTATTGTCGTGGCCTCCGTTTCCTGTATCTACGGTTTGGGATCGCCAAAGGAATATTCAGATAGCGTGGTCAGCCTGCGCCCAGGTCAGGAGATTTCCCGTGACCAGTTGCTTAATTCCTTGGTCGATATTCAGTTTGAGCGCAACGACATCGACTTCCAACGAGGACGTTTCCGTGTGCGTGGAGATGTGGTGGAGATTTTCCCAGCTTCTCGTGATGAGCATGCCTTCCGTGTGGAGTTTTTCGGGGATGAAATCGACCGCATTCGTGAGATTGAGAGTCTGACAGGTAAGGTTTTGGGCGATGTGGACCACTTGGCGATTTTCCCTGCCACCCACTTCGTGACCAACGATGACCACATGGAAACGGCTATTGCCAAGATTCAGGCGGAACTGGAAGAGCAGCTCAAGGTCTTTGAGGCAGAAGGAAAACTCTTAGAAGCTCAGCGATTGAAACAACGAACCGACTACGACATTGAGATGCTGCGGGAAATGGGCTACACCAACGGAGTCGAGAACTATTCACGACACATGGACGGGCGAAGCGAGGGTGAGCCTCCATATACCCTGCTGGACTTTTTCCCTGAAGACTACCTGATTATGATTGACGAGAGCCACATGACCATGGGGCAGATTAAGGGGATGTACAATGGTGACCGCTCACGCAAGGAGATGTTGGTCAATTATGGTTTCCGTCTTCCGAGTGCACTGGACAACCGTCCGCTGCGCAGGGAAGAATTTGAGAGCCATGTCCACCAGATTGTCTATGTATCTGCGACGCCGGGTGATTATGAAATGGAGCAGACTGATACCGTTGTCGAGCAGATTATTCGGCCGACAGGGCTTTTGGATCCAGAAGTGGAAGTCCGTCCAACCATGGGTCAAATGGATGACCTCTTGGGTGAAATCAATGCCCGTGTTGAGAAAGGTGAGCGGACCTTTATCACTACCCTGACCAAGAAAATGGCAGAGGACTTGACCGACTACCTGAAAGAAATGGGGGTCAAGGTCAAGTATATGCACTCGGACATCAAGACCTTGGAGCGTACGGAGATTATCCGTGATTTGCGCCTGGGTGTCTTTGATGTCTTGATAGGGATTAACCTCTTGCGTGAAGGGATTGACGTGCCAGAAGTCAGTCTGGTCGCTATTCTAGATGCTGACAAGGAAGGCTTCCTCCGTAATGAACGGGGGCTCATCCAGACAATTGGTCGGGCAGCTCGTAACTCTGAAGGTCATGTGATTATGTATGCGGATAAGGTCACCGAGTCCATGCGCAAGGCTATGGAGGAAACCGCCCGCCGCCGTCAAATCCAGATAGCTTATAATGAAGAACATAGTATCATTCCACAAACTATTAAAAAGGAAATCCGTGACCTGATTAGCGTGACCAAGGCTGTCACTCAGGACAAGGAAGAAGTGGTGGACTTCAATGCCCTCAACAAAGATGAACGCAAGGCTATGATCAAGAAACTGGAAGTTCAAATGCAGGAAGCAGCAGAAGTGCTTGACTTTGAACTGGCAGCGCAGATTCGTGATATGGTCATCGAGTTGAAAGCGATGGGGTAGGAGAATTGATAATTTTCAGTCTTATAATGGTTATACTATTGCACAATGAAAGAGAAGAAAATGAATTTTAAAGATGAATTCTATGGTTTTTATAGAAATGATTTGAGTATTGATTCAATAACTAAAGAAAATACAATTATTGTATTTGATACCAATTCGTTATTGAATGTATTTCGCTTTACTCCCGAAGCAGCCAAAAAATATTTTGAAACAATAGAGAAAGTTCAAGATTTTATCTACATTCCCTACTTAGTTGCATTGGAATTCCATTTTCATAAATCTGAGACTTTATTGTTAAGTAAAGTGAATGTTGAAAAATTTAAGAGTAGATTCAATAAAAATTGGAATAAGATAAAAAGTGAGGCAGCTAAGACATTATTTTCTAGTCTAACTTTTCGAAATGACTTACAGCAAGAGGAGCTGAGTTCTTACTTAAGTAGTCTGTTAGATTCAAGTGAATTAGGAATAGAGGCGAAACTACTGGAAAAGATTTCTTCAATAAGTGACACTCAAAAAGCAACTTTTTCTTCATTAATCGAGATTTTAGAGCAGAAGACACGAAAACGCTATGGGCAGGATTGGATAAATGAGGTTGAGAAACGAGGAGAGGAACGCTATAAGAAAGATATTCCGCCGGGATTTAATGATAAAAATAAGAAAGACAGCAGAGGTTATAATGGTATTGTCTATCAACAAAAGTTTGGGGATTTAATTATTTGGGAAGATATGCTGGAAAAATCTTCAGAGAGTGATATAAAAAATGTTGTATTTGTGACATCTGATGGAAAACGTCCTGATAAAACTGATTTGAATTATAAAGTATTAGTTGGAAAAGATGAAAAGGGTAAAGATAAATATCAGGTGGTTGGACCGAGAATTGAACTGATTGAGGAGATGAGGGAGAAGTCAGGAGCTAGTTTTTATTTGATGGATGAGCTTGAATTTATTAAGAGATTTTCTGGTAGTGAAATCTCTAACCGAATGGCTAAATCAATTGGTGATACCCTTGAAGAGCTTGCTAATTCAATGTCTTCGTTAGCTCCCCAACAGTCGAAAGATATGGTTCAAGCCTTTACGAAGGCAACATCATCTTTAAGTAATAGTTTTACTTCTAAAGTTGAGAGACGAGAGGTTACGGATATATTTGAACTTGAAGAAAAATTGAATCAAGATTATAACATTATGGATTCGTTGGCTGAATATGTTGAAGATAAGTTACCCAATATGGATTTTGAAGGAGAATATTTTTCAGGCTGGGGAGAGTTTGAAGATATTCATATATTGAGTTCTAATATTGATGAGTATGCTTTTGAAGATAATTTTTATGAGATTACTTGTACTGCAATTGTTAATGCTGAAGTAGAATTTAATATTGTTACAAAAAATCCTGATTTTGAACAAGGAGAAGAAGAATTCTTTTATGAATCAAGCAGTCGTGATTTAGAATTTACGATTGAGTTTACGTATGATATGGATTATGATATGTTTGAAAATATTGTAATTGTTGATTATTATTTCATTTAATATCTTTATCCATTTAGATGAGTTATAATGGTAAATGAGTAGAAGGAAATATGTACTAGTTTAATTTTAACTGAAGGACAAATGCAGGAAGCTGCAGAAGTACTTGACTTTGAATTGGCAGCCCAGATTCGTGACATGGTTATTGAGTTGAAAAATATGTAGTAAGAGTTGCTAAATTCAGTGATTTAAGTAGAATGAAATTACAATAGGCGGCAGGTAGAAATTGACCTGCCACCTTTTATAATACTTAAAATTTTTACTTGGGGACTTAGGGACAAAAAATTTGTCCCTGTCCCTATAAAAGGTTATAATGGTTTCTATACTATTTAGGGAATAGGGGAGTTTTTATGAAAAATATTTTTGGTGAAAAACGACAGCGGTTCGGTTTTCGGAAACTGTCAATTGGACTTGTCTCGGCAGCTGTAGCAAGTTTGTTTTTTGCATCGTCGGTCGCAGCAGCACCGTCAGCTAGTGCTCAGTCTATCAATTATTCCTATGTGACAGAGCAAGAATTGACAGATGCGGAAAAGGAGTTGATTATTCGTGACTTGCCTGGCTTAGCTCAGGAAACGGATGCAAATTATTACCTGATCTATCGTCCAGCTACTGGCACAGCATCTACTCCATCGACAAGCTCGTCTCAAGTTTTGCCAAATACTGGCTCCGTAGAAACCGGACTATTGGTGGCGGGCGGAGTGTCTCTCCTATTATTGGCTGTTAGATTTGGTAAAAAAGGTAAGAAGGAGTTGACGGGTGTCATCCTTTTGACAGCTACAGGAGCAAGCTTCTTGGGTCCAACTAGCTCAGCATTGACGAGTCAAATTTTGGCTCAATATAACCATGCTATCGAAATATCTGCCGGACAAGCGTTACCGGCCCCAGCTGAGATTGATGGCTACGTTTATGTAGGATATTTGAAGGATAGCAAAGCTATTGAACAAACTACTTCGGAAGAGGAAAAAACAGCGGAATTCCCAGCTTCAGAAGGAATCCGTACAGAAACCATTATCAACAAGACAGAGGCCATTCCATTTGAAATTCAAACCGTAGAAAATCCCCAATTATCTGAGGGGACAGAGCGAGTGCTACAAGAAGGACAGGATGGGGAGCGTACTGTAACGATTAAACAAGTCCATTCAAAAGGTCAAATTATTTCGGAAGAAGAGATTTCCTCGACGGTTACAAAAACTGCTGTTCCAAAGATTGTTGAAGTTGGTACAAAACAAGCAACCGATGATATTGTTACAGAAGTACCAGATACAGCGCCTAGTCACGAGTTACCTACCTTACAGATAACAGAAGAAGTATCTACCTACACGGAGTCTATTCCTTTTGAAACACAAGAAGTTGCTGATGACACCTTGCTAGAAGGTACAAGACAGATTGTGCAAGAAGGTAAGGTTGGACAAAAGACAATTGAGACAAAGAAAACCTACATCGACGGTATTTTAGTAAAAACAGAAACCGTTTCTGAAACGATTAACCAAACTGCTGCTCCACAGATTATCCATGTTGGAACAAAGCCAGTCACAAGTGTACCAGATTCGGCACCGAGCCATGAAGTTCCAACGATTTCTTTAACGGAAGAAACACTTACTCATACAGAAGCTATTGCCTTTGATGTGAAAGAAATCTATGATGCAAATTTGGCAGAAGGCAGCCGTGAAGTTGAACAGAAGGGACAAGCTGGCGTTCGGACAATCGAGACTAAGAATTATTATGCCGATGGTGTACTGATTAAATCCGAACAAGTTTCAGATGTAGTGACAAAAGCGCCAGTAACAGAAGTTGTAAGAGTCGGCACGAAAACAGCAGATGTTCTTGGAGTTGAAAACGTTGTCGCAACAGAAGAGATTCCGTTTGAAACGACAGTCACAGAAACAGAAGAACTTTATGTTGGAGAAGAAAAAGTTGTTAATGAAGGTAAGGTTGGTTCTAAGGAAGTTACCACTACTTATCAGACAATCAACGGAGTCCGTCAATCAAACCCAACAGTGATTGAGAAAGTCCTTGAAGAGCCAACAACCAAAGAAGTTCTCAAAGGCACCAAGCCAATCGAGGGTACCGAATCAGACACAGAAACGGTTGACATCGCTTTTGAAACAGAGTATGTTGATGACCCGACACTGCTAGAAGGTAAGACCAAAGTTGTAACGGCGGGTGTAAATGGCTCTAAGACAGTTACAACAACTTACCAGACTATCAAGGGAGTTCGTCAGGAAAATCCTACTGTAACAGAAGAAATTACCAAGCAACCAGTCAAGCAAGTGATTGCGCGTGGTACAAAGGTTGAAAAAGTCCCACAAGTGATTATCACAGACTTGGTTGAAAACGATGATGCCAAGTCAGCGACAATCAGCTACAAGTTGACAGACGAAACGGCTAACTTCCTCCGAGCTGTTGCTCTTCTATATGATAATACAGGTGCCTTGGTTCAAGAACAGGCTATTACAGATCCAAATGGCCAGTTGACACTTGAAAATCTTGATTTCTATACAGACTATACAGTCAAAACTAAGATTTTCTATACAATGGCAGAGCAGGAACAAAGCTCAGAACAAGAAGCTGTTCTTGAAAGCATGCGCAAATTTGATTTGGTCTACAAGAAGATTGAAATCAAGGATATTGATGCGGTGACTGTTTACCGTCGTAAAAATGGTAGCTACATCGGTCAAGAATTCTTGGAAGAACTGCCAACAACCACCGATGAATTGTTTATCAAGGTGACTTCAGACCGCTTCAAGGAAGTATACCTACCTATGTCAAGCATTGAAGAAACGACTTTGAACGGTAAGGCAGTCTTCAAACTAGTTTCATCCTTTGATGAATTGGTACAGGACAAGGATGCCCAATACATTGCCAATCGTGAATTCTACATTCCAAAGATGGCGACTGATGCAAATACCTACACATCCTTCAAGGCTTTGATTGATGCTATGAAGGCAAATCCAAAAGGCACCTTCAAACTAGGAGCGCATTTGGACGCAAGTGAAGTTCCTGTTGGAGATGTTGCATCGTATGTGACCAACTTTAGCGGTACCTTGGATGGATTAAATGACGGCTACGCCTTTTCTATCAGCAACTTGAAAGCACCATTGTTCTTTAACCTTGGTGGTAAAGTTCAAAACTTGGACATCAAAAATGCTAGCCTAAACACAACCTCTAAGAACCCACTTGCGACAATTGCTATCAATGCCAATGGAGCAACCATTACAAACGTAGCAGTAGAAGCAAGCCTTAAAGGTCCGCAACATGTTTCTGGTCTAGTTCATTCTGCAACCAACTCTACTATCAAGGATGTATCCTTCAAGGGAAGTATTGAAGTAACTGGAACTGAAGCCAGCCTAACTGGTGGTATCTTGGGTAACGGTACGATGGCAAGTGTTGGAAATGCCAAGGTTGATGCGACCATTACCCTCCCAGGTACGGCAAATCAAGTAGCTGGTGGTATCGTCGGTCGTACCATGCTTGTCTACGATGTACCAGGAAGCGTCTATAATTCTTATGCAACTGGTTCCATTGTGACGCCTGAATCGGCAGCCATTGTCGGCGGAATCGCAGGTGCCAACCAAGTAACGGGTGCCTATGCTCCATATAGTGGTAATGTTAACAATGTTATCAGTGATATGACTGGTGCGACAAGCATTATCGGTCAACCAGCAAATCCAAATGGTAAGATTAAAGACGGATTTACAACAACATCCGATAGCTTGAGTAATGTCACTGTTATCACTGATGAAGAAGCGCAAGCAAAAGTGGAAGCTATGGCTATTCAAGCGACAATCGACGATTCTGTACCGCTTAATCTCAATCATTATTCAGTAGACTACTTGACCTTGGATAAGGCACAGGCTGACCATGAAATCGCCTACTACAACATGGAGAAAATCTTGCCATTCTACAACAAGGAACTTCTTGTCTATTATGGAAACAAGATTGCGACAGACGATAAGCTCAACAAGGTTCGTTTGCTGGATGTTGTTCCAATGAAGGACAATGTTGTAGTTGCTGATGTCTACGCTGAGAAGGCCAATATCAATAAGATTATGCTTCACTATGCAGATGGCACTGTGGACTACAAGACAGTTTCTTATCTAGAAGACTTCAAGAATAATCATGTGGTCGAGTACACTATATCAGGTACGGACTTGATTTACACGCCAGAATCATTCTTGAATGACAGAAGTGCCCTTGTCAACGACTTGGTAAGCAGCCTTTCTACGGTTGTCCTCGACTCGGATGCTATGAAGGCGCTTATCAATTATCCAACGACTTTGAATGCGGATACTCAGACTGGCACAGCTAAAGACTTCTACTTTGGTGAAAGCTATGACCAAGTGATGGCTAACCTAGAAAGCAACGTTCGTAAGATTTTAGTAGCTAGCCTAAACGGTCAAGGCAAGGCTTCTGAAGATTACATCAAAGAGAAAATCACCAATAACAAAGAAGCCTTTGTGCTTGGTTTGACCTATTTGAATCGTTGGTATGATATCAACTTCGGAGAGATGAATACCAAAGATTTGACCATCTTTGAACCTGACTTCTTCGGAAACGATGCAGCATCTGCTCTTGATATGATTCTTGCAATTGGTAATGGTGGCTACGATGTTCTTCGTGCCCACAACAACGTGACCACTTTTGCATCCATCATTGGTAAACAAAATAATCAGACCAAGCTTTTTGATATGCTGGAAGACTATCGTCAGCTCTTCTTGCCAGAAATGACCAACAATGAATGGTTCAAACAAACCACTAAAGCCTATGTGGTTGAAGGTAAGTCCTTGATTCCAGAAGTAGCTGCTAAGCAGGAAACGACAGATACTTACAGCAAGTACAATGTCGGTGCCTACAGCAAGATTGTGAATGATACGGTGTCTAATCCAACTTGGAAGTACAACCACATGCTCTTGCCACTTTTGACCCTGCCACAAGAAAATATCTTTATTATCACAAACATGAACACCATCGCGATTGGTTCATATGAGCACTATGTAGATGATTATTCAACAGTGGAAAATCGTGATAAGGTTCGTCAGATGGTTGATTTGGCGGCAGAACGCCAACGTGACAATGCGGACTTCTGGTATAAGATGATGGACGAAGCCAACCGTGACAAGCTCTTCAGATCTGTCCTCAATAACGAAGGTTACGTCATGTACGGTAAAGATGGCACGAAGTCTTATCGCAACTTGACAGCCGATGTTGATGCTATCCAAGATTTCTACGGTCCTATCAACAAGTGGTACCGTGAGCATCCGTCTATTAAGACTGCCTTTGCGGATGGAAGTGAGACCTACTATATCACTTACGATATGCTGTCAGATTATGGTACAGCCCTTTATACCCACGAAATGGTCCACAACCAAGATGGCGATATTTATCTGAAAGGCTATGGCCGCCGAATCGGTCAAGGTATGGAAGTTTACGCTCAAGGTCTTCTGCAAAATGTCTTCAATGTCACTGAGATGAACCTTGGATTCAACGCAGTCTATAATAGCGATGATGCCAACCGTGTCCATGTCGGAGATCCAGTTGCACGTTTCAATAGCGAAGCTGATTTCAATGAGTATTACCATAACCAGTTCGATGTGCTTTACTTGCTGGATTACCTAGAAGGTACAAACATCTTGGCTCAATCGGATGCAACGAAGAAAGCTTGGTTGCGTAAGATTGAAAACTACTATGTCCAAAATAATGGTGTTGATACCCATGCTGGAAACTCTGCGCGTGCATTGACCGATGATGAAGTTGCAAGCTTGAAAACCTTCAATGATTTGATTGATCAGAGTATTATCGTTCAGCGCCAATATGTCAACAATCCAACTAACACAAGCAAGAAATGGGATCGAAATAGTTATGTCAGTGTTCCAATGTTTGCAGCTAACTTCTCAGCCCTTTCAAACTCAAAAGGTTCACCAGGCGACATCATGTTCCGCCGTATGGCCTTTGAATTGATTGCTGCTAAAGGCTACACAGATGGTTTCGTACCGTATGCTTCTGGGCAATTATCTGACCTTGCTATGGAGAAAGGCTCAATCATCTACGATACTTGGAACAAGAAAGATACTGGTTTGATTACGGATGACCATGTTCTAGAATATGTCTTCCAAGGTCAGTATGCTACATGGGCTGAATTCAAGAAAGCCATGTTTACTGAGCGTTTGGAAAAAGCTGCAGCAGGCCAACTCAAACCGTTTACCATGCAGTATGAACTTGGTGTTGCTGATTCGACCAAGGAAGTGACTGTCACAAGCTTTGAACAGTTGCAAGCCTTGATGAAAGAAGCTATGGAAGCAGACATCCAAGCGAACAGTCTCAACTTGAACAACAGTCGAGTTCATGCACTCAAAGTAAAAGTTTATCAAGCCTTGATGAACTCTACAAATGACTTCAGAACATCGATTTTTAATTAAATAATCATTAACAAGTTGGTCTTGTGCCAACTTGTTTTTTAATGTATACTAGAGGAAAAAATTCGGAGGTATATTAGATGATGATTAAACCACTGGAAACGGAAAGTGAAATGCTAGGCAAGGCCTATGTACATTGGAAGGCTTGGCAGGAAGCCTATGCTGACTTGTTACCTCAGGAATTTTTAAAGAATACTTACACCTTAGAACGCTGTCAAGACTGGGCGGTTCGGTATCCTCAGAATATCTTGATAGCTGTGATGGATGATAAGGTGGTTGGTTTTGCCTGTTACGGCTCGTCTAGTCAGGAGGATTTGCAAGGGGCAGGGGAGCTCTACACCCTCTATGTCTTGGCGGACTATTATGATCAGAAGATAGGCTACCAGCTCATGCAGGCAGCTTTGGAAAAATTGCAGAGCTACGAAAGCGTTACTCTCTGGGTATTGGAGGGGAATGCGCGTGCCATTGCCTTCTATGAAAAAGTTGGTTTCCGATTTGATGGTGTCAAAAAAACGGTCAATTTAGGTGCAGAACGTACAGAATATAGAATGATTTTAAAACAGAAAGGGAGAGAAAATGGCTAGAAAAGAAATGGTCACTTTGACCAACATGTGTCTAATCGAAGATAAGGAAGGGAAGGTCGTTGTACAGATTCGAGATCCCAAGCGTTATCGTTGGTCTGGTGTTGCCTTTCCAGGTGGACATATTGAAGAAGGCGAGAATTTCCATGATTCGGTTGTTCGTGAGGTCTTTGAGGAGACTGGCTTGACGATTGGAAATGCACGATTAGTCGGAATAAAGCATTGGCCGGATAAGGAAGGGCATCGTTATATTGTATTTCTCTATAAGGCAACAGAGTTTACAGGAACTATCCGATCAACTGAAGAAGGTGAGGTACGTTGGGTCGAGAAGTCGGAGCTGCCTCAGATGGATTTGGCCTATGATTTGCTAGAAATACTGAAAGTCATGGATGAGCCAGATTTGTCCGAGTTCTTTTATACTAGAAAAAATGAAGATGGAGAGTGGGATAGGAATTTTAGGTAGAAGCTAGAAATAGCTTCTTCAGAACGTAGACAAACTCCTAAAAATATAAAAAATTGAAGAAGTTTACGAAAGATAGCAAATTATTAAACTCTTAGAAACATTGATATTTCGGTGTTTCTGAGAGTTTTTTATTTTCAACATAAAGAAAAAAGATTGAAGAAAATTGTCCAAAATGGACTTTTTTTCAATCTGAGCTTCTTTTTTATTTGTGTTGTAATTCGCAGGTATTATTATATAAAATAAGGAATTATTGGATATTGAACGGCTATTTATTACTTGATTTGTCTGTAATTTCGGTTGCCTAGTATATTTTTATTGGATATATATTCTTTTTTGAAATTAATAATTCTTTGTGAAAACGTTGACAATTAATAAATTGTATATTAAGATGAAGTCATATCGTATGCTTATATTACTAATAAAAAGAGGAGGGTGTATGGGAGTAGACAATCTATTTTCAATCGGTAGGGCAGCTGCAATGAGCTGTGTTTCAACGAAAACACTACGCTATTATGAAAGCTTAGACCTAATCCATCCTACGCATATTTCGAGTGAGAATGGATATCGGTATTATGATAAAGAAACTTTACTGTTGATACCGCTAATTAAGTACTATCAGCAAGTTGGTTTGAATCTAAAGAGAATTAAAGAGTTAATTAGTGTAGCTGGTTGTTCAACACACTATCATCATCTCAAGAAAAGACGCGATGAGATAAATGCAGAACGTGAGGAGTTATCAATTGCGCTTTCATCAGTAGATGATTGGTTAGAGTTGATTATTGAGGGGGAATTATGTTTACAGAATCTGAAGCTATCTGCTGTTTCAAAGTCTGAACCCATTATTAGTGTTAAATACTATTCCGAGCAGTCTAGTTATTGTTACCTTGAACAACCTTATCACTATAATTATAAGGAATCAATAATAAATCTTGAGTGGATAAGGCACTTAGAATCGCATAGCTTAGAGGTGTCAGGTCCTGTTATTTTAAAATACAGTTCTTATCTAAGTAAGATGAACGGAGAAAGTGAGTTTGCGACAATTCTGCAACATTGCTTTCCAGAGTCAGCAAGCTTTTCAACTTTTGGAGGTTTCATGGCTTTGAGTTGCTATCATATAGGACCATTAGAGTGTATAGGTAAAACATACGAGCGTTTGATAGATTATGCTGAAGAACATAAATATGATTTAAAAAATGAATGTTATGAGAGACATGTTATTGACTACTGGGTTACTCAAAATTTAGATGAATTTGTAACGGAAATCATTATTCCTGTTGTTACACAGGAGGAAATTAATCGAAAATAACATTTTATTAATGGAATGGATTGAGGATGATATAAAATATCATCCTCAATCTTTTTATTTTACAATTACAAAATACAGTAATTTTACCCATCTTCCAAACTTTTCCCTAAGGATAAAGTTTTTCAGACAAATTTCTTGCAAAAAATATGAAATTATGCTTATTTGTTAAAATTGTGGAAACATTCTAATTAAAATGGTTGAATATTTTGACTAAGTATCAATGTAAGAGATAGGGAAATGGTGAATTAATTCATAAATTTGGAGAAAATAAGATTATTTTTGTAGATTATAAAAAAATCATTGACTTTGACTTTATGGAAGGGTTTACAATGTTACTATGACAAGAATTTTATTGCTCTATTAAGTAATTAATACAGTTATCAATTTAGTAAAAAATATATAAAGGAGGTAGTGTCATGAGTTCTGAAGCATTGGGAATGATTGAGACTAAGGGATTAGTCGGCTCAATAGAGGCGGCTGATGCAATGGTTAAAGCAGCGAACGTTACTTTAATCGGCAAAGAACATGTTGGTGGCGGTTTGGTCACTGTCTTGGTTAGAGGAGATGTTGGTGCTGTCAAAGCAGCAACGGATGCTGGCGCTGCTGCGGCACAAAGAATAGGAGAACTTATATCGGTTCATGTAATTCCACGTCCTCATAGCGAAGTGGAAACTATCTTGCCTACGACTAAATGAGTAGTGTTTTGCTAGAAATGGAAGGACATTTGTATGGAACAAACAACAAGCGCTATTGCACAACAAAAAATGGTTGAAACGACTCGGAAATTCCATATTGCAGGTATCCGAAGCGGAGTTATTTCTGGCTTATTTTATGGATTATACTCATTTGTGATTATGATCCTACAAGGTTTTGACCCCATTAAGTCAGCCGTAGGTATTCTAGCCGCACCTTTTGTAATGGGGGCGATTAACGATTTTCTCGGCGGATGCATGCTCTTATTAGGAGTTATAAAAAATGGAAAGTTTCAGGAGCTTGGCAGAACGCTAGCTACTAAACCAGGTAAAATAATGGTACTTGGTTATATTCTGGGAGGACCGGTTGCAAATGGAGCTTATTTAGTTGGACTATATTTGGCTGGTGCATTTGCAATTCCGATTTCAGCAACTACGGCAGCTTTTGGAGCACTTTTTTCCGCTATTTTCTTGAAGCAAAAATTAAATATGCGAGTTGTTGCAGGGATGTTGATGTGTGTTGCTGGTGCAGTCGTAATTAATTTAGTGAAGCCTGAAGGAGCTCCTAATTTCACATTAGGAATTATCTTAGCTGTTGTAGCCGCAGTATGTTGGGGACTTGAAGGAACTATTTCAAGTTTTGGTGGCGCGATGCTTGATTCAGAAGTTACAGTAACGTTACGCCAATTGGTTTCAGGTTTGATACAAATGGTTATTATTGTTCCAATTATCGGAGCTACCGGCTTGTTTACCGCTACACTAACCTCTCCATTCTTAGTATTCCTTTTATTAATTTCTGGGACTCTTGTAGGTATTTCATATATGGAATGGTATCGTTCGAATGCAATGGTCGGTACTGCAATTGGAATGTCATTAAATATCACCTACGCTCTTTGGGGTGTCCTGTTGAGTATTCTCTTCTTAGGACAACCAATTACTACAACAATCGTAGTTGGTTCACTTGTTATTATTGGAGGAGCGATACTAGTAACAACTAACCCATTGGATTTTTTTAGAAAAGAAAGGGAATAATCCATGAAATTATTACCAGCAAGGACTGCTGTACTTAATTATATGAACACTGTGGAAGAAGCAGATGTGTTCCAAGTTATGTCAGCTTTAAAATCTCAATTTGGAAATGAAAAACAGTTTAGGGAAGATTTATTCCTAGAACATTTAATGTCTTTGGAATGCAATGGTTATCTGGTTCAAACTGGATATGATTTAGATGAAAATGGTAACTTACGGATACGTTATCAAATAAACGATGACGGTAGGTATGCGGTAGAAAAATATATCGCAAAAGAATTTCGAAGCTAAAGGAGTAGAAAGATGAGATATCGTGGTGGTCAAGCCTTAGGGCTTGTTGAAACGGTTGGTTTAGTACCAGCTCTAGAAGCGTGTGATAAGATGTTGAAAGCTAGTAATGTTAAGCTAGTTTCATATGAAAATGTTGGCTCTACATTAGTAACAATAATGGTAGTTGGTGATGTGGCGGCAGTTGAGGCATCCGTAGAAGCTGGTGCACGTGCAGCAGATGCAATTGGGAAATTAACAGCGCACAATGTGATGCCTAGACCGATTTCGTCAGTTGGCGATATGGTTTCTGTACATGATATTGATAATTGATAAAGGAGCAAGCAATGGAAAGATATCAAGCGATTGGAGCAGTGGAGACATTCGGTCTTGTCTACGCACTTGAAGCAGCAGATGCAATGGTAAAAGCTTCAGACGTCGATGTTATTGCGTATGTTAATACTGCATCTGGCTATATTGCAGTAATTGTTCAAGGTGAGACTGCTGCTTGTAAAACAGCAGTAGAAGCAGGGGTTAAGGCGGTAGAAAAGATGGGGACTGAAGTATACAGTAGTGTCGTTATCCCAGGACCTCATGAAGATTTGAAGAAAATTATTGATCGATATTCATTGGAAATGATGTTCCCAGAAGAAACAGTAGAATAGGAAAGTGTGGACGATATGAGATATATTGACAAAGATTTAGAATCAATTCAAGAGATACGAAATTTGCTTCTGAACGGTCAAATGTCTTTTGTTCATCTGGAAAAGTACGGTCAAGAAGATTTAGATACCATTATCTCTATTTTTATAAAGTCTTTACAATCTAGTATGAGAGGTTATGTTCATGATTTTGTTGCAGGAAACGATTATGGCGTAGAAGAAGATGAACTTTTCTTGTGTACACATTTTATTAAACGTTTTGGTGAGACATTGCAGAATGAGAACTATGTTGGTATTATTGGTGGCAATCCCAAAGAAAAATGTATAAAAATTGGTGCTCCTCTAGGAGTTATTGCCGTTATGTTGCCCTCTCATCCAACATTTACTTTATTAGTAAACCTTTGCTTACTTGCAATGAAAACAGGGAATGCTATGATATTTATTGCCAATCAACGTTCTACGAAGGCAACTTTAGATAGTTTGAAAAAACTAATCATATTAGCAGAAGAGTCGGGATATTCAGAGGGTGGTATCAGTTTAGGAGAAACAATCAGTGATGCAGGAATAGTAGAATTATTGTCTAGTGATAAGGTTTCGCTCATTCTTAATATTGGATGTTCAGAATATATATCAAATAAGTTTGTTACAAACACTCCGTTAATATTTGGTGGAGAGTCATCTGGTCCAGTATTTATAGAGAGAAGTGCGGATTTAGAAAAAGCAGTTAGAGATGTTATTCACTCTAGGAGTTTTCAGAATGGGATTTTACCAGGAGCGGAACAGTTTCTTGTTACGGAAAATATTATTGCAGATCAAATTAAAGATAGTCTGAAAAGGAATGGCGCCTACTTGCTGTCAGATACAGAAACTGAGAATTTAACTAAATTTTTAAGACAATCAGAAAAAAATGTAAACAGAAGTTACATCGGAAAGTCAGCAATTTGGTTAGCAGAGAAAGCTGGTATACAAGTACCTCAGGGAACTAAGGTCCTCGTATCTATACAAGATTACATGAATGAAGAGGATTATTTTTGTCGAAAACTGCTGTGTCCGATAATAATAGTGTATTTAGAACCTGATTGGACATTGGCCTGTGTTAAGTGTATGAATCTATTAGACGAACTAAAAATGGGTCACACACTTACTATCCATTCCAAAGATTGGAAGATTATTAGAGAATTTGCTTTAGTCAAAAAAGTTGGAAGAATTGTCGTAAATGCTCCGACGGTATGTGTTGCGACGGGTATTGTTTCTAATTTTCCTACCTCATTAATTTTAGGTGGCATTACAACCGGTAAAGGATATAGCTCAGAAAACATTACGCCCAGACATTTGACCTATACCCGTCACGTTGGTTTTGAATTTAATGATAAGATTTAGTGTGATTGTTTAAAAGAGAGGAAGTATTCAATATGGATATGAAGGAATTTACAGCTAAGCTAGAAGAAGCTACAAAAAAATTAAGTGCTGAAGAGCGTGCTTCTCTGGTGAAAATTTTCCAAAGTGTTTCAGATGATATTACAAAGCCAGAGGTTCATTTTACAAATGAAGTATCGCTTGCAGCGGAGGGGACAGAAGTTCCAGATGGGATTACACCTCGCTTGCAAGCTTTAAAAAATCAATATTTGAAAGCGCAACCAACCATTTCTTTACTTCGTGCTACGAATTTAACACGAATTTCTAAAGAAAACGAAGGTATGCCAAAAGCAATTCTACGTGGGACAGCTTTCAAGGAATTTTGTAAAATTGCACCCGTAGTCATTCAAGATAATGAATTGTTAGTAGGGGCCCCTAACGGTGGTGCACGATTTGGTGCATTCTCACCTGATATATCGTGGCGTTGGTTGCGTGATGAAATTGATACTGTATCAACACGTCCACAAGATCCGTACGCATTGTCTGAAGAAGATAAAAAAGTACTGAGAGAAGAAATTTTCCCATACTGGGAAGGTCGTTCTGTAGATGAGGCTTGTGAAACACAATATCGTGAAGCTGGTGCATGGGAGCTTTCAGGTGAATCGTTTGTTTCTGATTGCTCATACCATGCTTGTTCAGGCGGAGGTGACTCCAACCCTGGTTATGATGTTGTGGGTATGCGTAAAGGGATGCTTGATATAAAAGCTGAGGCAGAAGCACACCTTTCAAAATTAGACTATGGAAATCCAGATGATTTGGAAAAAATTTATTTCTATAAAGCACAAATCCTTACTGCGGAAGGCGTGATGATTTATGCTAAACGCATGTCTGAACATGCAGCTGAGTTAGCGGCAAAAGAATTAAATCCTAAACGTAAAGCTGAGTTGGAAATGATTTCCCGTGTAAATGCTAATGTCCCAGCTCATAAACCAGAAACCTTCTGGGAAGCGATGCAATATGTTGTAACAATTCAACATCTGTTGCTGTGTGAAGAAAACCAAACTGGATTATCTATTGGTCGTGTTGACCAATATATGTACCCACTCTATAAACGTGATATTGAAGCTGGTCGAATGAATGACTATCAAGCATTTGAATTGGCTGGTTGTATGTTTATTAAGATGTCAGAAATGATGTGGCTTACTTCTGAAGGTTCTTCAAAATTTTTTGCGGGATATCAACCATTCGTTAACATGTGTGTGGGTGGTGTTACTCGTGAAGGACGTGATGCAACAAATGACTTAACTTATCTCTTGATGGATGCTATTCGACATGTAAAAGTATACCAACCTACTTTAGCGACTCGCATTAATAATAAGTCACCGCGGAAATATTTGAAGAAAATTGTTGATGTCGTTCGAGCAGGTATTGGTTTCCCAGCATGCCATTTTGATGATTCGCATATTAAAATGATGTTGGCTAAGGGTGTTTCAATGGAGGACGCGCGTGATTACTGTTTGATGGGATGTGTTGAGCCACAAAAATCAGGTCGTCTGTATCAATGGACATCGACAGCCTATACTCAATGGCCAATCTTGATTGAAACAACATTAAATCATGGAATCCCATTGTGGTACGGTAAACCAGTTACCCCAGACATGGGATCTTTGGACCAATATAAAACGTTTGAACAGTTTGAAGCCGCTGTTAAAGAGACTATCAAATATGTTACAAAATGGACTTCTGTGATGACAGTTATTTCTCAGCGTGTCCAACGTGAATTAGCTCCAGCTCCTTTGATGTCTATGATGTATGAAGGAACTATGGAAAATGGTCGAGGTGTAAAATCTGGTGGTGCAATGTACAACTTTGGACCTGGTGTTGTTTGGTCTGGTCTTGCAAACTATGCAGATTCAATGGCAGCAATCAAGAAATTAGTATTCGAAGATAAGAAATATACTCTTGACGAATTGAATAAAGCACTGATAGCTGATTTTGAAGGATATGATCAAATTCGAGCAGATTGCTTAGCAGCACCTAAATATGGTAATGATGATGATTATGTGGATTACTTTGCATCAGATATTATTGAATTTACGGAAGAGGAACATCGTAAATATAAAACACTCTATTCTGTCCTAAGTCATGGTACTCTATCTATTTCAAATAATACCCCGCTTGGACAGATTACAGGTGCATCGGCATCTGGCCGTCGTGCCTGGACACCACTGTCTGACGGTATTTCGCCAGATCATGGTATGGATACCAAAGGCCCAACTGCTATTATTAAATCTGTTTCTAAGATGGCCAATGAAAATATGAATATTGGTATGGTTCATAACTTTAAGATTATGGCAGGACTTCTTGATACACCACAAGGTGAGGAGAGCTTGATAACTCTCCTGAGAACAGCAAGTATCCTTGGTAATGGTGAGATGCAATTTAACTACCTTGATAATGCAATTTTGCTAGATGCACAACAACATCCAGAAAAATATCGTGATTTAATTGTACGTGTAGCAGGTTACAGTGCATTCTTTGTTGAATTGTGTAAAGATGTACAGGATGAAATTATTGCTCGTACAGTACTGACACGAATTTAAAGTATATGTGAGGCGTAAAGGATCTCTGAAAGAAATCCTACTGCCTGCGCTTGATAGGAGAGAAGTTAAGTGACAACGATTAAAAAACATGAAACACGAATCAATGTATTCAATGTTCAAAAATACAATTTATATGATGGTCCAGGTATTCGTACAATTGTTTTCTTCAAAGGTTGTCCAATGCGTTGTAAATGGTGTGCTAATCCTGAAGGGCTTGAGTTTGGGACGAATATTATGCATAAAGAGACATTATGTAGACCATATAATGCATGTGCTAAGACTTGTCCCCTTGGAAGTGTTTGTTTTAAATTTGCTAATGAGGAAGCGCCTATACCATATGATTATACTGATAAGGAACATCCGATTGATGTGACTCGCTATCAGAAAAAACGTCCTAGTAAATCCGATATAGAGGGATGTCCAGAAGGAGCTTTAACAATTGCAGGAGAATCTAAGACAATTTCAGAATTGATGGATATCATACATGAGGATGATGCCTTCTACGAAATGTCTGGCGGAGGGGTTACGTTGTCCGGTGGTGAATGCCTAGCACAAGGTGAAGGAGCTCTTGCTTTGCTTAAAGCTTGTAAGCAAGATGGATTAAACACTGCCGTAGAGACCGCAGGCTATGTACCAAATAAGGTTGTGATGAAGGTTGCGGAATATACTGATTTATTCTTATTTGATTTGAAACATATGGATTCAAAAAAACATAATGAATGGACAGGTGTAGGAAACGAACGAATTCTAACAAATTTAAAATGGTTACTAGACGCCGGCTATAATGTAAAAATACGCATGCCAATGTTAAAAGGAATTAATGATAGCGAGGAAGAAATTCGCGCGATTATTGATTTTTTACTCCCGTATAAAGATAGTTTGAACTTTAAAGGAATTGATTTACTCCCCTACCACAAGTTGGGTGTTAATAAGTACAAACAATTGGGGATTGAATACCAAATTAAAGGAGATCCTTCACTGAGTCAATTTGATTTGGATAGGATTGAGAGCTATATTCTAGCCAGTGATCTGCTTGTGAATGTTGTAAAACATTGATCTATTAGTGAGGTGGTGGTCCTATGGAGAAAATGGAACGTATTATTCAGGAGTCGGTTCCAGGGAAACAAATAACCTTAGCTCATATTATTGCGGCACCTATTCAGGCTGTTTATGATAGCCTTGGCGTTGAAGATAGAGGTGCTATTGGAATTTTAGCAATTACTCCTTATGAGACTGCAATAATTGCCGCTGACTTATCTGGTAAATCGGCTGATGTAGATATTTGTTTTGTAGATAGATTTACGGGCTCAGTCATGTTTAGCGGGGATGTACAAAGTGTAGAAACAGCTTTGCAACGGATTCTTGACTATTTTAAAGAAAATTTGGGATTCTCGATTGTTCCATTAACAAAATCATGAAAAAAAGAATATTGGTTGTTGGGCCGGAGGATAGTGGTAAACGAGAAGTAATTCAATTTCTTGAAGGAAGATGTGACATCAAACTAATAGAATCGATTGTATATGGTTCTAGAACTATTTATGTTCCCGATAGTTATCTGAGAAGTCCGGGAATGAAAAAACATATTATTGCAACGCAACAAAATGCCGATTGTATCGTTATGCTTTTACCATCTGATCGTAATTATAGAGTTTATTCGCCAAATTTTGCTCAAGTTTTTAGAATTCCTAGTCTTGGTGTAATTGTTCACCATTCTGAACAATCGGAGAAGAATACAACGGATTGTTTATTAGAATTGAGAGAAACAGGTGTGAATGAATTAATTGAATTAGATTTAGAAAATAATGATACATATGTTGCATTACTTGAAAAGATTAAAAAATTAAAAGAAGGTAATCAATGAAAATACAAGAATTTCATGTAGGTCCTCGTTTCATTTTTGGAAAAGGAGCTATAACAAAAATTTCAGAATTACCAATTCAAAAAGCCTACATCATTTGTGATCCTTTTATGGAACAAAGTCAAATGGTCGGAAAGGTTACAGAAGTTTTGAGGAATTCAGGAGCTACCTTTAAGATTTTCTCAAAAGTAGTTCCGGATCCGACAGTCCAAGTTGTTTCTGAAAGTATTGCTGAAATTCGAGATTATAAGCCAGACACAGTTATTGCTCTAGGCGGGGGGTCAGCAATGGATACAGCTAAAGCAGTGATTCGTGTATATTCTGAAACAGAAAAAACTGAAAGTCCCTACTTAATTGCAATTCCGACTACAAGTGGATCAGGAAGTGAAAATACAGCTTTTGCTGTCATTTCCGATCCAGCATATAACGAGAAAATTGCCCTGGTAGATGATTCAATGGTTCCAAATCTCGCAATTTTAGACACAACGTTTACCAAGACTGTTCCTCCATCAGTAACAGCAGATGCTGGAATGGATGTATTGACTCATTGTATAGAAGCCTATGTCTCTAATAAAGCAAGTGATTTCTCTGATGCGTGTGCTGAGAAAGGTATTCGGTTAACTTGGAAATATTTGTTAGAGGCATATAAAAATGGAGATAATATACTCGCTCGTGAAAAAATGCATAATGCTTCGTCAATTGCGGGTATTGCATTTAATAATGCTGGTTTAGGTATCTGCCACAGCCTATCCCATGCGATAGGAGCATTTTTCCATGTACCACATGGTAGGATTAATGCCTATTTGTTACCGTATGTAATTTCATATAACGCTTCCTTGGAAGCCCACGGAGAGACGGACGTGACAAGACGATATGCTGAAATTGCAGAAATAATAGGACTTGCAAAAATTACTCCTACCCAGTCAGTTGTAGCACTTATAAGTGCAATTAAACAATTATCTGAAAAAATGTCTATTCCTGCAAGAATTGAAGACCTGGGCATTAATCGGGCAGAATTTGAAAGTATGATTCCGAAAATGGCACAAAGAGTCATGGAAGATGCGTGCACACCAACAAATCCAAGAACGGTGACACTAGGACAAATTGAGAAACTTTATCGGTCGCTGCGTTAAGTGACTTTTGGAAAAATTTATTGGATGGAAGGAGGATGTTATGAAATATTTAACAGAAGATGATTTACGTCTTATTTATCGTGACAATCCTTTTGAAACCTTCACTATTCAAAATCAGACAAGATTGACCCCAGGTGCTAAGACTTTCCTCATGGATCGTAAAGTGAAGATTATTGATGAAGGGGAAAAAAAATCTAACAGACAAACCTCGACAATCAATGGTTCCAAAGTGAATGATGTCAGCTTAAGCGAATCTAATGACTGGTTGTTACTTCGAAGTGAGCTATTACAAGTAGCCTTTGAAGTAATGAATTTGGACTTTTCAATTTCTGAAGAACTTTGTGCTTTGGAACAATCTATGTCCAGTAAATCATCCACGAAACCGATTCAATTCAGATGGAAAGATCAACAGAAAATGAATAAGTCAGATATGGTTGAGTATCTGAGTAGAGTAAGGTTTCTGTTAAAGACTAGAAAAGGAAAGATTGCATCCTATCTATTTCCGCTTTATTTCAAGTTTCAAGCCTTCTCGGAAAAATTTGGTGAAAAGCCACCTATAGTATTGCAAGACGCCGTTAATTATTTAGCCGGTATCATTATAGATTGTATTAATAGATGTGAGGAGGTGGGTGATGATCTCAAAAAAATTACCTAAAACATGTGATCAGTATGTAGAGGATTTTGAAAATGCTGAGAAAAGACCTATCGTCAAGAGTAGTAGAGTCTATTATACAGGAATTGATTTAGGTACGGCCTATATCGTCTTAGTTGTCCTTGATGAGAATAGAAATATCGTAGCTGGGGCTCATCGTAGCGCAAATGTTATCAAAGATGGGATGATAGTCGACTATATCGGAGCTATTCAAATTGTCAGAGAGTTAAAGGATACTCTGGAAAAACAATTGCAAACGGAACTGGTTTATGCATCGGCTGCGTTGCCTCCTGGAACAGGTGTTTTGGATGGTGGAGTCATTAAAAATGTTGTTCAAGGAGCAGGCTTTGAACTAACGGCTTTGTTAGATGAACCAACGGCTGCAAATACAATAGTTGGTCTTGAAAATGGGGCCATTGTAGATATCGGAGGAGGAACAACAGGTATATCCATCTTAAAAGATGGAGAAGTTGTGAAAACTGTTGACGAGGCCACTGGTGGAACACACTTTACATTGGTAATATCTGGGGCATATCAATTGTCGTTTGAAGAAGCAGATGATTATAAACGTAATAACGCTAATCATGGAGAGCTCCTCAGCGTATTAAAACCAGTTGTTGAGAAAGTTGCCAGTATAATAAATAACCATATTAAAGGATATGATGTCAATATTATTTATTTAGTTGGTGGTACTAGTTGTTTAACAGGAATTGAAACAATTATTGAAAAAGAAACAGGAATTCGAACGGTTAAACCTCGAAATCCTATGTTTGTTACCCCAATTGGAATTGCAATGAATTGTAGTGAAAATATTATATATTAGGAGGCAAGATGTTAGTTGCAGAATTAGTAGATACTATTTGGGCTACTAGAAAATCAGATGCCTTAAGCGGTGTAAAATTTTTGCTAGCAAAGGTAGTTGGTGGTAGCCGTGCAGGCGAGATTATGGTTGTTGTTGATATGATTGGTGCTGGTATAGGTGATAGGGTTATTGTTGCGACAGGCTCTGCAGCTCGTCGCATGATGGAAAATGATCAGATGCCAGTTGATGCTGCAGTTATAGGAATTGTTGACGAGAATTACAATCAAATTAAACAGCAGAGTGGCGAAATGAATCGATTTTTGGAATAGAAAGGAGAAACAATGTCAAAATTAATTGTTGCAAAGGATATCTTAGCCTGTGAAGAAGCTGGCCAGAAAATTTGTTATATTGAAAAAGGTACAATTATAACACCGGCTGCACAGGATGAAGCTAAGAAATACAATATATCATTCGAGTATTGTAATGAATGCGAAAAGATGACATCAGGCATAAACGAACAACGAGTTAGCACCGATGAAATCCTACATATTTTAAAGAATATTTTGATGAATGCAGGTGATCAGTCTGAAAAAGAAGTAAAACCGTATCGCTTTGTCTCACATACAAATGGGATGAGGATTGTTCGTGGATCAACTGTTCGCATGGATGACTTTGATACTGGCACACCAAATACCAAGGTCGGTTTTCAAGAACTTGTTGGTCAAAACGAGTCCAAGATGAGTGCAGGATTTCTGACAATTGAGAATTCTAAATTTGCTTGGAAACTGCCTTATGAAGAAATAGATTATGTTATTTCGGGAACTGTGACCATTGAAATTGATGGACAGACATTTGTAGCACGTGAAGGTGACGTAATATTTGTACCATCAGGTTCTGATGTAATATGGGGATCACCTGATAATGCGAAATTATTTTATACTACTTATCCATCGAACTGGGCAGATTTAATGTAGTTCAGGAGGTAAAAAATAATGAAGGCATTAGGTTTGATAGAAACATATGGATTTATCGGAGCCATTGAAGCAGCAGATGTTATGCTAAAAGTTGCAAATATTTCGCTACTGAAATTAGAAAAAGTTCGTGGCGGTTTGGTTACAATTACTGTGGAAGGTGATGTTGGCGCTGTAAAAACAGCTGTGGAAGCTGGAGCAAGTGCTGTTCAGCACTTGGGAGTGAAATTGCTGTATGGTTCACATGTCATTCCTAGGCCAGATGCCCAACTAGTACCTTTTGTAAAAAAGAAAAACGAGTCGATTGCAGCTCTTCAAGATGACCTCCTTTCTGCCAACAATTCAACAGAAGAACGTAAAGAAATTTCGGAACACATAGAACCAGCAGATAGAATAGTTGACACTGAGGTGACAGTTAGCATTGGGACAGACGAAAAAAATGCGGAAACCATTGAAGAAAAGGCAGTGATGTCAGTAGAAGAATACAAAAGACAATTGGAAAAAAAGAAGGCGGCAGAACTTCGTGCGTTGATTGTCAATAATAATATTTATGTTACAGAAGAAGAATTATCCAAAATGATAAGAAGAAAGATGATTGAATTATTGGTAGATAAGCACTCTCGTCAGCTGAAAAATGATAAAGAATAATTTTAGGAGGTGCCTGAAACATGAAAACACTGGATGTAGATCTTTGCTCTATACAAGAAGCGCGTGATCTTGTGAGAAATGGTAAAGAAGCTGCTAATCAAATTGCATATTTTTCGGATGAACAAATTGATGCTATTTTAAAAAATATTGTGAAGGCAGTTGAAACCAATGCTTATTATTTGGCAGATTTAGCCGTAGAGGAGACAGGGTTTGGTAAATTAGAAGATAAAGCTTTTAAAAATTATGCAGCCTCTACTTTGTTGTATGATGAAATAAAGGAATATCAAACCACAGGCATTCTTCAGTTTGATGAGAAAAATAAAATTTTCAAAGTAGCAGAACCAATGGGATTAATATTAGGAATTACTCCTTCAACTAACCCAACTTCTACGATAATCTATAAGTCCATGATTTCAATAAAGGCTCGAAACGCTATTGTATTTGCTCCTCATCCTTCTGCAAAACGTTGTAGTGTGGCGGCAGCCGAGTTAGTGAGAAAAGCTGCGGTTGAAGCTGGAGCACCGGAATCAATAGTAGGGTGCGTTATGAATCCAACAATGGAGTCAACCAATGAATTGATGCATTCAAAAGATATTGCGCTTATTATTGCAACAGGTGGACCAGGAATTGTAAAAGCTGCCTATAGTAGTGGTAAACCCGCAATTGGTGTCGGAGCTGGTAACTCTCCCACCTATATTGAAAAAACAGCAGATGTAAAAAAAGCTATTTCAAATATAGTAGCATCTAAAACTTTTGATAATGGTACTATTTGTGCTTCAGAGCAAGCTATTATTTGTGAAGAAGCCAACAAAGACTTAGTACTTCAAGAATTGAAAGCACAAGGTTGTTATTTAATGACGAAAGAAGAAACTGATAAGGTTTGTCAAATACTTTTCAGAGGAAATTCACATAGTTGCAATCCAGCGATGAATCCTAAATTTGTAGGTCAGCCAGCGATTAAAATAGCGGAAGCAGCAGGTATTTCTGTCCCATCTGATACAAATATTTTAGTAGGTCCACAAGTTGGTGTAGGTCAAGGAAACCCACTATCATTTGAAAAATTGACTACAGTATTAGGTTTTTATGTGGTGAAAGATTGGGAGGAAGCTTGTGCGCTTAGTATTAAGCTATTACAAAATGGTATTGGTCATACTATGAGCTTACATACAGGTGATCCAGATATGATTTTCCGCTTTTCAAGTAAGCCTGCTTCTCGTATTCTAATTAACACAGGTGGTAGCCAAGGAGGAACAGGTATTTCAACGGGCTTACCAATTGCCTTTACTCTTGGTTGTGGTACAGATGGTGGTAGCTCAGTTTCAGACAATCTAACTCCTGAGCATTTGATTAATATCAAGACCGTAGCATACGGTGTAAGAGACGTCACACAAATTGTCGCGAATGACCATCGCTTTCAAGCGCTTCCAAAACAGACAACTTTATCAAAGTCAGAGGCAACAGTTGATGCAGTATGTTCGGCTAGTGTTCATTGTACACCGACAATCGAACCTGTTAAGGATACATTGAATCAAACGCCACAAGATATTCAAGCTGCTTTTGAAAGACGTCAAGAAACTTTAGCGGATGAATCCATAGTCGAAATTAACGAAAATATTGACAATGAAGCAATAGTTAGAGAAATTCTCTCTGCATTGAAAAAGAGATAGGGGGGAAGACAGTGAGTGAAGATTTAGAGAGCCTCTTTTATAAAGTGATTGATTACTTAGATGGCAAAGAGTCTGATTGTAGAAAATCAACTCCAAACGTAGAAGAAAATTCAAAAAAAGCAGACGTTTTTGGTAGAAATGTCATTCCGTTGGGCGTGTCAAATCGCCACATTCACTTATCTCAGGAACATGCAGTTGCATTATTTGGTCAAGAGTATGTGTTTCATAAATTGAAAGATTTATCGCAAAAGGGTCAATGTGCTTATCAAGAATGTGTAACACTTGTGGGTCCGAAGGGAATCATTGAAAAAGTTAGGATATTAGGTCCTTGCCGAAGTGATACGCAAATTGAATTATTAAAAAGCGATTGTTTCAAGTTAGGAATTAACGCACCGTTGCGCTTATCAGGGGATATTGTAGATACTCCTGGCTGTATCGTAATTGGTCCAAAAGGGGCTGTTCAAATTGAGCGAGGTTGTATTGTGGCTAAGCGTCATATCCATATGAACCCGAGTGATGCAAAACATTTCGGAGTTGAAGATGGGCAAGTAGTCTCATTGGAGCTTCCTGGTGAACGTGGTGGTATTCTTAATCAAGTTGTGGTACGAGTTAGTGATAGCTTCACATTAGAGTGTCATTTAGATACAGAAGAAGCAAATGCACTCGGTGTTACAGGAAATAATAAATTACGTCTTATTAAATAAAGGAGGGATATAAAATGGTATCAGAAGCATTGGGTATGATTGAAACAAAAGGATTGATTGGATCTATTGAAGCAGCAGACGCAATGGTAAAAGCAGCCAACGTTACTTTGATAGGAAAAGAACACGTTGGAGGAGGTTTGGTTACTGTTTTAGTACGCGGTGATGTGGGAGCTGTTAAGGCAGCAACTGATGCTGGAGCAGCTGCAGCACAGCGAGTAGGAGAACTTGTATCTGTTCATGTCATTCCACGTCCGCATGCAGAAGTGGAAACTATTTTACCCCATTAGAATAATTAATTAAATTTTTAAAAGGAGCACGACAATGGCATCAGAAGCATTAGGTATGATTGAAACAAAGGGATTGATTGGGTCTATTGAAGCAGCAGACGCAATGGTAAAAGCAGCCAACGTTACTTTGATAGGAAAAGAACACGTTGGAGGAGGTTTGGTTACTGTTTTAGTACGCGGCGATGTAGGAGCTGTTAAGGCAGCAACTGATGCTGGAGCAGCTGCCGCACAACGAGTAGGAGAACTTGTATCTGTTCATGTCATTCCACGTCCGCATGCAGAAGTGGAAACTATTTTACCCCATTAGAATAATTAATTAAATTTTTAAAAGGAGCACGACAATGGCATCAGAAGCATTAGGTATGATTGAAACAAAAGGATTGATTGGATCTATTGAAGCAGCAGACGCAATGGTAAAAGCAGCCAACGTTACTTTGATAGGAAAAGAGCACGTTGGAGGAGGTTTGGTTACCGTTTTAGTACGCGGTGATGTAGGAGCCGTTAAGGCAGCAACTGATGCTGGAGCAGCTGCAGCACAACGAGTAGGAGAACTTGTATCTGTCCATGTCATTCCGCGTCCGCATACAGAAGTGGAAACCATTCTACCAAAAGGAAATTAAAAATTTAATAGAAAGCTCATCTAGTTTTGGGTGAGCTTTTCTAAGCATGAATTTATCAATATTGAACAAAGGAGAAGTAAGGATGTCCTATCAAGAAATAATGGATGGCAATAAGGCAGCGGCCTACATAGCATATGCATTTAGTGATGTTACAGGTATTTATCCTATTACTCCGAGTTCTACTATGGGAGAATGGATTGATATCTGGCAAGTTAGTGGAAGAAAGAATTTATTTGGTCAAACAGTCAACGTAATTGAAATGCAGTCTGAGGCTGGAGTAGCAGGTTTTGTACATGGTTCACTAAAAACGGGTGCTCTTACATCAACCTTTACATCGTCTCAAGGTTTATTATTGATGTTGCCCAATATGTATAAAATTGCTGGAGAGTTACTACCGACTGTTTTTCATGTTGCAGCAAGATCTGTCACTACAAATGCGTTAAGTATTTTTGGAGACCATAGTGATGTTATGGCTGTGAGACAGTCAGGATTTGCAATGTTGGCTGAAGGGACTGTTCAAGAAGTAATGGACTTATCCATAGTTGCTCATTTGGCAGCCTTAGAAGCTAGTCTACCATTTGTAAATTTTTTTGATGGTTTTTCAACAAGCCATGAAATGCAAAAAATTACAGTTTTAGAATACAATGAGATAAAAAACTTGCTGAATGAAGAGGCTCTGGGAATTTTCCGAAATAGAGGGATGAATCCTAATTCACCAACGGTATCTGGGACTAACCAAGGGCCAGACTTGTTTTTCCAACAAAGAGAAACGGTGAATCGCCACTATCAAATTCTACCGTACGTTGTCAAGAAGTACATGGGAAAAATTAATCAATTACGAGGGACAGATTATGATTTGGTTAGTTATTATGGTCACCCTGAAGCTGAACATATTATTGTTGCAATGGGATCAGTAGCACCGACTATCTGTCAAACAATTGATTATCTAATAGCAAAGGGTAAAAAAGTTGGTTTTGTTCAAATTTATCTTTATCGCCCATTTCCAAAGTCTGAATTTTTAGGAAAAATTCCCAAAACTGTTCAAACTGTAGCGGTATTGGATCGGACCAAGGAATCTGGAGCACTAGGTGAACCTCTTTTTGTAGATGTACAGAGTGCTCTATATCAGGGACAGCGATTTTTGAAAGTTATCGGTGGTAGGTATGGTTTGGGTTCGAAAGAAACGACTCCTGATCAAATTATTGCTGTTTTTGAAGAATTAGAAAAGAAAGAACCTAAAAATCCATTTACGATAGGTATTATTGACGATGTGACTAATTTATCTCTTTCAGTAAATTCTACAAAGGACTTGACCTCGGAAGATACATTTCAAGCAAAAATTTGGGGTTTTGGTGGTGATGGATCAGTTAGTTCTAGCAAATCAATTATTAAAATCATTAGTGAGGAAGTTGATTGTAACGTTCAGGGAACATTTTATTACGATTCCAGAAAACAGAATGGTATCACGACCTCTAATCTTCGTTTTGGAAGTGCCCCAATTCGTTCCTCTTATGCTGTTCAGCAAGCAGATTTTGTCGGAGTTGCAATGCCTGGGTATTTAAGAAAAATTGATTTACTGAAAGGGTTGAAACCCAAAGGCATCTTCTTATTAAATACGACATGGCCCAGCGAAAAATTGAGTAACCTACTTCCTAGTAAAATTAAGCAATATATGGCAGAAAATGATATTCAGTTTTATATAATAAACGCTTATAGATTAACGCAAGAAGTAGGAATACCCGGTAAGGTTGGCATATGTATGCTGGCAGCATTTTTAAAATTAACTAATCTGTTGCCAATGGAGAAGGCTTTTGAGGCCTTGAAAAGGGAAGTCCTCCTCAATTATGAGCAGAAATCAGAAGCGGTAGTAGAAAGTAACATACAGCTTTTACAGGCAACCATTTCTTCTATAGAAAAAATAGAAATACCTAAGGAATGGAAGCACTGTTTTCCGAAAAATATTGCACCATCAGAACGTACCTCTAAATATATTTCTGCTATTCAAGAACCACTCAATCGCCAAGAAGGAAGCAAAATAACTGTTGGAGACTTAATTAATAATGGCATGGTTGCGGGCGATATACCGCTGGGGACTGCTGCTGAAGAAAAAAGAAGTACATCATGGGAGGTGCCACAGTGGCATTCAGAGTACTGTGTACAGTGTAACCAATGCTCATTTGTTTGCCCGCATGCCGCAATTCGTCCTTTTCTACTTGAGGAAGATGAATTAGAAGAGGCGCCAGAAGGTTATATTGTAAGGGACTATAAGGGGAAAGACGGACTAAAATATCGTGTTCAAGTATCAGTTGAAAACTGTACAGGATGTGAGCTTTGTGTTAAGGCTTGCCCAGTGAAAGGCAAGGCTCTAAGTATGGTTGAACTCATCGGGGACAATTCACAGCATTTAAAAGAAGAAGCGATTAACTGGGCATTTTCAATGACTTTGCGAGCTAAAGAAAATCCTGCTAAAATTGGTACTGTAGAATATACACAATTTGAGAAACCTCTTTTAGAATTTTCAGGTGCTTGTTCGGGATGTGGGGAGACTCCATATATAAAATTATTGACACAGCTATTTGGCAGTAGAATGATGATTGCTAATGCTACAGGGTGTTCATCAATATGGGGAGGAATGGTAGCAGCAACTCCATTTACAACCAATGAGTTAGGGCAAGGTCCTGCTTGGAGCAATTCATTGTTGGAGGACAATGCAGAGTTTGGTTATGGTATGTTAATTGCCAACCAAACAAGAAGAAGCGCTCTAATTGAAATAATGCAGAGAGGTAAAACTGAAGCAAGTCCTTTGTTATGTAACTTGATTGATGATTGGATTAAGAATATTAATAATAGCAATGGTACGATTGCACGTAGTGCAAAATTGCTTAATTTATTAGAGTGTGAGCTTGATGAGTCAAAACCATTATTACGACGAGTATATGAACAGCGAGATTTATTTGTAAAACCATCACAATGGATTATTGGTGGTGATGGTTGGGCTTACGATATTGGTTATGGTGGATTAGATCATGTTCTTGCAAGTGGTGCAGATATTAATATTTTGGTTCTGGATAACGAAGTTTACTCAAATACAGGTGGGCATATTTCAAAAAGTACACCAACTGCAGCGATTGCTAAATTTTCAGCTTCTGGAAATAAAGGTGCAAAGAAAGATTTGGGGATGATGGCTATGACATATGGCAATGTCTATGTCGCCCAAGTAGCAAGTGGTGCCAATCCGGTTCAAGTTATCAAAGCTTTTGAAGAGGCAGAACGATACCCTGGTCCATCTATTGTAATTGCCTATGTTCCTTGTATTGCTCATCGATTAGTTGGAGGAATGAAGGAGACACTGCAAGAAGCAAGAGAGGCTGTGGAATCTGGATACTGGTCATTATATCGGTATAATCCATTGCTAGATATTGAAGGGAAAAATCCAATGATTTTGGATTATAAGCGACCAAATTTTGATAAAATGACATCATTTATGATGAAACAAGAACGCTTTGCTTTATTACAGAGAGTGAATCCTATTGAAGCTAATAAATTGTTTGAAAAAACCGTGAATCAAGCAAAGCGACGTTTTACAACTTACGCAAGTATGTCTGGAGATTTTGAACAATACATAAAAAGACAAAGAAAAAATAAAGTACAGAAACAGGAATTACCGACGACATCGTCATTGGAATCAATTATTAACGATCTATATTTCTAATTAATTATAACTATAGACTATCAGACAACTCTTCTGATAGAGTCCAAAGATAAGACTCACTTTTTCTGTTTTTAGACTTATTGATTCTTGTATTCAATTATTAGTATTATCAAGGTTAGTTTTTATTAATAACAGACTACTCATTACAATAAAACTATAAATAAAAGACAAGAATATTCCCGTTAATGTCCTTGTCTTTTATTTATAGTTAATTATAAACGATATTAATATCCCTTTAGAGCCGATTGAATATTTTATGTATATCACGCACTGTCAAGAAATATGTCTGTTAAAGCATAACTTTTTATTCGATTGCATTTGATTTTAGTATGTAGTTACATGTTAGCTAGGGGATTGTAAAACATGATGAAGTGAAAATATTTATTAAATTTTATATAAGACAAAAACATTTGAATAAAAATACAATAAATAAGTTGACAAATGTATAAAAATGACATAAAATGTTTTTATCTTTCAAAAAAGGAGAAAAAATATGCATTTCACTACAATGAAAGTCCGATGTTTTATATAAAAAAACGGTATAAGTATGCACAGGATTATTTTAAAGGAGAATATGATGATGAAAAAATATATTATGACAGGCTTGGTTTTACTGGCAACGATGACCCTAAGCGCTTGTAGTGGAAATGCTACTCAAGAAGATACTTCTTTGAAGGATGTTCAGGAAAAGGGAAAACTAATTGTTGCATTAAATCCAGAATTTCCACCATTTGAGTTTAGAACACTGGTTGATGGCAAAGATACAATCGTTGGAGCTGATATTGAGCTTGCAAAAGCCATTGGTCAAGAATTGGGTGTAGAAGTCGAATTTTCAGCGATGAGTTTTGATAATGTTTTGAACAATGTCCAGTCAGGGCAATCGGATATTGCCATTTCAGGAATTTCAGCCACTGAAGAGCGTGCAAAAGTGTATGATTTTTCTATTCCTTACTACACCTCAACCAATAAAGTTATTATAAATAAAGAGGATCTTGCACAATATACATCGCTTGATTCTCTAGCTGAGGCAAATATTGGAGCACAAAAGGGTTCTATTCAAGAACAAATCGTTAAAGAACAGCTTCCGTCTTCCACGGTTATTGCTCTGGCTTCGAACGGAGAGCTGATTAATCAATTAAAATCACAGAAGGTAGAAGCAGTTATTTTTGAAGAGCCGATTGCGAAAGCCTATGTTGACAAAAATGATGATTTGGTTATTTTAGATACTGAGATAAAAAGTAGCTATTCAGATGCCTATGCTATTGCCTTGCCAAAAGGCAGTACAGCTTTAAAGGAAAAAGTTGACTCTGTCATTACAAAACTAGTAGAATCTGGACAGATGGATCAATTTGTTCAAGAAGCCTATGAATTATCCATTGCTAACAATTAAATTTTATACAATTAAAGTGAATAAAAATAATATTTTCTTGACAAATGTATAAAAATGAATTAAAATGAGAATACATTCTGAAAAAATGCAAGAAAATACAATGAAAATCAAAAAGCTTGTGTTTTTAGAATAAGTATTTTATTAAAATAAAGAGAAGGTATTTAGGAAATATGAAAAAAATCTTGGCATTAGCAGCAACAGTTTTAGCAGGACTGACATTGGCAGCTTGTTCTTCGACGTCATCACAATCTGCATTGGATAAAATTAAAGAAAAAGGTACATTGGTAGTGGCAACTAGTCCAGACTATGCTCCATTCGAGTTTCAGGCACTAGTTGATGGAAAGAATGAAGTTGTTGGTGCAGATATTATGTTGGCTCAAAAAATAGCCGACGAACTTGGGGTCAAGCTTGAAGTTTCAGCAATGAGTTTTGACAATGTATTGTCTAGCGTTCAAAATGGCAAAGCTGATATTGCAATTGCTGGTCTATCTTATTCGGAAGAGCGTGCAAAAGTTTTTGATTTCTCTGAAAGTTACTATCAAATTTCTGATGTCTTACTTATCAAAAAAGATAGCGCCAATTCACTCACTTCAATTGATGCTATGAGTGGGAAGACTCTTGCGGTACAAAAGGGGTCAACACAGGAAGCCTACGCACAAGAAAATATTAGTCAAGCTAACCTAATTTCTTTAACCTTGATGGGTGAAGCTGTAAATGAGCTCAAATCAGGAAAAGTTGATGCTATTTTAATGGATTCTCCAGTTGCTGCTGGTTATGTTTCACAGAATTCGGATTTAGCCGTTGCATCCGTTGAATTTCCAACGATTGATGAAAATTCGAAAGTCATTGCTTTGCCAAAAGGTAGTACAGAACTAAAAACTGCGATAGACAAGGTTATCGCAGAAGTAAAAGCAAGTGGTGAGTTTGATACTTTCCTTGAGAAAGCTGCAACATATACAAGTGTTGAATAAGAGAAAGGAACAATCATCGGAAACGGTGGTTGTTTTTGCATGCAAAAAGAATGGAATAAGTGAGCCACACCCCAAAAGTTAGACAGAAAATTGGGGTCGGTTCAATACTCCATTCTTTATAGATAATTATTTCACACGCTCTAGATAAAAACTGGTCAAACGTGGTACAGTAATTCTAGCTCCATTTTCATCGGGATAGAGGCTAAATGTGTCCATTGGAATAGCATTAGATGAGAAGACAAGTTTATATTCGCTGTCAGCGGGCAAATCCAAGTGTACATCAAATAGTTCTTGATCATTAAAGTTATGAATAGTTAAGATTTCTTGCTCATCGCTAGTGCGAGAAAAAGCATACAGGCTTGCTTCTTCATCTATTTTTACCCAATTAAATCCTTTTTCATAGGCTTGGTAGTCATATTTCCAGAAAGCATCATGTTCTTTGTAGAAAGTAGATAATGTTTTCATCATTTGATAGAAAGAATGGTGGATTGGAAATTGTAGCAGTCCCCAGTCCATTTCTGTATATTCGTGCCATTCACGGATATGCCCCCATTCATTTCCCATGAAGAGTAATTTCTTTCCAGGATGGGCAAAGTAAAAGCTGTAGTAGACTCGAGCCAGATGGAACTTATCTTCGTAGTCGCCATTCATCTTCTCGATAATGGAATGCTTCCCATGAACAACTTCGTCGTGCGAAAGTGGTAGTAAGAATTGCTCGTTTTGGTTATAGTACATACCAAAAGTGATTTCATTTGAGTGATATTTTCGATAAATAGCAGGGCGTTCCACGAATTTTAGTGTATCATTCATCCAGCCCAGATCCCATTTCATATCAAATCCAATACCGCCATCTTCTAGAGGATGTGTGACTTTAGGGAAGCTTGAAGAGTCTTCAGCAATCATCAGGACTCCCTTATAGTCGGTATGGACCATGGCATTGACACGTTTGATAAAGTCAATAGCGGCATGATTTATCTTATCTTCATCTGTTTCACCACGCCAATAGAGAAGATAAGATAGTGCATCAACACGGATGCCATCAAAATGGAAATATTCCAACCAGTATTTTAAATTAGAAAGAAGGAAAGAACGAGTCAGTCCTTTTCCAAGGTCAAAATTAGCAGTCCCCCACTGGTGGTTTTCACGATCTTGTTCGTAGGAGTATTCGTATAGCCAACTACCATCAAATTGGTAGAGCCCATGAGCATCTTTACAGAAATGAAGTGGTACCCAGTCAAGAATCACTCCGATTCCTGCTTGGTGACATTGGTCAACTAAATACTTAAGTTCATCTGGCTTGCCATAGCGACTAGTTGGACTGTAGTAGCCTGTTACCTGATAGCCCCAAGACGCATCGAGAGGATGCTCGGTAATTGGCAATA